>NZ_JBHSKJ010000012.1:0-265250 GCF_042657885.1 Streptomyces aureoversilis
GTTTCGGTGGTCATAGCGTTAGGGAAACGCCCGGTTACATTCCGAACCCGGAAGCTAAGCCTTTCAGCGCCGATGGTACTGCATGGGGGACCGTGTGGGAGAGTAGGACGCCGCCGAACAAATTTTAAGCCGCAGGCCCTGAGTGATATCACTCAGGGCCTGCGGCATTTTTGCGTTCCGGGCCTCTAGGGTGACGTCATGATGCGCTACGACCTCGTCATCTTCGACAACGACGGTGTGCTCGTCGACAGCGAACCGATCGCCAACCAGGTGCTCGCCGACTACCTCACCGAACTCGGGCACCCCACCACGTACGAGGAATCCATCCGGGACTACATGGGCTCCGCCGTGCACCGCGTCCACGACCTGGTGCTCGAACGCACCGGCCGGCGGCTGCCCGCCGACTTCGACACCACTCTGCACTCCCGCACCTTCGACGCGTTCGACCGCGAGCTGCAGCCCATAAAGGGTGCTGCGGAGGTTCTCGAGTACCTGGTGGCCACCGGCGTTCCGTACTGCGTCGCCTCCTCCGGGACCCATGAGCGGATCCGGGTCGGTCATGGCCGTACCGGGCTGGACGAATGGTTCGAGGAATCCTGGATTTTCAGCGCGGAGGACGTCGGCAGGGGCAAGCCGGCCCCCGACCTCTTTCTCCACGCCGCCCGTTCCATGGGTGTTGACCCCACCCGCTGTGTCGTCGTCGAGGACAGTCCGCTGGGCGTCCGGGCCGCGCTCGCCGCCGGTATGGATGTCTACGGGTACACCGGCATGACCTCTCCCGAGCGATTGACCGAAGCCGGCGCCAAGGGGCTGTTCGGTGAGATGACCGAACTCGCTCAGCTCCTGGTCTGACCCATCCACTACGGTGATGCCCATGAGCGGCCGTGCGCAGTTGATGTGGGACGAGGCGGTAACGGGCTACGACTTCGGGCCAGGCCACCCCATGGATCCGGTGCGGCTCGCGCTCACCATGCGGCTGGTCGAGGCGCTCGGGCTGGACCGTGCCGTGCGCGTCGCCGCCGCCCGGCCCGCGGGGGATTCCACGCTGCGGCTGGTGCACCGCGAGGACTACATCGCCGCCGTGCGTGCCGCGTCCGCCGACCCCGCCTCCGCCGACGGTTCGTACGGTCTCGGGACGCCCGACGTCCCGGCCTTCCCGGCCGTGCACGACGCCTCGGCACTGATCGCCGGGCAGTCGGTGGGCGCCGCGGAATCCGTATGGCGCGGCGAGGCCCTGCACGCGGTGAACTTCGCCGGCGGGCTGCACCATGCGATGCCCGGCGCGGCGTCCGGGTTCTGCGTGTACAACGACGCGGCCCTCGCCGTGGCCCGGCTGCTGGAGCTCGGGGCCGAGCGGGTCGCGTACATCGATGTGGACGTGCACCACGGTGACGGCGTCCAGGCGGCCTTCTGGGAGGACCCGCGCGTTCTCACCGTCTCCCTGCACGAGCACCCCAGCACGCTCTTCCCGCAGACCGGCTGGCCCCAGGAGACCGGTGGCCCGGGAGCCGAGGGGAGTGCCGTCAACGTGGCGCTGCCGGCGGGGACGGGTGATGCGGGGTGGCTGCGGGCGTTCCACGCCGTGGTGCCGGAGCTGCTGGCGGCCTTCCGTCCGCAGGTGCTGGTGACGCAGCACGGCGCCGACACGCACTTCGAGGATCCGCTGGCCCATCTGGCGGTGTCCTTGGACGCCCAGCGGATGGTGGCCGAGGCCTGTCACGCGCTGGCTCACGAGCATGCGGAGGGGCGGTGGGTCGCCCTGGGCGGTGGCGGGTACGCGGTGGTCGACGTCGTGCCGCGGTCCTGGGCCCATCTGGTGGGGATCGCCGCGGGGGTGCCGGTGGCTCCCGAGAGTGCCGTTCCGGAGGAGTGGCGGGCCGAAGTGTTCCGTCGTACGAGGCAGTTGGGGCCGTACCGGATGACGGACGGGCGCCGGCCCGAGTGGAAGGACTTCACGGATTCGGGGTACGACCCGGGGGACCGGCTCGACCAGTCGATCCTCGCGACGCGGCGGGCCGTGTTCCCGGCTCACGGCCTGCTTCCGTAGGACGCCGCGTCACGTGGGGCCGTGCCTGAGGCAGGCGGCGCCTGGCCTGAGTCGCGCGGGGCTGTGCCGTGTTGCACAGGCCTGTGTCTGCGTCGTGCATGCCTGCCGTGGCGTGCAGCCCGTTAGGCCGACCGTGGGATCCCTGGGCGAATGCCCTTCGGCTCAGGGGCGGTTCCGCCAGCATCGGAACCGTGCCGACCGAGCTCCCCGCCCAGTCCCGTGCTCAACGTGCCCTCCGCAGCCACCTCCTGCGCTCCCGTATCGCCGGTGTCGTATCCACTTCCCGGGAGCGGAGTCTGAGCCGCTATCGGATGTTCGTGGCCGGAGATCCCCGGGCGTTGCTCGGGCTGGAGCCGGAACGGGACTGGCGGCTGGGGGACTTGTTACAACTGATGGGCCGCAAGTGCGGGGTTTCGGCCGATCCCGGTCACACTTCGGGGCAGGATGTCATCGACCCCGACCGTACGATCGTGGCACTGAGTGCCTTTGCGGAGCGGCTCGCCGCGGCGGCCGCGGCCGCCGCTCCGGTGCTGATCGGCACCGGTCACCCGCACCGGCTCCTGGGCTTCTACGCCGGGTTGGCCGCCGGTCTCTCGGCGGCGGGATGCACTGTCCTCCGTCCGGCGCAGGGTCGAAGTGTCGACATAACGACCCGGTTCGGGGTACGTACCTACAACCTGGACTACGTTCGAGGCGTCGCGCTGGTGCGTGAACCCGGCGCACGTGGGTGTGGAAGTGAGCCCGGCGTACATACGCATTCTCCGCTCCCGCTTCGGGTGGCCCTGGGAGCGGCGATGGACGGTGACGGACCGCTTCCGGCGATGGTCGTGGGGGACCACGGCTGGGTCTGCGGGGCAGGTCAGCTGGGTATTGAGGCCCTCGGCCTGGCGGATGCGGACGACCCGGCGCCGTTCGTCGGGCAGGCGGAGGGGCGGGTGTCCGTCGTCGTTCCGCTTGATGACACTGTGCGGTCTGATTACTACCGACCGCTTACTCGCTATGTACTCAATCGAGCGTGTCTGTCACAGTAGGCGGCCGATGGCTGCTCCTCTTCCCCACTCGCATCACCCGCCCCTAACCTGGGGAGTGAGCGCGCAGCGACGAGGAGTCACCGGAGGGGAAGCCGGTGCGCGTCATGTGCGGAAGGTTCAGGTGTGTCATGGCTGCTGACCAGAGGCCTCTCAACGAGGTCGTGTTCCTGACCGTGGCGGAAGTCGCCGCGGTGATGCGAGTGTCCAAGATGACCGTGTACCGCTTGGTGCACAGCGGTCATCTGCCGGCGATCAGGGTGGGCAGGTCGTTCCGGGTCCCGGAGCAAGCGGTGCACGAGTACCTCCGAGAGTCCTACGTGGGGGTGGAAACAGCCTGACGGGGGCCCTGGATTACGCTGATCGCCCGGTGCCGGGTAGGCTGGCCCGATGTAGGTCGTGTGGGCTCGGACGCCCCGCACCGAGTGAATCGATGTAAGCGAGGGTAGTCGTGGGCTCTGTTATCAAGAAGCGGCGTAAGCGGATGGCCAAGAAGAAGCACCGCAAGCTGCTCAAGCGCACGCGCGTTCAGCGTCGCAACAAGAAGTAAGCGGCACGCCGCTGTGCTCGTCCCGCAGCCCTTCCACCGATCATGGTGGGAGGGCTGCGGTGCATTGCGGGCCGGTAGCGCTGAGTGAAACCTCGGCTACGGCTTGAAATGTAGCTCCGTGCATCGGCCGGTCATCACAGCGCAACGACGACCCGCTACGGTGGCCGCGGCAGCACCACTCATGGGTAGGTCGTGGGCGGATCGTGGGCAGAGGAAGGCGCTGATCTTGGGCAAGGTCGTGCTCGTCACCGGAGTCGCACGGCAGCTGGGGGGCCGGTTCGTCCGCCGTATCCAGCGTGAGCCCGATGTGGACCGGGTGATCGGGGTGGACGCGGTGCCTCCCGCGCACCATCTGGGCGGGGCCGATTTCGTACGGGCGGACATTCGCCATCCCCGGATCGCGCGGGTTCTGGCCGAACACGCTGTGGACACGGTGGTCCACATGGATGTGAACGGCACCCCGCTGGGCAAGCGCGGCAGCCGGGCCACGGTCAAGGAGACCAACGTCATCGGCACGATGCAGCTGCTCGGCGCCTGCCAGAAGACGCCCTCGGTCAAGCGCCTGGTGGTCAAGTCCAGCACCAATGTCTACGGATCCGCGCCACGCGATCCGGCGATCTTCACCGAGACCACCCCGCCGAAGTCGCTGCCCAGCGGGGGCTTCGCCAAGGACGTGGTGGAGGTCGAGGGGTACGTGCGCGGCTTCGCCCGGCGCCGGCCCGACGTGGCCGTGTGCGTGCTGCGCTTCGCGAACATCCTCGGGCCCTGCGCCGACTCGCCGCTCGCGGAGTACTTCGCGCTGCCCGTGCTGCCCACCGTGCTCGGCTTCGACCCCCGGCTGCAGTTCGTCCACGAGGACGACGTGATCGAGGTGCTGCGGATCGCCTCCGGCGAGCCGCGCAGGGGCACGCTCAACAGCGGCACCTTCAACGTCGCGGGTGACGGAGTGCTGCTGCTCTCCCAGGCGGCCCGCCGCCTCGGGCGTCCCACGCTCCCCTTCTTCCTGCCGACCGTCACCTGGGTCGGCTCCGCACTGCGTTCGGTCGGCGTGACGGACTTCTCGCCCGAGCAGATCCGGCTCCTCACCCACGGGCGGGTCGTCCGGACCACCCAGATGCGCGAGGTCCTCGGCTTCGACCCGCGCTACACCACCGCGGGGGCCTTCGAGGACTACGCGCGCAGCCGGGGGCCCGGGCTGCTGCCGCCCGAGACCCTCGCCCGTACCGTCGACCGGATCGCCGCGGCACTGCCTGCCGGCCGCGGCCAGAAGTGAGGAGCGCACCCACCATGGCGGACGCGAAGGTCATCCCGTTCGGCGGCGAGGAGCCGCGGTCCAAGCGCAAGGGCAAGCGGACGGGGCGGGCCCGTACGAACCGCGTGTCGTCCCTCGCGCCCGTGCCGCCGCAGCGGGACGTGGACCAGGCCGCGGCGGCCGAGCCCGAGCGCCCGGCGGCCGCGGACGGCAGTGCCCGGGGGCGGGAGCAGGAGGCCGCGCGGGAGGCCGGCTGGGACCGGAAGCTGGCGCACGGGCTGAGCTTCCTGCGGCGGCGGATCACCGGCGAGTACGAGGTCGACGAGTTCGGCTACGACGAGGAGCTGACCGACCAGGTCCTGATGTCCGCGCTGCGGCCCTTCTACGAGAAGTACTTCCGGGTCGAGGTGAAGGGCATCGAGAACATTCCGGAGAAGGGCGCGGCCCTGGTCGTCGCCAACCACTCCGGGACGCTTCCGGTGGACGGGCTGATGCTGCAGGTCGCGGTGCACGACCACCACCCGGCCGACCGGCACATCCGGATGCTCGCCGCGGACCTGGTCTTCATGCTGCCGGGCGTCAACGAGCTCTCCCGGAAGCTCGGGCACACCCTGGCCTGTGCGGAGGACGCGCAGCAGCTCCTGGAGCGGGGCGAGGTGGTCGGGGTGATGCCGGAGGGGTTCAAGGGGATCGGGAAGCCGTTCTCGGAGCGGTACAAGCTCCAGCGCTTCGGCCGGGGCGGCTTCGTGTCGACGGCACTGCGTGCCGGGGCGCCGATCGTGCCGTGCTCGATCGTGGGGGCCGAGGAGATCTATCCGATGCTCGGCAACTCCCGGACGGCCGCGCGGCTGCTGGGGATTCCGTACTTCCCGCTGACGCCCGCGTTCCCCTGGCTGGGGCCGCTGGGGCTGGTGCCGCTGCCGACGAAGTGGACGATCCAGTTCGGGGAGCCGATTCCCACGGACGGGTATCCGGCGGAGGCCGCGGACGACCCCATGCTGATGTTCAACCTGACCGACCAGGTACGAGAAACGATTCAGCACACCTTGTACAAGCTGCTCGTGCAGCGGCGGTCCGTGTTCTTCTGACCGGCTCACGGATCGGCCCGGCCCGACACGGCACAGCAGCGGCGGTCGGCGTTCTCGAAAGAACGCCGACCGCCGCTGCTGTCCTACTTCGGATCGTCGCCGTGGATGCCCAGGCCCGGGAGGATGTCCGGGAGGACCGGCGGGATCGTGATGCTCGGCTGCTTGGCCGGCTTGCTCTCCTTGCCGTGCGACGTGCCCTCCGGGCTGGCGGTGCCGGGGGCCGAGGGGGGCTTCAGCAGCCCCGTGCCGCCGAGGAGGCCCTCGTGCTCCTCGTGGCCGCCGGGGGCCGCCGGATGCTGCCGGCCGCCGCCGCCCGCGTGCTTGCCCTCGCCGCTGGACGAGGCCGACGGCTTGGGCGCGGCGTGGCCCGAGCGGGCGGACGTGCCCGGGGAGGGGACGCCCGGCCGGACGGACGAGCCGTGCTTGCCGTGGTGGGCGGGGAGCAGGGACCGCAGCGGCTCGACCTCTTCGTCTATGGCGAAGAGGACCGAGCTCACTTCGGCGCCCACGTCGGCCAGTTGGACCGGGAGCTTCTCGCGCAGCTGGCTCCAGCTCTCGCGGTGCGAGGACGCGAAGCTGGAGAGGCGCTGGATGGGGCCGAGCGAGCGGTCGCGCTTGTAGGCGGTGTGCAGCAGGCGGTGGCCTTCGGAGGCGTCCTGGCGCATGCCCGAGAGCGTCTTGCGGATCTCGCCCAGGACCTCGTGGTCCAGGGTGCCGCCCAGCTTGCCGCGCTCCATCAGGCGGCGTGCCTCCTGCAGGCGGGTGGAGGCCCGGTCGAGCAGCAGGCCGCCGCGGTCGGAGTCGTCGTCGGCCATGCCGAGGCGGAGATCCTCCATTCCGCGCTTGAGCGGATAGAGCGAATCGCCGGGCAGGGCATTGGAACTGGCGGCCGCCACGCCGCCGAACGCACCCGCTGCCACACCCACGGTCAGGCCGCCCGCGGCGAGCCCCTTCGACCAGCGGGAGCGCGGCCGGAGCCGGCCCAGCGCGCGGTGGGCGCCGCGGCCCGACCGGCGGGCCTTCGGCTCGGGGAGGGCGGCGGAGTCACCTCCGGCGAACTGGGTCTCCATGGCAGCGATGAGCTGCGCACGCTGCACGGCCTTGGTCTCCGGATCGAGCCCGGGGCGGGGCAGCTCACCGAGCCGGCCCGTCAGGGCCAGCAGTCTGCCCGGCTCCGCGCCCTCGGCCGGCGGTTCGGGCTGTGTGGCCGCCGCGTCCTGGACTTCCTGCTGCTCCAGGGACCGGGCGAAGGCGTTCGCCCGCCGGTGCGCCGATACGTTCGCGATCACAGGCGGCACCTCCTCTCGTCATGACGGTCGACTCCTCTGAACACCTGGAGGGTTGCACGCCGTGATGAGCATCCACTCGATCGAGTGAGTGGCTGCGGGCATGGCGTGACCGCAGGGAGTCTGCATCCCGCACAACGACTGGCGCGCCAGCCGGGTTACGCGTCCTGGGCGATGTGACCGCTGGTGAGTGAACGGGCGCGCATGGTTAACGCGCGTCGTCGGGAAGGAGGCGGGCCAGGGTGCGGACCGCCCGGTACTGGAGGGTCTTGATGGCGCCCTCGTTCTTGCCCATGACGCGGGCGGTTTCGGCGACCGAAAGCCCTTGCAGGAAGCGCAGGGTGACGCACTCCTGCTGCTGGGGGTTGAGCTTGCGCACCGCCTCCAGCAGTGCGGCGTTGGACAGGGACTCGAGGACGGAGTCCTCCGGGCTGCGCTCGACCTCATTGGCGTCGAGCATCTCGCCGGTGGTCACTTCGAGCCGGAACCTCGACGACTTGAAGTGGTCGGCGACCAGGTTGCGGGCGATCGTCACGAGCCAGGCGCCGAAGTCGCGGCCCTGCCAGGTGAAGGTGCCGATGCGGCGCAGGGCGCGCAGGAACGTCTCACTGGTGAGGTCCTCCGCGGTGGCCCGGCCGCCTACCCGGTAGTAGATATAGCGGTAGACCGTATCGGCGTACTGGTCGTAGAGACGGCCGAAGGCTTCGGCCTCCCCGGCCTGGGCGCGCTCGACCAGGTCGAGCATGCGGGCGCTGTCGCTGTCCGCGCTGGGGCGGCGCGTTGACGTGGCGGAGCCGGAGGGCGCGGCGGACGACGCGGTGGCCGCACCGCCCCGGCGGGCGGCTCGTCTGCCCACCGCCGCGCTGCTCTCGGCGAGGGCGTAGCAGGGGCCGGCGTGGCCGGCACGGCCGCCTCCTGCAGGGGCGAGCGTGGCGAGGGCGGGGACGGCGTACGCGGTGGGGACGAAGCCGCGCAGGCGGTCGAGGACCGTTGCGCGAAGCGTAGCCAGGCCCGAGGCGTCAACCCCGACGTGTGGGTACACGGGACTCCCAGAGGCAGAGCTTCCATCACGTGCAGTACGGAACCGTTCACTCGTCGTAGGGACAAGGGGGTACCGGTTTGCGTCTGAGGAGAATAACGCTTCGTACAGGCAGCACTACACCGAGTTGCTCAAATCATCGTTTCCGTTCGATCTCTTACCGGTTGGGGATCGATCAAATATCGAACTATGAAAGGAGGTTGAACAGATTTGGTCATGGTGTGGCCGAATGGGCGGCGTGTTGTGGCAATCCGGACGCGGAAGGACTGAGGAGGAGGATGTGAGGGTATGAAGACAGGATTGCCTGAGAGTGACGTGCGGCTACGCGCTGTTGCCGAACCTTTGTGGCGACAGCGCGGCGTAGTGGCGTGAAGTGGACGGCGCGGTACGGCGCGCCGCCGCATGAATCCGCCCCGGAGCCGCTAGAGCGGGCCGGGCAGGGGAGCGGGGCGGGCCCGCGTCAGTGCCGGCGGCGGTGCAGGGCCACGGCCGCGGCCGCGCCGCCCGCCAGGGCGCCCACGCCGGCCGCCGCGGGGATGCCGACCTTGGCCGCCTTGCGGCCCGTACGGTAGTCGCGCAGCCGCCATCCGCGCTCGCGGGCGTGCTTGCGCAGCCGGCTGTCGGGATTGACGGCGTAGGGGTGGCCCACGAGCGAGAGCATCGGGATGTCGTTGGCCGAGTCGCTGTAGGCGGCGCAGCGCGAGAGGTCGAGCCCCTCGGCGGCGGCCAGGGCGCGGACGGCCTCGGCCTTCGCGGGGCCGTGCAGCGGCTCGCCGACGAGCTTGCCGGTGTAGACGCCGCCGATCGACTCGGCGACGGTGCCGAGCGCGCCGGTCAGCCCGAGGCGGCGGGCGATGATCGTCGCGGCCTCGACGGGCGCGGCGGTCACGAGCCACACCTTCTGGCCCGCGTCGAGGTGGGCCTGGGCGAGCGCCCGGGTGCCGGGCCAGATCCGCTCGGCCATGTACTCGTCGTAGATCTCCTCGCCGATGGTCATCAGCTCGGAGACGCGGTGGCCCTTGACGATGGACAGGGCGCTGTCGCGGGCGTCCTGCATGTGCTCGGCGTCCTCGCCGGCCAGCCGGAACCACACCTGCTGCCAGGCGAAGCGGGCGAGCTCGCGCTTCTGGAAGAACCGCCGCTTGTACAGCCCGCGGCCGAAGTGGAAGAGGGAGGCGCCCTGCATGACCGTGTTGTCGAGGTCGAAGAAGGCGGCGGCGTGCACGTCGCCGACGACGGGGAAGTCCGGCTCGGACGGCTGCGGTGCGGCGCCCTCGGCGCTCTCGGCAGCGCTCTCCTGAGCGGTTTTGCGGGCTGCCTCCGCCGCGGCCTCGCCTGCCAGCACGCTGCGTGCCGTGGCAGAGCGCCTGCGCGGAGTGATCCATCCCAGTGCGGCCATGGCCCGAGCATAGCCAGTTTGTTCGGGGTAACCGGAGTCGGGATGATTCCGGGGCGTGAACTTCCCTTGACGCTCCGGTTACACCCGGCGGGTCCGCGTGCGCGCGGGCGGGGAGGGCTCAGCCCGCGAGGGCCTTGCGCAGCCGGCCGGGGTCCACGCGCCAGAAGTCGTGCTGGGCGCCGTCGACGAGGATCACCGGGATCTGCTCCCAGTACTTGCGGTGGAGCTCCTCGTCCTGGGTGATGTCCTTCTTCTCCCAGCGGGCGCCGAGTTCGCCGCAGACCTCGGCGATCACGGTCTCGGCGGCGTCGCACAGGTGGCAGCCGGGCTTGCCGATCAGGGTGACCGTGCTGTCGGCGGGGTTCTTGCGGGGGCGGCGGCGCAGCAGGGGGGTCATGCCCGCCATTGTGCCCGCCCCTGGTGCGCCGCCGTGTGCGCCCGTATGCAAAGGCGTGCTCCCGGCTCGTTCAAACGTGCTGGATGGGTGCCTGAGTCGACTACCATCATGTGGCGATTTATTGGTGTCCGGGGTTTTTTCTGGCCGGTGCCGGGGGTCGGTCCCCCGGTGAGCGAGCAGTGAGTCAGGAGTGAGCGCCCGTGTCCGCGTCGACGCTCCCCCGGGCTGTGTGTGACGGGTGTGGCTGCTGTGACAGTGCGGCCGGTCGTCCCCGGAAGGGGCCGAATGGTTCCCGGAGAGGGCCGAAAGGCCGCGTGACCCCGGTCACTTTGACCGGGCAAAACGGACACCATCTTTGTGCACGCGTTCACAAAGGCATAGCCTGCGTTCGACGGGGCGGTCCTGGGACGAGGCGCCGCCCGCAGCCCCGCTCTACCCGCAGGAGCACCGTGGCAACTGGCCGAACTCACCGACCGGCGACCCGAAGCCGAGGGATTCCCGAGGCCACCGTCGCCCGGCTTCCGCTGTACCTGCGCGCACTGACCGCGCTCTCCGAGCGCTCGGTGCCCACGGTCTCCTCCGAGGAGCTCGCGACCGCGGCGGGGGTCAACTCCGCCAAGCTGCGCAAGGACTTCAGCTACCTCGGCTCCTACGGCACCCGCGGCGTGGGCTACGACGTCGAGTACCTCGTCTACCAGATCTCCCGCGAGCTCGGCCTGACCCAGGACTGGCCGGTCGTCATCGTCGGCATCGGAAACCTCGGCGCGGCCCTCGCCAACTACGGCGGCTTCGCCTCCCGCGGCTTCCGCGTCGCGGCCCTGATCGACGCCGACCCCGCCATGGCCGGCAAGCCGGTCGCCGGGCTGCCCGTGCGCCACACCGACGAGCTCGAATCGATCATCACGGACAACGGCGTCTCCATCGGCGTCATCGCCACCCCGGCCGGCGCCGCCCAGCAGGTCTGCGACCGGCTCGTGGCCGCCGGGGTCACGTCGATCCTCAACTTCGCGCCCACCGTGCTCTCCGTGCCCGAGGGCGTGGACGTGCGCAAGGTCGACCTGTCGATCGAGCTGCAGATCCTCGCCTTCCACGAGCAGCGCAAGGCCGGCGAGGAGACCTCCCCCGCACAGGAGACCGCCGTGGCCGCCGCGGCGCAGCCCCGCTCCGGCACGGGCGTGCGCCCGGCCGCGGGCGGCAGGAAGGGACCGGACGGGGACGTACCCGCCGTGATGCCGGCATGAGTCTTCTCGTCGTCGGACTGAGCCACCGCAGCGCGCCGGTGAGCGTGCTGGAGCGCGCCGCCCTCGCGCGCGAGGCGCAGGCCAAGCTGCTGCAGGACACCCTCGCGGCCGAGCCGGCCACCGAGGCGGCCGTCCTCGCCACCTGCAACCGCATCGAGCTCTACGCCGACGTGGACAAGTTCCACGCCGGTGTGGCCGAGCTGTCCACGCTCCTCGCCCAGCACTCGGGCGTCGGGCTGGAAGAGCTCACTCCGTATCTCTACGTGCACTACGAGGACCGTGCCGTCCACCACCTCTTCTCGGTGGCCTGCGGGCTGGACTCGATGGTCGTCGGCGAGGGCCAGATCCTCGGCCAGATCAAGGACGCCCTCGCCCTCGGCCAGGAGCTGCACACCGCCGGGCGGCTGCTGAACGACCTCTTCCAGCAGGCCCTGCGGGTCGGCAAGCGCGCCCACAGCGAGACCGGCATCGACCGGGCGGGCCAGTCCCTGGTCACCTTCGGTCTGGAGCGCCTGGCCGACGGCGTGCCGCTGGGCGACTGGGCCGGCGGCAAGCGGGCCCTGGTCATCGGCGCCGGCTCGATGTCCTCCCTCGCCGCGGCGACGCTGGCGCGGGCGGGCGTCGCCCACGTGGCCGTCGCCAACCGCACGCTCGCGCGCGCGGAGCGCCTGGCGGAGATCCTCACCGAGCCGGGCGCCCGGGCCGCCGCCGGCTTCACGGCCTCGGCCGTGGAGATGGCCGCGGTGCCGCAGGAGCTCGCGCTCGCGGACGTCGTGGTCAGCTGCACCGGCGCCATGGGCGTCGTGCTGACCTCCGAGGCCATACGCGCCGCGCTCGCCTCCCGTCCGGACGCGGCCGGCGCCGGCCGTACGGACACGGCCTGCGCCCTCGACGCCGCGTGCGGCGACGCGGCCCGCACCGGCGTCCGTCTCGCCCTCCTCGACCTCGCCATGCCGCGCGACATCGACGCCGCCGTCCACCGCCTGGAGGGCGCACGGCTCGTCGACATCGAGTCGCTCGCCGAGGCCTCCGCCGACGCGCCCATGGCCGCCGACGTCGACCGGGTGCGCACCATCGTCTCCGACGAGGTCGCCGCCTTCGGCGCCGCCCAGCGCGCCGCCCACATCACCCCCACCGTGGTCGCCCTGCGCACCATGGCCGCGGACGTCGTCGCGAGCGAGATCGCCCGCCTCGACGGCCGCCTGCCCGACCTGGACGACAAGCAGCGCGCGGAGATCACCCAGACCGTGCGCCGCGTCGTCGACAAGCTCCTCCACGCGCCCACCGTGCGCGTCAAGGAGCTGGCCTCCACCCCCGGCGGCGCCGGCTATGCCGACGCGCTGCGAGAGCTCTTCGACCTCGACCCGCAGGCGGTCGCCGCCGTCAGCCGGGCCGACTCGCAGGCCGGTACGCACAACACGGCACGGGAGCCGGCATGAACGACAACTCTTCGCGGCCGCTGCGCCTCGGCACGCGCCGCAGCAAGCTCGCCATGGCCCAGTCCGGCCAGGTGGCGCAGGCCGTGCAGCAGCTGACCGGCCGCCCGGTGGAGCTGGTGGAGATCACCACCTACGGCGACGTCTCGCGCGAGTCCCTCGCGCAGATCGGCGGCACCGGCGTCTTCGTCTCCGCGCTGCGCGACGCGCTGCTGGCGGGCGAGATCGACTTCGCCGTGCACTCCCTGAAGGACCTGCCCACCAAGCAGCCCGAGGAGCTGGCCCTCGCGGCGATCCCGGCGCGCGAGGACCCGCGCGACGTGCTGATCGCCCGCGACGGCCTGACCTTCGAGGAGCTCGCGGCGCTTTCCTCCGAGAAGGCCGCCCGCATCGGCACCGGCTCCCCGCGCCGCATGGCCCAGCTCAACGCCTGGGCCCGCGAGCTCGGCAAGGAGATCGAGACCGTCCCCATCCGCGGCAACATCGACACCCGCATCGGCTTCGTCACCAACGGCGAGCTCGATGCCGTGGTGCTCGCCGCCGCGGGGCTGTCGCGGATCGGCCGCAGCGCCGAGGTCTCGCAGTTCCTGGAGCCCGACGCAGTTTTGCCCGCCCCCGGCCAGGGGGCCCTGGCGATCGAGTGCGCCATGACCAACGCACCCCTCGCCGCGACGCTCGCCGAGCTCGACGACCCGTACACCCGGGTCGCCGTGACGGCCGAGCGTTCCCTGCTCGCCGCCCTGGAAGCCGGCTGTTCCGCACCCGTTGGTGCGCTGGCCGACTTGTTGGCCGACGGGCAGGTTGTCACCGAAATGCGCCTGCGGGGCGTCGTCGGCACGACCGACGGCAAGACGCTGGTGCAGCTGTCCACCACCGGCCCCGTGCCGTCGTCCAGCGAGGAAGCCGTGGCCATGGGCCGCGAGCTCGCCGCAGCGATGCTCGACAAGGGAGCGGCCGGTCTTATGGGGGAGCGAGCACTTTGAACCCCACCGCCCCGAACCACCCCGTGCACGGGCACGTCACCTTCCTCGGTGCCGGCCCCGGAGACCCGGGCCTGCTGACGCTCCGCGCCGTGGAGGCGCTCGCGGCCGCGGACGTCCTGATCGCCGATCCGCAGGTGCTCGACGTGGTGCGCACGCATGCGCGCGCCCATGTGGACATGCCTGCCCAGACGGTTACTGATGAGGCATCAAAAACCGCGGACGTCCCCGTCCTTAGGGACACCGCCAATCTTGTCATGACGGCCGCGCGCAGCGGCAAGCGGGTCGTCCGTGCCGTCTTCGGCGACCCCGGCCTCGACGGCTACGCCGCCGACGAGATGCTCGCCTGCGCCGCCGAGGGCATCACCTTCGAGGTGGTCCCCGGCGTCGCCACGGCCGTCGGCGTGCCCGCCTACGCCGGTGTGCCGCTGCGCGACGGCAAGGGCGGCGACGTGCGCTTCGTCGACGCCCGCACGGCCTCGGCCACCTGCTGGTCCGAGGTCGGCGCCAGCGAGGTCACCGCCGTCGTCTCCACCACGCTCGACTCCGTCGTCTCCGCAGCCGGCGAACTGGTCTCCGCCGGCCGCGGCCCCGACACGCCGATGACCGTCACGGTCGCCGGCACCACCACCCGCCAGCGCACCTGGACCGCCACCCTCGGCACCCTCGCCCAGGTGCTCAAGGCCGCCAAGGTGCTGCCGTCGGCCGACGGCGCCCAGCCGGTCATAGCCGTGGTCGGCGAGCGCAGCGCTGCCGAGCAGCGCGACCGGCTCTCCTGGTTCGAGTCCAAGCCCCTCTTCGGCTGGAACGTCCTCGTGCCGCGCACCAAGGAGCAGTCCGCCGCGCTCTCCGACCAGCTCCGCTCCTACGGCGCCGTGCCCAGCGAGGTCCCGACCATCGCCGTCGAGCCGCCGCGCACCCCCCAGCAGATGGAGCGCGCGGTCAAGGGCCTGGTCACCGGCCGCTACGAGTGGATCGCCTTCACCTCCGTGAACGCCGTCAAGGCGGTGCGCGAGAAGTTCGAGGAGTACGGGCTCGACGCGCGGGCCTTCGCCGGCATCAAGGTCGCGGCCGTCGGCGAGCAGACCGCCAAGTCGCTGATCGAGTTCGGCGTCAAGCCCGACCTCGTGCCGTCCGGCGAGCAGTCCGCCGCCGGCCTGCTGGAGGACTGGCCGCCCTACGACCCGGTCTTCGACCCGATCGACCGCGTCTTCCTGCCGCGCGCCGACATCGCCACCGAGACCCTGGTGGCCGGTCTGATCGAGCTGGGCTGGGAGGTCGACGACGTCACCGCCTACCGCACCGTCCGGGCCTCGCCGCCGCCGGCCGAGACCCGCGAGGCCATCAAGGGCGGCGGTTTCGACGCCGTGCTCTTCACCTCGTCGAGCACGGTGCGCAACCTCGTCGGCATCGCCGGCAAGCCCCACAATGTCACCGTCATCGCCTGTATCGGCCCGGCCACCGCGAAGACCGCGGAGGAGCACGGCCTGCGGGTGGACGTGCTGTCGCCCGAGCCCTCGGTGCTCAAGCTCGCCGAGGCGCTCGCGGAGTTCGGCGCGGCCCGCCGGGACGCCGCCCTGGAGGCCGGCGACCCGGTCACCCGCCCGAGCGAGCGACGGCCCGGATCGCGTAGAAGGGCACGGAGTTGAGCACCACCTACGGCACGTTCCCGGGGTCCCGCCCCCGGCGCCTGCGCACCAGCCCCGCCATGCGCCGCATGGTCGCGGAGACCCGACTGCACCCGGCCGACCTGATCCTTCCCGCCTTCGTGCGGGAGGGCATCGCCGCGCCGGTGCCGATCACCTCCATGCCGGGCGTCGTCCAGCACACCCGTGACACCCTGCGCAAGGCGGCCGTCGAGGCGCTGGAGGCCGGCGTCTCCGGGATCATGCTCTTCGGCGTCCCCGAGGAGTCCAAGAAGGACGCCGCCGGCACCGCGGGCACGGACCCGGACGGCATCCTGCAGGTCGCCATCCGCGACGTGAAGGCCGAGGTCGGCGACGACCTCGTCATCATGTCCGACCTGTGCCTGGACGAGTTCACCGACCACGGCCACTGCGGCGTCCTGGACGCCTCCGGCCGCGTCGACAACGACGCCACGCTCGAGCGCTACGCCGAGATGGCGCAGGTCCAGGCCGACGCGGGCGTCCACGTCGTGGGCCCCAGCGGCATGATGGACGGCCAGGTCGGCGTCATCCGCGACGCCCTCGACCAGACCGGCCACGAGGACGTCTCCGTCCTGGCCTACACCGCCAAGTACGCCTCCGCGTTCTACGGCCCCTTCCGCGAGGCCGTCGGCTCCTCGCTGCAGGGCGACCGCAAGACCTACCAGCAGGACCCCGCCAACACCCGCGAGTCGATGCGCGAGCTCGCGCTCGACCTCGCCGAGGGCGCGGACATGGTCATGGTCAAGCCGGCCCTGCCGTACCTGGACATCCTCGCCAAGATCGCCGAGGCCGTCGACGTGCCCGTCGCCGCCTACCAGATCAGCGGCGAGTACGCGATGGTCGAGGCCGCCGCCGCCAACGGCTGGATCGACCGCGACCGCGCGATCATGGAGACCCTGACCAGCGTCAAGCGCGCCGGGGCCAACATGATCCTCACCTACTGGGCGACCGAGGCCGCGCGCCGGCTCCGGTAAGGACCGCCGGCTCCGGCAAGGACCGTCAGCTCCGGTAAAGGCTGTAGACAGCAAGGGCCGGTGCCCGGGGGAATTCCGCCGAAACAGTGGAAAGCCCCCCGGCACCGGCCCTAGCTTGTGGCGCACACCGTTCCCTCAGCGGAGACGCGCCCATGAGCACCGACCCCGAGCTCCCCGAGAGCTGGGAGTACACCCTCCAGGTCCCCTGCGACCCGCTCGCCCCCTGCATCGCCCGCCGCACCCTCCGCACGATCTTCGAAGAGCACGGCTTCGCCCGCGTGGCCGAGACCGCCGAACTGCTCACCTCGGAGCTGGTCACCAACTCCTACCGGCACTCCGAAGGGCCCGCCTCCGTACGCGTCAGGCGCGAGGGCAAGGGAAAAGGGGTGCGGGTGACCGTATGGGACACCAACCCCGCACTGCCCGGCCTGCAGGCCACCGCGCTGCCCCGGGAGGACGCCGAGGAGGGCCGCGGGCTCGCGCTCGTGATGCGCTGCGCCGACAGCTGGGGAGGATTCGCCCTGCGCCGGCAACCCCAGGGGCTCACCGGCAAGCTGGTGTGGTTCGAACTGGGGGCGGGGTGAGGCACCCCGCCCCGGTCCGGTGCCTCAGAGCTGCTCGGGCGTCCGGATGCCCAGCAGCGACATGCCCTGACGCAGGGTGCGGGCCGTCAGGTCGCACAGGAAGAGGCGGTTCTCCACCTGCTGCGGCGTCTCGGCCTTGAGGACCGGGCACTCGGCGTAGAACGTCGTGTACAGCGAGGCCAGCTGGTAGAGGTACCCGGCGAGCTTGTGCGGCTCGTAGGAGGCCGTGACCTCGGCCAGGTTCTCCCCGAACTGGTCCAGGTGCATGCCCAGCGCGCGCTCCGCCGGGGCCAGCGCGAGCTCCGGGTGAGCGACCGGCCGGGCCTCGCCCGCCTTGCGGAGGATCGACTGGATCCGGGCGAAGGCGTACTGGAGGTAGACGCTGGTGTCGCCGTTGAGGGACACCATCTGGTCCAGGTCGAACTTGTAGTCGCGCGAGACGGACGTCGACAGGTCCGCGTACTTCACCGCGCCGATGCCCACCTGGGCGCCGCGCTCGGCGATCTGCTCCTCCGTCAGGTCCTGGGCCTTCTCCCGGACGACGGCCGTCGCGCGGTCGATCGCCTCGTCGAGCAGGTCGACCAGGCGGACCGTCTCGCCCTCACGGGTCTTGAACGGCTTGCCGTCCTTGCCGAGGACCGTGCCGAAGCCGAGCTGGACGGCCTTGACGTCGTCGGTCAGCCAGCCGGCCCGGCGCGCGGTCTCGAAGACCATCTTGAAGTGCAGGGACTGCCGGGCGTCCACCACGTACAGCAGGGTGTCGGCCTTCAGGTTCCCCACGCGGTCGCGGATCGCGGACAGGTCCGTGGCCGCGTAGCCGAAGCCGCCGTCGGACTTCTGGACGATCAGCGGCGAGGGCTTGCCGTCCGGGCCCTTGACGTCGTCGAAGAAGACGCAGAGCGCGCCGTTGGAACGGACCGCGACACCGGACTCCTCCAGCAGGCGGCAGGTCTCGGCGAGCATGTCGTTGTAGCCGGACTCGCCGACGATGTCCTCGTCGCGGATCTCCACGTCGAGCTTGTCGAAGACCGAGTAGAAGTAGATCTTCGACTCGTCGACGAACCGCTGCCACAGCGCGAGGGTCTCCTCGTCGCCGGCCTGGAGGTCGACGACCCGGCGGCGGGCGCGGGCCTTGAACTCCTCGTCGGAGTCGAAGAGCGTCCGCGACGCCTTGTACAGCCGGTTGAGGGAGGACATGGCCTCCTCGCCGGAGACCTCGCCCTCGTGGTCCAGCTCGTGCGGGTGCTCGATCAGGTACTGGATCAGCATGCCGAACTGGGTGCCCCAGTCGCCGATGTGGTGACGGCGCACGACCTTCTCGCCGGAGAACTCCAGGATCCGCACCACCGCGTCACCGATCACCGAATTGCGCAGGTGGCCGACGTGCATCTCCTTGGCCACGTTCGGCTGGGCGTAGTCGATGACCGTGGTGCCCGGGTGCTCCGCGAACGGCACGCCCAGACGGTCGTCGGCGGCGCGCGCGGCCAGGGTCTTCACGATCGCCTCGTCCGTGATCGTGATGTTCAGGAAGCCGGGGCCCGAGACCTCGACCTCCTTGATCAGATCACCGGCCGGCAAGCCGTCGACGACCTTCGCCGCCAGCTCGCGCGGGTTGCCCTTCAGCTTCTTGGCCAGCGCCAGCATCCCGTTGGCCTGGAAATCGGCCCGGTCGCTTCGGCGCAGCAGCGGATCGGCGGCATCGGCCTCCGGCAGGGCTGCCGAGAGGGCGTCCGCGATGCGCTGGTGGAGCGAGGAAGCGAGGGAGGGAACCGAAGCCATGGGAAGGTGCCATTCCGGTAGGCGGCATGTGATGGTCCCGCCGATTATCCCATGCGCCTACCACGCCCCCCGCGGTAATTTCCCCGCAGCCGGGCAACCCCGGAGCCACCCCTCCCGTCTGGGACAATGGTCATGCCAGGACCGTAAGGAAGGAAGTGCCGTGGCTCAGGCTCAGAGCACCGAGGCCGATTGGGTCTCCCGTTTCGCCGACGAGGTCATTGCCGAAGCGGAGCGCCGGGCCCCCGGCAAACCGATCGTCGTCGCCTCGGGCCTGTCCCCCTCCGGCCCGATCCACCTCGGCAATCTGCGCGAGGTCATGACGCCGCACCTCGTCGCCGACGAGATCCGCCGCCGCGGCCACGAGGTCCGCCACCTGATCTCCTGGGACGACTACGACCGGTACCGCAAGGTGCCGGGCGGCGTCCCCGGCATCGACGAGTCCTGGGCCGCCCACATCGGCAAGCCCCTGACCTCCGTCCCGGCCCCCGCCGGCTCGGCGTTCCCGAACTGGGCCGAGCACTTCAAGGCCGCGATGGTCGAGGCGCTCGCCGAGCTCGGCATCGAGTACGACCCGATCAGCCAGACCGAGCAGTACACCTCCGGTGTCTACCGCGAGCAGATCCTGCACGCGATGAAGCACCGCGCCGACATCGACGCGATCCTCGACCAGTACCGGACGAAGGACAAGGCGACCGGCAAGCCCAAGAAGCAGCAGCAGAAGCCCGTCGACGAGGCCGAGCTGGAGGCCGCGGAAGGCTCCGGCGCCGCCGCCGAGGACGACGGCAGCGCCGGCGGTGCGGGCTACTTCCCGTACAAGCCGTACTGCGGCGCCTGCGAGCGCGACCTCACCACCGTCACCGCGTACGACGACGAGACCACCGAGCTGGCCTACACCTGCGTGTGCGGCCACTCCGAGACCGTCCGCCTCAGCGAGTTCAACCGCGGCAAGCTGGTCTGGAAGGTCGACTGGCCCATGCGCTGGGCCTACGAGGGCGTGATCTTCGAGCCCTCCGGCGTCGACCACTCCTCCCCGGGCTCGTCCTTCGTCGTCGGCGGCCAGATCGTCCGCAAGGTCTTCGGCGGCGAGCAGCCCATCGGCCCGATGTACGCCTTCGTCGGCATCAGCGGCATGGCCAAGATGTCCTCCTCGAAGGGCGGCGTCCCCACCCCCGGCGACGCCCTGAAGATCATGGAAGCGCCGCTGCTGCGCTGGCTGTACGCCCGCCGCAAGCCCAACCAGTCCTTCAAGATCGCCTTCGACCAGGAGATCCAGCGGCTCTACGACGAGTGGGACAAGCTGGAGGCCAAGGTCGCCGACGGCACCGTCCTGCCCGCCGACGCCTTCGCCCACAGCCGCGCCGCCCGCACGGCTGCCGGCGAGCTGCCCCGCACGCCGCGCCCGCTGCCCTACCGCACGCTCGCCTCGGTCGCCGACATCACCGCCGGCCACGACGAGCAGACCCTGCGCATCCTCAGCGACCTCGACCCGGCGCAGCCGGTCACCGCGCTCGACGAGGTCCGCCCGCGCCTGGACAAGGCCGAGCACTGGATCAACACCCAGGTCCCGGCCGAATCCCGCACCATCGTGCGCTCCGAGCCCGACACCGAGCTGCTCGGCTCGCTCGACGAGCAGGGCCACGAGTCGCTGCGGCTGCTCCTGGAGGGCCTGGACGACCACTGGTCGCTCGACGGCCTGACCACGCTCGTCTACGGCGTGCCCAAGGTCCAGGCCGGCCTGGAGCCCGACGCCAAGCCGACCCCCGAGCTCAAGGTCGCCCAGCGGTCCTTCTTCGCCCTGCTCTACCACCTGCTGGTCAGCCGCGACACCGGCCCGCGCCTGCCCACCCTGCTCCTCGCGGTGGGGGCGGACCGGGTGCGGAAGCTGCTCGGCGCGTAGCGCCTCCGGCGTGGTACCTCGCATAACGGCGCCGGCCGCTCGATGGTGATCGAGCGGCCGGCGCCGTCGTTGCCCGGTGCTGCCGGTGCGTATGCCGCCGGACCCTCACCGCTGTCGCTCCTCGCCGCTGCGGCGGAGGAAGGACAGCGGCGAGGCCCACGGGCCGGAGCCGCTAGCTCTTGTTCGCCGCGGCGACCGCGGCCACCGCCTCCTTGGCCGCGTCCTGCGCGCCCTTGGCGATCTCGTCCGCCGCCGGGTTCTTCGCGCCCTGGAAACCGGCGCCGCTGTACTTCACCGTGACCACGACGTTGCCCGTGCGGGCGACGACCGTCGCATTGCGGTAGTCGTCGTCGTCCTTCTTGGTGTCCGTGGCCACCAGGTTCGCGCCCTCGCCGATGCCCTCGGCCTTCTCGGTCTTCGCGTCCTTGGCACCGTCGGCGGTCGTCGCCTTGGTCACCTGCTGCTCGGCGAACTTCTCGGCGCGCTTCTCGCCCGAGCCCAGCGTCGGGTCGGAGGCCAGCCGCTTGTAGGAGACGGTCAGCGAACGGAACTGCAGGTCCTTGACGTCCTCGTCGTTCAGGCCGTTCCAGAAGCAGCTCGCCGAGTCGTTCGCGTCGCTGGTGGGGAGGGCCTCGCCCTCCTTCTTCTTCGCCTTCGGCACCAGCTTGTCGATCGTCTTCTCGTCGATGGTCTTGCAGACCTCCGGCGGCAGCTTGGCGAACGTCGCCGCCTTCATCGACGGCGAGGCGCTGGGGGCCGGCGCCGAAGCGGAGGGCGAGGACTTCTTCTTGTCGCCGCCGTCGTCGTCCGAGCAGCCGGTGGCGACGAGCATCACCGGTACTGCGGCGCAGGCGAGGAGTCGGGCGAGTCGCGGGGCTGTTCGGTGCATGGGTCCTTCGCTCGTTCGGTGTCGAGGGGCGGAGCGCCTGGGCGCTCTCGCCCCGCCTGATCGGCACGGTACGCGGCCGACGCGGGCCGGTGGCGGATTGGCCACCGGCTAATTGTTGAAGTTCCCCGCGTCGAGCTCCCGGGCCAAGGCCTGGGCCTTGCCCTGGAGGTCCTCGCTCCCGGGGACGTGCTGCTTGTCGGCCGACCACTGGTCGTAGGCGATGGTCACGATGACGTTCGCGGACCGGAAGACGATGTTGATGTCACGGTGCACGCCCGAGCCGGCAGTGATCAGCTTGTCGTCGATGAAGGCGTCGTCGCCCAGGTCGTCCAGGACGCGCGGGGCCAGCGAGGCGCCGCCCGCCGGCGAACCGGAGGCCGACGGCGCGCCCGGCAGGGACGCGGAGGGCGCCGGGGAACCGCTCTGCGCACCGCCCTGCGGGTGCGGGCCCGCGCTCGCGCCCTTCGAGGCCGAAGGCGTGGATGCGGACGGCGAGCCGGAGGAGACCGGGATGTGCGCGGCGCCCGCCCGGCGGCCGTAGAGCTGCTCCGCCCGCTGCTCGTCGCTGACGCCGGGCTGGTACGAGACGACGCGCTCGAAGTCGACGGTCAGGTGCCGGGAGCCCTGCGGGGCCTCCAGCTTCCAGCGGCAGCCGACGCGGCGGTCGGTGTCGTAGGTGATGGCGGCCTGGCCCTTGTAGAGCTTCGCGAGGGTGTCGCGGTCGGCCTCGTCGTCACCCGGAGTGGGCAGGAGCCTGCGCAGCGTCTCGCGGTTCACGTAGCCGCAGGGCTCGGGGAGGCTGCGGTACTTGCCGGGCTGGGCGGCGGGCGCGGTGGAGCCCGCCTGGCCGGGCTTGGAGTCGTCGCCGCCGTCGCCGCCCGCCCCGCCGCTGCAGGCGGTGAGCGCTGCGGCCAGCACGGCGGCGGCCAGTGCGGCGGCCGGTGCGTGAGCCCTTCGCTGCACGGTCCGTGGCTCCTTCCACCGAAAACGTGTTGCTGCCGCGGAGGCGGCGGCTGGACAGTATGTCTACCGCACGTGCCGCTGCGTCTGCCGGTTCGCTGTCGCGAATCGTGAGATATGTCCGGCTTTTGCGTTATCTTGCTTTTACGGGGTTATGAGGAAAACCATGTCCTACACCGAGGTGCCCGGCGCCCGTGTTCCGATCCGCATGTGGGCCGACCCGGCCACGGTCGAGGACGTTGCCATGCAGCAGCTGCGCAACGTCTCCACCCTCCCATGGATCAAGGGACTCGCGGTCATGCCGGACGTCCACTTCGGCAAGGGGGCCACGGTCGGCTCGGTGATCGCCATGCAGGGCGCGGTGTGCCCGGCGGCGGTCGGCGTCGACATCGGCTGCGGGATGTCGGCGGTGAAGACGTCGCTGACCGCGAACGACCTGCCCGGTGATCTCTCCCGGCTGCGCTCGAAGATCGAAGAGGCCATTCCGGTGGGCTTCTCGATGCACGACGACCCGGTCGACCCGCGACGGCTGCACGGGCTGCCGACGGCCGGGTGGGACGACTTCTGGGGGCGGTTCGACGGGGTTGCGGAGGCGGTGAAGTTCCGGCAGGGGCGGGCGCTGAAGCAGATGGGAACCCTTGGCCAAGGAAACCATTTTGTTGAACTTTGTATAGATTCGTCCGGGTCGGTGTGGCTCATGCTTCACTCCGGGTCCCGCAACATCGGCAAGGAGCTCGCCGAGTACCACATCGGCGTGGCCCGGAAGCTGTCGCACAACCAGGGGCTGGTCGACCGCGACCTCGCAGTCTTCATCGCGGACACGCCGCAGATGGCCGCCTACCGGCACGACCTGTTCTGGGCCCAGGAGTACGCGCGGCACAACCGCGAGATCATGATGGCGCTCTTCAAGGACGTGATCCGCAAGGAGTTCAAGAAGGCCAAGCCCATGTTCGAGCAGACCATCTCCTGCCATCACAACTACGTGTCGGAGGAGCGGTACGAGGGCGTGGACCTGCTGGTCACCCGCAAGGGCGCGATCCGCGCCGGCGGCGGCGAGTACGGCATCATCCCGGGCTCGATGGGCACCGGCTCGTACATCGTGCGCGGCCTGGGCAACGAGGCGTCGTTCAACTCCGCCTCGCACGGCGCCGGCCGCCGGATGAGCCGCAACCAGGCGAAGAAGCGATTCTCCGAGCGGGACCTGGCGGACCAGACGCAGGGCGTCGAGTGCCGCAAGGACCGTGGCGTGGTCGACGAGATCCCGGCCGCGTACAAGCCGATCGAGCAGGTCATGGAGCAGCAGCGGGATCTCGTCGAGGTCGTGGCGAAGCTCAAGCAGGTCGTCTGTGTGAAGGGCTGACGGTCATTCGGCTCGAGCCGCCTGATTCTTGCGCAAGCGCCAGCGCCGGAGATTGCAGGATTGCTGCGATCTGCCCAGCTTCTCGGCCGCTTCCGCGTTGGTCGGGGTGTCGAGCAGGATGCGGTCTTCCAGCTGTGTCCAGCTGCGGCGCGGCCGAGGCGGATTCATGTGCGCCGGGCGGACCCAGGCACTCACCTGGGCCGCCGCCGAGCGCTTGCGCTCCAGGGCCAGGCTCCCGGGGTAGTACAGGTGAGCTGCCAGTGTCACGCCCGCCTCTCGCATGTACATGATGTTGTACGCGCCGTCGCGGGCGTTCCGGCTGGTCAGCTTATGGATGCCGAGTGTGACCTGGGTGTAGTGGCACAGGTAGGTGGCGATTGCCGTGCTGGTCGTGGCCAGGCTGACGAACGGCAGACCCTGGCTGGTGAAGCCCACGGCGCCGTCGGCGTCGATGATTCCGCGAAGGTAGTCCCGGTGGGAGAACGGGACGCGCGGTGGCGTGACCCTGGTGGACTTCTTGCCGTAGGGGATGCCGAGCTCCACGAGTCGGTCTCTGGCTTCCAGGGCGCAGAGGGTCCAGATCGCGGAGTGATGGCTCGCTGAGAAGTTGGTCGCTCGTGTGCGCTCGGTGATGGTGCTGTTGTACGGGCACAGTTGCTGGAAGGCCCGGAGCATGCCGATGTCGCGGTGGCTGATTTCGACGGTCAGCCGTCCCTTTTGGCCTGCGCCCGCTTGTAAGTGCCCATCCGCCTGCAAGAAGCCGAACATGTACGCGTAGCGAGGGTCTTCGAGGTCCATGAAGGTCATGGGCCGATCGTGCGACGCCGCTGCCGGGCCGTCGGGCGGAACGGCAGGGCGTCACTCGAACTGGCGAGCGCTCGACGAGCGTGTGCGCCCTACTGCTGCACGTCCTGCGGGTACCAGCGCAGTTCGACCGTGTTGCCGTCCGGGTCGAGGACGTAGACCGACTCCGCGTCGCCGCGGGCGCCGTAGCGCTTGCCGGGGCCGTCGACGACGGTGAAGGTGCCGGCGTCGATGACGGTCTGCCAGTCCAGGGGCTCGACGACGAGGCAGATGTGGTCGACGTTGGAGGCGGCCGTGTCGCCGCGGTCGCGCTCCACCAGGTCGATGATCGTGGTGGGGGAGACGCGCACCGACGGGAACGGGGCCCGGCCCGCGCGCCACTCGTCCACGCGGACGGGGTCGAGGCCGAGCGGGCCGGTGTAGAAGGCGAGGGACCGCTCCGCGTCGGAGACGTTGAGGACGAGGTGGTCGAAGGCGATGACGCGCATGGGTTCCCCTGTTCGGTGCGGGCCGCCCGGCCGGGGCGGGCTTCGGTACGACGGTAGCCCGGGAATGATCGTTTCCGCTTCGGTCCCGGCCGGGGTCAGGCCTGGCGGTGGACCTTGTAGTTCGAGGCCTGGGCGCGGGGGCGGACGACGAGCAGGTCGACGTTCACGTGCGGCGGCCGGGTGACGGCCCAGCCGATGGTGTCGGCGACGTCCTCGGCGGTGAGGGGCTCGGCGACGCCCGCGTAGACGGCGTCGGCCTTGGCGCGGTCGCCGCGGAAGCGGGTGAGGGCGAATTCGTCGGTGCGCACCATGCCGGGGGCGATCTCGATGACGCGGACGGGCTGCCCGCACAGCTCCAGGCGGAGGGTTTCGGCGACGGCGTGGGCGCCGTGCTTGGCGGCGGCGTAGCCGCTGCCGCCTTCGTAGGTGCCGAGGGCGGCGGTGGAGGAGAGGATCAGGACCGTTCCGTCGCCGCTCGCGGTGAGGGCGGGGAGCAGGGCCTGGGTCATGTGGAGCACGCCGAGGACGTTGACCTCGTACATGGTGCGCCAGTCGGCGGGGTCGGCGGTGGCGACGGGGTCGGCTCCGTGGGCGCCGCCGGCGTTGTTGATGAGGACGTCGACGCGGTCGAGGGTCGCGGCGAAGGCGTCGACGGCGGCGCGGTCGGTGACGTCGAGGGCGTGGGCGCGGGCGCCGGGGAGCTCCTCGGCGAGGGCGGTGATGCGGTCGGCGCGGCGGGCGGTGAGGACGACGCGGTAGCCCTCGGCGGTGAGGCGGCGGGCGGTGGCGGCGCCGATGCCGCTGCTGGCGCCGGTGATGACGGCGGTGCGGGTGCTCATGGTGATGCCTCCTGGGGCGCGGCGCGGCCGATGTGGCGTGGGTGGTCCCCGGGCAGGATATTCAGCGGTTGCGGGGCGCGTACATGATGATCGCCACGCCGACGAGGCAGACGAGCGCGCCGAGGACGTCGTAGCGATCGGGCCGGTAGCCGTCGGCGGCCATGCCCCAGGCGAGGGAGCCGGCGACGAAGACTCCGCCGTAGGCGGCGAGGATGCGGCCGAAGTGGGCGTCGGGCTGGAGGGTGGCGACGAAGCCGTAGGCGCCGAGGGCGATGATGCCGGCGCCGATCCAGGCCCAGCCGCGCCCCTCTCCGGAATGGCTGCCGCGCACGCCCTGCCAGATGAGCCAGGCGCCGCCGATCTCCAGGAGTGCGGCGAGGAGGAAGAGTCCGGTGGAGCGGGCGATGAGCATGTTCGCAGGCTACGGGTCCGGGGTGGGGCTGCAGAGCGGGCCGGAGGCCCTGCCCTCCCCCGGCAGTGGCCTCCGGCCGGCTCGCTCTCGACCGCGGAGGCACCGGCTGGGCGGGAGGCGTGTCCGGTGCGTCGGCGGGAGACGGTGACCAGGGGCCGGGGCCACGGGCTTCACCCTAGGGCGTGGGGCGGGGCCTCCGGAAGGCGGGCGGAGGAGGCTTCGGGGAACGGCGGAAAGTATGGGGTGTGGGCGGTGGCGGGCCCGGGCGGAGGGCATGGGCGGCGGGTTTCGCGAGGCTGTTCCGGGAAGTTTCATTCGTTCGAGCGTTGCATTCCGCCCGTGCCCTGTTCCGCAATCATCTGGCCATAGCCTCGTAGGAGCTGCCCCGGACCTTGGTGGCGACGGTGCACGGGCCGGCTTCGTGCACTGTCCCATGCAGCCCGAGCTGGGGGAGCAGTCGTGGCGGAGTGGCAGGGCACGGCCCGTATCCGGGCAGTGGGCCGGTGGAGCGTGCTGGAGCTTGCCGGAGAGATCGACCTTGCGGCGGTTCCGGAGGTGGAGGAGCTGCTGGCCCGGCTGATGGTCCAGGAGCAGCCGGCCGTGGTGGTCGATCTGATCGAGGTGACGTTCTTCGACTGCACCCTGCTGGGGTTGCTCAGCCGGGGCAGGACGAGGGTGCTCGGGGCCGGGGGCAGCTTCGATGTGCTGTGCATCCGGCCGTGGTCGCTGAAGCTTCTGCGGGTGGCGGGATTGCTGGAGGTCTTCCGTCCGGTTGCTTCCCTTGCGGATCTGGCCGATCTCGACGCCCTCGGAGGCCGCCGCCACCGGGGTGCCAGGGCGTAACGTGAACCTTGCGGGCCGTTCGTTCCGGGTGGCGCGTTACGGGTCGTCCTGGGAAGCGGGTGACATCGGTGGTCGCCGGCGCGGGTATGGCCCGGGTGCTCCGAGAGCTCTCCGCGGGGCCCGGCCCGGGGCTGATCGGCGGGGACCCGGGGGAGTGCGCACGCGTTCTGGGCGTGGACGGGGTCGCCGTCTCCTTGGCCACGGGCGGATCCCTCAGTGAGCTGGTGTGGTGCTCCCCGGGCACCAGCGAGCGCCTCGACGACGAGCAGTACACGCTCGGCGAGGGGCCGGGGGTGGATGCCGTCGGCTCGGGCGCCCTGGTCATCGAGCCGGATCTGGCGCAGGTCCGGCCCGACCGGTGGCCGGTGCTGCTGCCGGTGCTGGCGGCGCTGGGCGTGGGCGCCCTCTTCTGCTTCCCGCTGCGGATCGGTGGTGTGTGCGTGGGGGCGCTGACCGCGCAGAGGGCGACCGCGGGCCCGCTCTCGGAGGCGGCGATGGATGACGCCCTCCTTCTGGCCGCCGCGGTGACCGCGGCGGTGCTGGTCGGGGGCGACCGGGCGGCGCGGTTCTCCGACGCGGAGCCCCTCGCCCATCTGCACCGCGCCGTGGTGCACCAGGCCAGCGGGATGATCAGCGTCCAGGCAGGGGTCACGGTGGCGCAGGCGCTGGTGCTGTTGCGCGCCCACGCGTACCGCTTCGAGCGTCCGCTGCTGCAGGTGGCGGAGGACGTGGTGACGCGTCGTCTGCACTTCCGACACGATGGAGACGGGCCCGGCCCGTCCGCGAGCAAAGGGGATGATGGCCGTGGCTAGCCAGCAACGCATGCTGGAGATCCTGGTCGAGGCCGTCGATTCGCTGATCGACGACTTCGATCTGATCGATTTCCTGCACCGGCTGACCGCTCGTTGTGTCGAGCTGCTCGACATCGACGCCGTGGGCGTGATGATCGTCAACCCGTACGGCGAGCTGCAGGTCATCGCGGCCTCGGACGAGCACACGCGGCTGCTGGAGCTGTTCGCCCTCCAGCACGAGCAGGGCCCTTGTGTGGAGTGCTATCGCACGGGGCTGCCGCAGCTGGACATCGATCTGGAGTCCCCGCAGGCCGCGGCGTCCTTCGGCGCGTTCGCGGAGCATGCCCGCGGGGTGGGGTTCCGCGTCACGCACGCCATTCCCATGCGGCTGCGCCATCAGGTCATCGGCGCGCTGAACCTCTTCCACTCCCGGCCCGGCGGCATTGCCGAGCCCGACGTCCGGCTGGCGCAGGCGCTGGCGGACGTGGCGACGATCGCCATCCTGCAGCAGCGCACCATCGAGCAGGGCAATGTCGACAAGGCACAGTTGCAGGCCGCGCTGAACAGCCGGGTCGTCATCGAGCAGGCCAAGGGGGTGCTGGCCGAGCGCTGCCAGATCGGCCTGGACGAGGCGTTCGAGAGGATGCGGGGCTATGCCCGTCCGCGTCACCTGCGGCTGTCGGAGCTCGCCCGGCAGGTCGTCGAGGGCACGCTGGACACGGCGGTGCTGGCACCGGGCTGAGTGCCCTGGAGCGGGGTCCGGTGGCCGGTGCGGCGGGTTCGCTCAAAGCCGGTCCGCGGGCCGGGCGAGGGGTTACGGCCAGACGAGGCAGTAGGGCTGGTGGCCGTTCTCGTGGAGGCGGTGCGAGAAGTCCTGCCACTCGCGCAGGAGCTGGTAGACGCCGAAGGCGTCGCGGGGGCCGCCGCGGTCGGGGACGGTGGACCAGATGAAGGCGGCGGCGCCGACGGATTCCTCGCCGACGCCGCGCAGCGGGTCGACGACGGTCATGGGGAGTTTCACGACGGCGTAGTCGGGGTGGAGGACGACCAGCTCGAGCGGGGGGACTTTGTGCAGGGGTATGCCTTCGATGCCGGTGAGCACCATGGCGGCCACGGTTTCGGGCTTGATGCGGGTGAACATGCCGCCCATGCCGAGCTCGTCGCCGCCGAGCTCCTCGGGGCGCATGGAGATGGGGACGTTGGCTGCGGCCGCGCTGTTGGGTGCCCCGAAGTACTTGTAGGTCACCCCCACGCGGCCACTCCTGCTTCCTGTGCCTGCCTTGCTGCTCGCGAGGCCGTCCGTACCGCTCGCGAGGCCGTCCGTGCTGCCCGCGAGGTCTTCTTCGCGCCGGTCGCGCCGGCCCCTGTGGCGCCCCCTGCGGGACTGCCGGGCGCGCTCGGGGCCCAGGTCTCCGGTGCCCTCACCCACTCCGCCACCGCGCTGCATATCTCCACCTGACCGCTTTTTCCTACGCAGCACTGCCCCCGCCGCGCAACCCGATCATCGTCTCAGAGACCTCCCCCGTGAAGGGCATGTGAAACGCCCGGATCGGACTCGTCGCGAGGCTCTGAGACCATGGCTAGCGTGAGCTACCCATACCCCATGCATGCGCCAGTCTCGCAGACACTCTTCGACCGTGCCGCTGTCGTGACGCCCGGCGGCGTGAACTCCCCGGTCCGGGCGTTCCGTGCCGTGGGTGGTACGCCCCGGTTCATGGTGTCCGGTACCGGTCCGTACCTCACCGACGCCGATGGCCGGGAGTACGTCGACCTCGTGTGTTCGTGGGGTCCGATGATCCTCGGGCACGCGCATCCCGAGGTGATCGCGGCCGTCCAGGAGGCGGTGGCCCGAGGTACGTCGTTCGGTACGCCGGGTGAGGGGGAGGTCGCGCTCGCCGAGGAGATCGTCGCGCGCATCGAGCCCGTGGAGCAGGTGCGTCTGGTGTCGTCGGGGACCGAGGCGACGATGTCGGCGATCCGGCTGGCGCGCGGTTTCACCGGCCGGGCCAAGGTGATCAAGTTCGCGGGCTGCTACCACGGCCATGTGGACGCGCTGCTGGCGGCGGCGGGCTCGGGCGTGGCGACGTTCGGGCTGCCGGACACGCCGGGAGTCACGGGCGCGCAGGCCGGGGACACGATCGTGCTGCCGTACAACGACCTGGAGGCGGTGCACGAGGCGTTCCACGCGTTCCCCGGGGAGATCGCCTGTGTGATCACGGAGGCGTCGCCGGGCAACATGGGCGTGGTGCCGCCGCTGCCGGGCTTCAACCAGGGGCTGAAGGACGCGTGCGCGAAGAACGGCGCGCTGTTCATCTCCGACGAGGTGATGACGGGCTTCCGCACGAGCAGGGCGGGCTGGTACGGCGTCGACGGCGTGAAGCCGGACCTGATGACGTTCGGCAAGGTCATGGGCGGCGGTTTCCCGGCGGCGGCGTTCGGCGGCCGGGCCGATGTGATGGCGCACCTGGCTCCGGCGGGCCCGGTGTACCAGGCGGGCACGCTCTCGGGCAACCCGGTGGCGACGGCGGCGGGCCTGGCGCAGCTGCGGCTGCTGGACGACGCGGCGTACGAGAAGGTCGACGCGGTGTCCGCGGAGATCAGCGGTCTGGTGGGCGAGGCGCTGACCAAGGAGGGTGTGGCGCACCGCCTGCAGACGGCGAGCAACATGTTCTCGGTGTTCTTCACGGGGCGTGAGGTGCGGAACTACGACGACGCGAAGGCGCAGGAGGCGTTCCGTTTCAACGCCTTCTTCCATTCGATGCTGTCGCAGGGCGTGTACCTGCCGCCGTCGGCGTTCGAGTCGTGGTTCGTGTCGACGGCGCACGACGCGGCGGCGATCGAGCGGATCGCTGCGGCGCTGCCGGCTGCGGCGCGGGCCGCGGCCGGGGCAACCGAGGAGGGGGCCAAGTGAGCTCGGCGAAGGACGCGGAGAAGAAGCAGGACGAGATCACCGTGGTGCACCTGATGCGCCACGGCGAGGTCCACAACCCGGAGGGCGTGCTCTACGGGCGCCGGGCGGGCTATCACCTGTCGGACCTGGGCCGCCGGATGGCGGACCGGGTGGCCGAGCACCTGGCGGGGCGGGACGTCACCCATGTGGTGGCTTCGCCGCTGGAGCGTGCGCAGGAGACGGCGACGCCGATCGCCAAGACGCACGGTCTGGACCTGGCGACGGACGAGCGGCTGATCGAGGCGGCGAACGTCTTCGAGGGCAAGACGTTCGGCGTGGGCGACGGCGCGCTGAAGAAGCCGGCCAACTGGAAGTACCTGACGAATCCTTTCCGTCCGTCGTGGGGCGAGCCCTACGTGGAGCAGGTCGTGCGGATGATGCGTGCGCTGGATGCGGCGCGGGATGCGGCGCGGGGTCACGAGGCGGTGTGCGTGAGCCATCAGCTGCCGATCTGGATCGTGCGCAGTTTCGTGGAGCGGCGGCGGCTGTGGCACGACCCGCGAAAGCGCGAGTGCACGCTGGCGAGTCTGACGACGTTCACCTATAGGGGGGACAAAATCGTTTCGGTCGGCTACAGCGAACCGGCCCGGGATCTGGTGCCGGCGCACCTTCTCGCGGGCGCCAAGCCGGTGAAGGGCGGGGCCAAGGCGTTCGGCGCCTGAGGGCCGTTCGGGGGCCGCGGTTACTCCATCGGGCCGTGGCGACTGCGTAAATGCGGGGCAACTCCCTGAAGAGGGGGGAAACTGCGCAACCGTCGTACTCGACGCGCCCTCTCACGCAATGTCGTTTTATATGGACGACATACGGCGTGGGGCACGGCGAGTACGGACGGAGTCGACATGGGCGACATCAGCCGACGAGGTCTCCTCGGATGGGGAATGGGAGCGGCCGCGGCGCTGGGCGGCGTCGCCGGCTGCTCGGAGGGATCGGTTCCCGAGCGGCACGATCAGGCGGCGAAGGCGGTCGAGCGGGCGAAGGCGAAGCCGATCGGCGACGGCTCGACGGCCGACGCCGGGCCGCAGCCGTATCAGCCGCCGGAGCCGGAGCGGCTGGAGCCGGGGCAGAAGCCGCCGCAGTTCGTGATCTTCTCGTGGGACGGGGCGGGGGAGGTCGGCAACGGTCTCTTCCCGCGGTTCCGGAAGCTGGCGCAGGATCACGGGGCGCGGATGACGTTCTTCCTCTCCGGGGTGTACCTGCTGCCGGAGTCGAAGAAGCGGCTGTACAAGCCGCCCAACAACCCGGTCGGCGCCTCCGACATCGGCTACCTCACGGACGAGCACATCCGGGCGACGCTCACGAACCTGCGGGAGGCGTGGCTGGAGGGGCACGAGGTCGGCACGCACTTCAACGGCCACTTCTGCTCGGGCGAGGGGTCGGTCGGGAAGTGGGACGGGGACGACTGGGAGTCGGAGATCGAGCAGGCGGTCTCGTTCGTCACGGAGTGGCGGACGAACACGGGGTTCACCGATCTGGACCCGCTGCCGTTCGATTACCGCAAGGAGCTCGTGGGCGCCCGGACGCCGTGTCTGCTGGGGCAGGAGAATCTGCTGCCGACGGCTGCGAAACTGGGCTGGCGTTATGACGCGAGTTCCCCGGGCGGGACGCAGGTGTGGCCGTCGAAGAAACACGGTCTGTGGGATCTCCCGCTGCAGCAGATTCCCTTTCCCGGGCATTCGTTCGAAGTCCTGTCGATGGACTACAACATCCTCGCCAATCAATCCAAGAACACCACTCGAGGCCCCTCGGTGCATTACCCGCACTGGCGGCAGCAGGCCACCGACGCCTATCTCGCCGGATTCGAGCGGGCGTACGAGACGAATCGCGCGCCGTTCTTCGTCGGCAACCACTTCGAGGAGTGGAACGGCGGCATTTATATGGATGCGGTGGAGGAAGCTCTCAAACGCATCGCCGACGATCGTCACAAGGACGTGCGCCTGGTCTCCTTCCGGCAGTTCGTCGACTGGCTGGACGCCCAGGATCCGGCCGTGCTGCGCGGGCTGCGCCGGCTCGAGGTCGGCGAGAAGTGGCACGCCCGGGCGGCCGGCTGAAGCCGCGGGCGGCCGGAGCCGCTCCCGGACGGCCGCCCGAACCCGTACGAAGGGCCTGCAGGGGGGCGCGGAAGATCCCTAAACGGACCATGCGAAACTTTTCACATGAGTGCCTGCCGCGCCTTTCGACGCCCCGGACCACGCCGGCGTATCACCATGCCGGCCATCCTCGCCGCCGCCGCGGCCCTGTCCCTGACCGCGTGCGGTTCGGGTGACAACCCCAAGAGCGGCGGCCAGACCCAGTTCGTGCAGGGCACGGGCGGCGTCAGCGTCGTCAGCGACAAGAGCGGGCGGCAGGACGCGCCCGACCTCTCCGGCAAGACGCTGGACGGCAAGGCCCTCGACATCGCCGAGGACTACAAGGGCAAGATCGTCGTCCTCAACGTCTGGGGATCGTGGTGCGCCCCGTGCCGGGCCGAGGCCAAGAACCTCGTCAACGTCGCCAACGACTACAAGGACAAGGGCGTGCAGTTCGTCGGGCTCAACACCCGCGACTCCGACCCCGCACCGGCGATCAAGTTCGAGAAGGAGTTCGAGGTCCCGTACCCGAGCCTCTACGACTCCGCCGGCAAGCTGCTGCTGCGCTTCCCCGCCGGCAGCCTCAACCCGCAGTCCATCCCCTCCACCGTCTTCATCGACCGCGACGGCAAGATCGCCGCACGCGCGATCAAGGCGCTGACCGAGGACGAGCTGCGCAAGACGCTCGACCCGCTGGTCGCGGAGAAGTGACCCGGTGACCCCCGCCACCTCCGCCGCCGTCACGCTCGCCGTCGGCGAGATGAACCAGACGGTGCTCTCCGGGGCGCTGCTGCTGGCCCTGCCCGTCGCCCTGTTCGGCGGGCTGGTCTCGTTCTTCTCGCCCTGCGTGCTGCCGCTCGTCCCGGGCTACCTGTCGTACGTGACGGGGGTCGGCGGAGCGGACCTGGCCGAGGCCCGCAAGGGACGGATGATCGCCGGGGCCACCCTGTTCGTGCTCGGCTTCACCTTCGTCTTCGTCTCCATGGGCACCCTCTTCGGCTGGGTCGGCCGGGCCCTGCTGGTGCACCAGGAGACGATCACCAAGGTGATGGGGGTCCTCACCATCGCGATGGGCCTCGCCTTCATGGGGCTGTTCAGCAGGTTCGGGCAGCGCGAATTCCGCTTCCACACCCGGCCCACGATGGGCCTGGTGGGGGCGCCGCTGCTGGGCGCGCTCTTCGGGCTCGGCTGGGCGCCGTGCATCGGCCCGACGCTCGCCTCCGTCCTCTCCCTCTCCTCGACCCAGGCCAGCGCCGGCCGCGGGGCGCTGCTGACCGTGGCCTACTGCCTCGGCCTCGGCCTGCCGTTCATCCTGACCGCGGTGGCCTTCCGGCGCGCGCTCGGCGCGTTCGGCTGGGTCAAGCGGCACTATGCATGGGTCATGCGCGCCGGCGGGCTGATGCTGGTCGCGGTCGGCGTGCTCCTCGTCACGGGGGTGTGGGACAGCCTCATCCGCGAACTGCAGACGTGGTCCAACTCCTTCGTCCCCGAGGTCTGATCAGATGGGCAACACGAACGGCTCCGCCGGCACCGACGGCCGCCCCCCCGGCTCCGGCGCCGCCACGGACATCCCGGCCGCCCGGGCCGCCTCGGCCACGGCCGCGGACGAGCGCGCGGCCGAGGCCGCGAGCGCGGCCGAGACCGAGACCGAGGCCGACGCCGCGGGGGTGAAGTCCGCGGGTTCCGCGATGTCGACGGCACCCCGCGAGGACGCCGACGCCGGCCAGGCCGTGCCCGGCTCCTTCGGCGGCGTCCGCAAGCCCGGCGCGCTTGGGGGAGCGGCCTGGTCGGCCCGCGAGGCGATCGGCTGGGCCCGCTGGTTCTGGCGCCAGCTGACCTCCATGCGGGTCGCCCTGATCCTGCTCTTCCTGCTCTCCCTGGCCACCGTCCCCGGCTCCCTCGTCCCGCAGACCAGCGTGGACGCCGTCAAGGCCGAGGCGTGGCGCACGAGCCACGAGACGCTCGGGCCGCTCTACGACAAGCTCGGCCTCTTCCACGTCTACAGCTCGGTGTGGTTCTCCGCGATCTACATCCTGCTGTTCACGTCCCTGGTCGGCTGCATCATCCCGCGCACCTGGCAGTTCGTCGGCCAGCTGCGCGGCCGCCCGCCGGCCGCACCGCGCCACCTCAAGCGGCTGCCCGCCCACACCACGTGGCGCACGGACGCCGAGCCCGAGGAGGTCCTGGCCGCGGCCCGCAAGCTGCTGAAGAAGCGGCGCTTCCGCACGGAGGCGGCGGGCGACGCGGTGTCCTCCGAGAAGGGCTACCTGCGCGAGGCCGGCAACCTCGTCTTCCACATCGCGCTGATCGTGATGCTCGTGGCCTTCGCCTCCGGGCAGCTGTGGAAGTCCGAGGGGCAGAAGCTGATCGTCGAGGGCGACGGCTTCGCCAACACGCTCGTCCAGTACGACGACTTCAAGTCCGGCTCGCTCTTCGAGGCCGACGACCTCAAGCCCTTCAGCTTCTACCTCGACAGCTTCGAGGCCAGCTACGAGCGCACCGGCCCGCAGCGCGGCACCCCGCGGACCTACGAGGCCCACGTCACCTACCACGAGGGCGCCGACGGCCCCGGGCGCAAGGCGACGATCAAGGTCAACGAGCCGCTGCAGACGTCCGGCTCCAAGGTCTACCTGATCGGCCACGGCTACGCCCCGGTCGTCACCGTCCGCGACGGGCAGGGCGACATCTCCTTCCGCGGCGGGATCCCCTCGCTGCCCATCGACAACAACATCACCGAGTCGACCGTCCTGAAGGTGGGCGACTACCGCACCAAGGACGGCAAGAAGGACCAGATCGGCTTCAAGGGCAACTTCGTGCCCACCATGGACCTGACGACCGGCTCGATGCTGTCCCAGTTCCCCGACCTGGACAACCCGCGCCTCGTCCTCACGGCCTACCACGGCAGCCTCGGCACCGACGCCGGCACGCCGCAGAACATCTACCAGCTCGACGTGTCCAAGATGCAGCAGTTCAAGACCAAGAACGGCAAGCCCTTCGCGCAGGCCCTCAAGGTCGGCGACACCATGACGCTGCCCGACGGCGGCACCCTGAAGTTCGACGGCATCAAGCCCTGGGCCACCTTCCAGGTCTCCCAGCAGCCCGGCAACGTCACCGCCCTCGTCGGAGCGGTCGCCGCCCTCGTCGGCGTGGCGGGCTCCCTGTTCATCCAGCGCCGCCGCGTGTGGGTGCGGGCCGTCCGCGGCGCCGACGGGCACACCGTCGTCGAGGTGGCCGGCCTCGGCCGCAGCGAGTCCGCGAAACTCCCCGAGGAGCTCGCCGACCTCGCCGCCGGCCTGCAGGCCGACGCCCCGCCCGTGACCGCCACGGACGCCCCCGACCCCGCGGAGTCCGCCGAGTCCGCGGATTCCTCCGCAGCATCCGAAGGAGCGCGCGCGTGATCCCCATCGCTGCCGCAGCCAACGAGAACCTGGCGAACATCAGCAACGTGCTGATCTATTCGGCCATGGCCGTCTACACCCTGGCCTTCCTCGCCCACATCGCCGAGTGGGTGTTCGGCAGCCGCAGCGCCGTGGGCCGCACCGCCGCCGCGATCACCACCGAGGCGGCCGCCGCCGCGGGCACCGCGGGCGCCGCGAGCGCACAGGCCGGCGGCACCGCCGTCCTGGAGCGCCCCAAGGTCGTCACCCGCTCCGCCGCCGGCACCCGTGACGTGCCCGACGGCCCGGGCGCCGCCGGCACCAGCGAGAAGGGCGACGTCTACGGCCGCATCGCCATCTCGCTGACCGTGCTGTCCTTCCTGCTGCACGCGGGCTCGGTGCTCACCCGGGCGCTGTCCGTGGAGCGGGCGCCCTGGGGCAACATGTACGAGTTCTCCACGACCTTCGGCATGACGGTCGTCGGCGTCTACCTCGGCCTGCTGGCCTTCAAGAAGAACGTGCGCTGGCTCGGCCTGCCGCTGACCACCACGATCCTCCTGGACCTCGGCCTCGCCGTCTCCGTGCTCTACACCGAGAGCGACCAGCTCGTCCCGGCCCTGCACTCGTACTGGCTGTGGATCCACGTCTCCACCGCCATCCTGTGCGGCGCCGCGTTCTGGGTCGGCGCCTGCTCCACCCTGCTCTACCTCTTCCGCGACGGCTACGAGGCCCGCCTGGTCGAGGGCCGCACCGGCGCCGGCCTGCGCCGCTACCTGAACGAGCTGCCGCAGGACCGCAAGTACGCCCGCTTCAAGGCCAAGCTCGCGCTGCGCACCGACAACCCCATGTCGCGCCTGCCCTCCGCCGCCACCCTCGACAAGCTGGGCTACCGCATCAACGCCACGGTCTTCCCGCTGTGGACCTTCACGATCGTCGCGGGCGCCATCTGGGCCGAGGCCGCCTGGGGCCGCTACTGGGGCTGGGACCCCAAGGAGGTCTGGTCCTTCATCACCTGGGTCGCCTACGCCTGCTTCCTGCACGCCCGCGCGACCGCCGGCTGGAAGGGCCGCAAGGCCGCCTACATCGCGCTCGCCGCGTTCGGCTGCTACATCTTCAACTACTACGGCGTGAACATCTTCGTCACCGGCAAGCACTCCTACGCCGGCGTCTGAGCGGTCACCCGCACCCCGCACAGCAGCCCCCCGTACGGCCCGTTTCCCGCCCTCCCCGGAGCGCGGGAGGCGGGCCGCGGTGGTAGAGCTGGACCCATGGAGATCCCCTCCCTCTACGGCAAGTCCGAGCCCCGGGGCGAGGACAGCCACCTGCTGCGCTACGAGCTGTCGCTCCCCTTCCCCAGGGCCGAGGTGTGGCTGGCCATCGCCACCCCCGAGGGCCTGCCGACCTGGCTGGCCGCGGCCGAACCCTTCGAGCAGCGCGAGGGCGGAGCCATCACCCTGCGCTGGCAGAACACCGACGCGGCCGGGAAGGCCACGGTCGCCCCCGGCCGCGTCACCGCCTGGCAGCCGCAGCAGCTGGCCGAGTACACCGTCGACATCCACGGCCGGATCCGCTTCGAGCTGGAGGACGCCCCCGCCAGCGTCGGCGGCACCCTGCTGCACTTCACCAACGAGTTCACCGGCCCCGACAACGTCCGCCTGGACTGCCTGGCGGGCTGGCACCACCACTTCGAGTACCTGCTGGAGGCCCTGGCGGGCCGGCCCGCCGACTGGTCGGGGTGGACCCTCGAACGGTGGCGGAAGCTGCGCGCGGAGTACGAGCTGCGCGGCACCGGCGACCCGGGCGAGCCGCCGGGCGGCGCCACCGGCTGACGTCACGAGCCGCCCGGTCCCCGCCGCCCGGTCCCCGCGGGGCCGTCAGCGCCTGGGCCGGCTGCCCTTCTCCTGCTCGGGCGGCAGCTGGCGGGCGCCCGGCAGCGTGGGCTTGGGCAGGTGGGCGACCTTCCAGCGGGCCTCGTCGAGCTGCTCCTTGGTGTCCGCGGGCAGCCGCGGCGGCCGCGGGGCCTTGTCGGTGAAGCCGAAGGCCGAGGTCAGGTCGCCGAAGGTGCGGCGGCGCCAGGCGCTGATGTTCGGCTCCCGCACCCCCGTCCACACCTCCAGGAAGCGCAGCACCGAGGTGTGGTCGAAGGGGTCGCCCGCGGCCCAGCCGCCCACCGTCCACGGCGAGACGATCAGGCACGGCACCCGGAAGCCGCCGCCGATCGGCAGCTTCCCCACGAACTCGTCCGCCGTGCCCGCCGGGGGGACCGGCGGCGGCACGTGGTCGAAGAGCCCGTCGTTCTCGTCGTAGTTCAGGATGAACGCCGTCTTCGCCCACACCTCGGGGTTGTCGGCGATGGCCTCGATCTTCTTCGCCACGTAGTCCGCGCCGGCCGCCGGCAGGTAGCGCGGGTGCTCGGACTGCGCGGCCGTCGGGATGATCCAGGAGACGGCCGGCAGCCGGCCGTTGCGGGCGTCGTCCTCGAAGGTGCCCGCGGGCAGCCGGCGCATCCCCCGCTCGTACAGCGGATCGCCCGGCTTGGCGTCCTTGAACTGGGCGAACTGCTCCAGGAGGTTGCAGCCGTAGTTGTCCTCCTCCTGGTAGACGCGCCAGCTGACGCCCGCCGCCTGCAGCCGCTCGGCGTAGGTGGTCCAGCGGTAGGGGGAGGCGGCGGTGTTGTCGATGACCGGGCCGCCGCGGGTGGCCCCGGGGTCGATGGTGCCCGTCATCCAGTAGAGCCGGTTGGGCCACGTGGGGCCGAGGACCGAGCAGAAGTAGTTGTCGCAGAGGGTGAAGGTCTCCGCGAGCGCGAACTGGAAGGGGATGTCCTCGCGCGTGTGGTAGCCCATCACGTACGGCCCGTTCGCCCCGTCCGCCTTGCGGTGCGCCGGCATCCAGCGGTCCATCCTCCCGCCGTTCCACGCCTCGTGCTGGACGGCCCAGGCGTGGCTGGTGGACGGGATGGCCTGCGCGCTCGTCTTCTGCGTGTCGAGCCGGAACGGCAGCAGGTAGCCGGCCGGGTTCTTCTCGTCCGGCTGGTGGAAGACGTCGCGGCCGCCCGGCAGCTTGATCGCGTCGGGGTCGGCGAATCCCCGTACGCCCTTGAGGGTGCCGAAGTAGTGGTCGAAGGACCGGTTCTCCTGCATGAGCAGGACCACGTGCTCGATGTCGCGCAACGAGCCGCGCCGGGCCGGTCCGGCGGCGACCGCCCGCCGCACGCTCGGCGGCAGCAGCGACAGTGCCGCGGCGCCGCCCACGGCGCCCGCGGCGGAGCCGATGAGTCTGCGTCGGGTCATGTCGGGCATGGCGTGTGCCCCTCTCCCTGGAGTCGCGTGAGGCCTCAGTGTGGCCTGTCGGACTCTCCCGGCACGGGTGTGTCAAAGGCAGGAGGGGGTGCGTGAACGGGGTGCCAAATGGCTGTGAAGAGGGACGAGTTGATCTCTGTGGCGGCGAACGGCGGCCGGGATCGGGTTTTCTTATTACCCGATCGGGCGATGGGCGGCTACGCCGTACGGCGGGTGACTGCCGTGACACCGGGTGACGTCCGGACGGGCGAATCCTCCGACCGGCCGTCAGGGCGCGCCCGCGGGGGCGGATCCGGGGCCGGATCCCGGGGCGGGATCAGGCCGCGGGCGGCGGGTCGCCCTGGTCGCGCCGGAGGGACTTCAGGAACTCGGGGTTGTCGTCGGGCGCGACCCACTGCCGCTCGCCGCCCCGCCTCTGGCCGCGCGACCCCGCCGCGGCACGCGGACGCCCCGCGATCAGCCAGGCGACCGGCCCGATCAGCACCTCGCCGAAGAGCAGGATGACGATCACCCAGGCGATCTTCGGCAGCCCGCGGACCTCTTTCTCCGGGGTGTTCAGACAGTCCACGAAGGCGTAGATCCACAGCGCCAGGATCAGCAGGAACGGCAGATACCTGAGCATGTCGGACGGCTCCCCGGGGACGGCGGTACGGGCCGCTCGGCGGCCCCGATACCGGTCCAGCGTAGTGCGTGCTTGATACTGGAGCGCATGGCTTACGACGACCTTCGCTCGTTCCTCCGGGCGCTGGAGCGCGACGGCGACCTCAAGCGCATCAAGGCGGAAGTCGATCCGTACCTGGAAATCGGCGAGATCACCGACAGGGTGAACAAGGCGGGCGGCCCCGCGCTGCTCTTCGAGAACGTCAAGGGAGCGGACATGCCGCTCGCCATGAACGTCTTCGGGACCGACCGCCGGCTGCTCAAGGCGCTCGGCCTGACGTCCTACGACGAGATCAGCGACAAGATCGGCGGTCTGCTCAAGCCCGAGCTGCCGCAGGGCTTCGTCGGCATCCGCGAGGCGTTCGGCAAGCTCGGCGCGATGACGCACGTGCCCCCGCGGAAGATCAAGGACGCTCCGGTGCAGGAGGTCGTCCTCACCGGGGACGACGTCGACCTCGACAAGCTGCCGGCGCTCTTCACCTGGCCCGAGGACGGCGGCTCCTTCTTCAACCTGGGCCTGACCCACACCAAGCACCCGGAGACGGGCGTGCGGAACCTGGGCCTGTACCGCCTGCAGCGCCACGACAAGCGCACCATCGGCATGCACTGGCAGATCCACAAGGACAGCCGCAACCACTACCAGGTCGCCGCCAAGCGCGGCGAGCGGCTGCCGGTCGCCATCGCCTTCGGCTGCCCGCCGGCCGTCACCTACGCCTCCACGGCGCCGCTGCCCGGCGACATCGACGAGTACCTCTTCGCCGGCTTCGTCTCCGGCAAGCGCATCGAGATGGTCGACTGCAAGACCGTTCCGCTGCAGGTCCCGGCCAACGCCGAGGTCGTCGTCGAGGGCTGGCTGGAGCCGGGCGAGATGCTCCCGGAGGGCCCCTTCGGCGACCACACCGGCTTCTACACGCCGCAGGAGCCGTTCCCCGCGCTGACGATCGACTGCGTGACGATGCGCAAGCGGCCGCTGCTGCAGTCCATCGTCGTCGGCCGGCCGCCGACGGAGGACGGCCCGCTGGGCCGGGCCACGGAGCGGTTCTTCCTGCCCCTGCTGAAGATCATCATTCCGGACATCGTGGACTACCACCTGCCGGAGTCCGGCGGCTTCCACAACTGCGCGATCGTCTCGATCGACAAGAAGTACCCCAAGCACGCGCAGAAGGTCATGCACGCGATCTGGGGCGCGCACATGATGTCGCTGACCAAGCTGATCATCGTGGTGGACGCGGACTGCGATGTGCACGACCTGCACGAGGTGTCCTGGCGGGCCCTCGGCAACACGGACTACGCCCGCGACCTGACGGTCGTCGAGGGCCCGGTCGACCACCTCGACCATGCCTCGTACCAGCAGTTCTGGGGCGGCAAGGCGGGCATCGACGCGACGGCGAAGTGGCCCGAGGAGGGCTACACGCGCGACGGGGGGTGGCCGCACATGGTCGAGTCCGATCCGGAGACGGCGGCGAAGGTCGACCGCAGGTGGAAGGAGTACGGGCTGTGACGTCCGCAGCGGAAGGGGTCCTCAACCCGGGCCCGGCGCCGTCGAGCGGCAAGGTGAAGGCCTTTTTGAGGCTCGTGATGATCGAGCACTCGGTCTTCGCGCTGCCCTTCGCCTACATCGCCACCCTCACCGCGATGTTCCGCACCTACGGCAACGTCCACTGGACGCGGCTGCTGCTGGTCACCGTCGCGATGGTGGGCCTGCGCACCTTCGCGATGGCCTGCAACCGCATCATCGACCGCGAGATCGACGCCCGGAACCCGCGCACCGCGAACCGCGAGCTGGTCACCGGCGCGGTGTCCGTGCGCTCGGCGTGGACCGGCGCCGGGATCGCGGTCTTCTTCTTCCTGGGCGCGGCGGCCCTGCTGAACCCGCTGTGCCTGGCGCTGGCCCCGATCGCGGTCGTGCCGATGGTGGTCTATCCGTACGGGAAACGATTCACCGACTTCCCGCACGCGATCCTGGGCCTGGCCCAGGCGATGGGCCCGGTGGGCGCGTGGCTCGCGGTGACGGGGGAGTGGTCCTGGGAGGCGGTGGTCCTGGGGCTCGCGGTGGGCGTGTGGATCGGCGGCTTCGACCTGATCTTCGCCTGCCAGGACGTGATGGCGGACCGCGCGCACGGGGTGAAGTCGACCCCGGCCCGCTTCGGCGTCCCGGCGGCGCTGCACGGCGCCCGCGTGTGCCATGTGATCACCACGGGCCTGCTGGCCTGGTACGGGGCGATGACGGATGCGGGGGTGTTCTTCTGGGCGGGTCTGGTCTTCGTTGCGGTGGCGTTCGTCTACGAGCACACGATCGTCCGTCCGCATGACCTGTCGCGGCTGAACCGGGCCTTCTTCACGGTGAACGGCGTGATCGGGATCTGCCTGTTCGTCTTCGCGCTGATCGACCTGTCCGTGCGGGGCCTCGGGCTGTAGCTCGATCGTGTGATCGACCACGCAGAGGGCCGGAGCGCGGACCAGGCGGCGGCCGGCTTGGGCCGTGCTCCCCGCCCTTGCGGGGGTGTTCCGCCGTTGACGGTCAAAAGCGCCCTGTTCAGGCGTTGCTCCCCGCACGGGCGGGGTTGTGCGGGCTGCCCGGCGGTCCGAATCCGGTTCGGGCCGCCGGGATAGGCTCGCCGTATGAACGACGGCAAGCGCCGCCCCTGGGTGGTTGGGGTCTCCGGCGCATCTGGGACGCCCTACGCGGCGGCAGTGCTGCGGGCGCTGCTGGCCGCGGGTGAGAGCGTCGACATCGTCGTGTCGCGCGCGTCGCGGCTGACGCTGCTGGACGAGACCGGGATCAAGTTCCGCGACGCGCACTGGCAGGACGACCTGCGCGAGTGGCTGGCGCTGGGGGCCGACGGGAAACCGCACTTCGGGGAGGCCGTCCTCGACGACGTCCGGTTCTGGCCCGCCGGGGACCTCGCCGCGGGGCCGTCGTCCGGCTCGTACCCGGTGAAGGGGATGCTGATCGTTCCGGCGAGCACGGCCTGTGTGGCCGGGGTGGCGCTGGGGTTGTCGAAGGACCTGCTCCAGCGGGTCGCGAGCGTGACGCTGAAGGAGCGGCGGCCGCTGGTCGTCGCCGTGCGGGAGACGCCGCTGAGCGGTCAGACGCTGCGGCAGCTGGTGGCGCTCGACGAGGCGGGCGCAGTGGTGCTGCCCGCCTCTCCGGCGTTCTACGCGGGTGCGACGCACATCCAGGATCTGGTGGACTTCGTCGCGGGGCGGGTGCTGGATGCGGCGGGTGTGCCGCACCGGCTGTACCGCCGGTGGAAGGGAGAGCTGGGTGGTGCGCGCTCCCCGGAGGGGGACTAGCGCTTCTTGGCGCGCGCGGCCCGGCTGACGCTGCGGGCGGCCCTGGCCTCGGCGCGGCGCTCGGCGGTCTGGTGGGCACGCGAGCGGTTGGCCAGGTCCTGCATCTCACGCATGCGGGCGTAGGCCATCTCGATCGTGTACACGGTTACGTCACTCCTGAAGGATCGTCGTTGATCTAGCGAGTTGAGCGAAGATTTGCAGGCTCTGAAGCCCTGCATGCCTTAGATTCTACATGAAACGCGGCGAGTTCGCCGATTATTGAAAGGTGCCAGGTTATGGACGCGGTGGACAGGCAGCTCATCCAGGCCCTCCGGGAGAACGGCCGGGCCTCGTACGCGGAGCTGGGCCGGCTCGTGGGCCTCTCCGGGCCGAGCGTCACCGACCGGATCAACCGCCTGGAGGCGGCCGGCGTCATCACGGGGTACCGCGCGACCGTCAACGCCGCGTCGCTCGGCCTCGGCGTCACCGCGCTGATCGGCCTCCAGCTGTCGGACAGCGCCGACCACGAGGACGTGGCGCGCCGGCTGCGCGACCTGGCCGAGATCGAGGACTGCTGGTTCATCGCGGGCGACGACTCGTACATGCTCAAGGTCCGTGTCAGCGACGTGGACGGCCTGGAGCGCACCATCCGCCGGCTCTCCGGCACCAAGGGCGTGAGCCGTACCCGCACCACGATCGTGCTGTCCACGAAGTGGGAGAACCGGGTCGGCGAACTGCCGGACGAGGCGTAGGGATACGCTCGGAGAGTTGCGTAAAGCGGAAGTATCGGAGAGGCGGACGTCATGGACGCTGGGCTCAAGCGCGAGCTGGAGGAGAAGGTCCTCGCCGGGGAGCGGCTGACCCGTGAGGACGGCATCGCCCTCTACGAGTCCGACGACCTGGCCTGGCTGGGCGGGCTCGCCCACCACGTCCGCACGCAGAAGAACGGCGACGTCGTCCACTTCAACGTCAACCGTCATCTGAACATGACGAACGTGTGCACGGCGTCGTGCGCGTACTGCTCGTTCCAGCGCAAGCCGGGCGAGAAGGACGCGTACACGATGCGCATCGAGGAGGCCGTGCGCCTCGCCAAGGCGATGGAGAGCGAGAACCTCACCGAGCTGCACATCGTCAACGGCCTGCACCCGACGCTGCCCTGGCGCTACTACCCGCGCTCCCTGAAGGCCCTCAAGGAGGCGCTGCCGAACGTCTCGCTGAAGGCCTTCACCGCCACCGAGATCCAGCACTTCGAGAAGATCTCCGGCCTGCCCGCCGACGAGATCCTCGACGAGCTGATCGACGCCGGTCTGGAGTCGCTGACCGGCGGCGGCGCGGAGATCTTCGACTGGGAGGTCCGCCAGCACATCGTCGACCACGACACCCACTGGGAGGACTGGTCGCGCATCCACCGCCTGGCGCACTCCAAGGGCCTCAAGGGCCCGGCGACGATGCTCTACGGCCACATCGAGGAGCCGCGGCACCGCGTCGACCACGTCCTGCGGCTGCGCGAGCTGCAGGACGAGACCGGCGGCTTCCACGTCTTCATCCCGCTGCGCTACCAGCACGACTTCGTGGACATGAAGGACGGCAAGGTCCGCAACCGCCTGCAGGCCCGGACCACGATGGCGACGGGCGCCGAGGCGCTGAAGACCTTCGCGGTCTCGCGGCTGCTGTTCGACAACGTGCCGCACGTCAAGGTGTTCTGGGTGATGCACGGCGTGCAGACCGCGCAGCTCGCGCTGCAGCACGGTGCGGACGACATGGACGGCTCGGTCGTCGAGTACAAGATCACGCACGATGCGGACAACTACGGCACGCCCAACAAGCTGACCCGTGACGATCTGCTGGAGCTGATCCGCGAGGCGGGCTTCCGCCCGGTGGAGCGGAACACCCGCTACGAGATCATCCGCGAGTACCCGGGCCCGGACGCCTCGCTGCGCGAATCGCCGCAGCCGATGCGGGTCTGAGATCCACTTCGGGGCGTGCTGTACTGGTTTGACTGAAGAAGCGTGCCCCTTCGGTCGTCGTCGAGAAGAAGGTCCCGTCCGTGAGTAGCCAGAAGTACGCGTCGCTCCGTTACACCGCCCTGCGATTCGGCCTGCTCATCGGCTGCTTCGCCCTCGTCTACGTGCTCTGCTACGCGCACGTCATCCCGCTGGGCGTGGGCAGTTCGAACCTCATGTGGATGGTGCTGCTCTCGCTGATCCTGTCGGCGCCGCTGAGCTGGGTGCTGCTGCGCAAGCAGCGCGACGCGATGTCCGTGCAGATCGTCGAGCGCGTGGACCGGGCGAAGGAGCGCATCAACTCCAACGCCGCTCAGGAGGACGGGGCGTGACCGACGAGGTGTAACCCTCGTCACGTTTGCCCGATTTTTCGCCGATGCCCCGGCGTGGAGCTTTCCGCTCCACGCCGGGGCATCGGGCGTTTCCGGAGGTCCGCGGGGGTCCCGCGGACCCAAAGAAGACCTTTGGGCTACTCAAAGTCCGAGTGTTAACGTATTGGACATGAAGACAGCAGCAGCGCACCAGTTCCCCACGGGCCCCGTGCTCGTGGCGCGCCTGCACGTCGATCTTTGCCGCTGTGTCTCCGCGGCCTGTTGTCGCCGCTGACGCCATGTCCACCGCGGCCGGAGATCCTGCGCAAACGGATTTCCCCGGCACCTCACGCCCTTTTTCTTCCGTCTGTAACCGGAGCTTCCGTTGTCATCGACACCCCCGTCCCCCGCGGCGTCCCTGCGCGGGCGCATACCCAACGTCCCGTTCTGGGCCCAGATCCTGCTCGGTCTCGTCCTCGGCGCCCTGCTCGGCTGGGCCGCCAAGAGCGGTGACATCTCCTGGCTGTCCACCACGCTGGGCAAGATCGGCGACATCTTCGTCCAGCTGCTGATGCTGGTCATCGCGCCGCTGGTGTTCTTCGCGATCCTGGTGTCGATCACCAACCTGCGGAACGTCTCCAACGCCGCCCGCCTGGCCACCCGCACCCTGATGTGGTTCATGATCACGTCGCTGATCGCGGTCGTCATCGGCCTCGGCATCGGCCTGCTCACCGACCCGGGCGCGGGCACCGGCCTGACCGCCGCCGACGGCGCCGAGCCCAAGAAGCACGGCTCCTGGATCGACTTCCTCACCGGGATCGTCCCGACCGACATCGTCACGCCCTTCACCGAGCTCAAGGTCCTGCAGATCGTCTTCATGGCCGTGGTCGTGGGCGTCGCGATCCTGAAGGTCGGCGAGAAGGCGCAGCCGGTCCTCACCCTCAGCCACTCCGTGCTGGAGCTGCTGCAGAAGGCCCTGTGGTGGGTCATCAAGCTCGCCCCGCTGGGCACGCTCGGCCTGGTCGGCACGGCCATCTCCACGTACGGCTGGAACCTGCTGAGCAAGTACGCGACGTTCACCGCGGACATCTACGTGGGCTGCGCCATCGTGATGTTCGGCGTCTACCCGCTGCTACTGGCCGGCGTCGCCAAGGTCAACCCGCTGCAGTTCTTCAAGGGCGCCTGGCCGGCCATCCAGCTGGCCTTCGTCTCCCGCTCCTCGGTCGGCACGATGCCGCTGACGCAGAAGGTCACCGAGCGGCTCGGCGTGCCCAAGGAGTACGCGTCCTTCGCGGTGCCGTTCGGCTCGACGACCAAGATGGACGGCTGCGCATCGATCTACCCGGCCATCGCCGCGATCTTCGTCGCGCAGGTCTTCGACGTGCCGCTGGAGGTCAAGGACTACATCCTGATCGCCTTCGTCTCGGTGATCGGCTCGGCCGCCACCGCCGGCCTGACCGGCGCCACGGTGATGCTGACCCTGACGCTGTCGACGCTGGGCCTGCCGATGGCGGGCGTGGGCCTGCTGCTGGCGATCGACCCGATCGTGGACATGATGCGCACCGCCACGAACGTCGCCGGTCAGTCGGTCGTCCCGATCCTGGTGGCCTCCCGGGAGGGGATCCTGGACCGCGAGGCGTACGCCACGGCCGACGGTTCCCGCCTGGAGGACGGCGAGTCCCGCGTGGACGCTCAGCCCCAGCCCGTGGCGGCCTGACGGGTCCGTCCGCGGCTGGTCGACGGGGCCGGTCCACGGCCGTCCGGCGGGATCTTGACTGACCCGTCCGTAGGGAGTGGACCGAACGGCCCTACCCCGCATCCCTCCACCCCGTAACATTACCTGCCGGTAACGTGACGGGGGCGGAGGGATGTTTGTCGTGAATGCTGCACAGACCGACGTACTTCAGGCCCAGGGGAAGCCGAAGGGCAGGACGAAGCGCATGCCGCGGGAGGTGCGCGAGCGCCAGATGCTCGACGCCGCCGTGGCCGTCTTCGCGCGCCGTGGGTACCGGGCCGCGTCGATGGACGAGATAGCCGAGCTGGCCGGGGCGTCCAAGCCGCTGGTCTACCTCTACCTGCACTCGAAGGAAGACCTCTTCAGCGCCTGCATCCGGCGCGAGGCGGAGGCGCTCATCGCGGCCGTCCAGGCGGCGGTGGACCCGGGCGCCCCGGCCGACAGGCGGCTGTGGAACGGGCTGCGCGGGTTCTTCGCGCACACCGCCGCGCACCCCGACGGCTGGGCGGTGCTGCACTGCCAGGCGCGCACCCACGGGGAGCCCTTCGCGCTGGAGGTGGCCGCGCTGCGGCAGCGGCTCGTGGACGTCGTCACCCGGCTGATCACGGAGACGGCCGAGGCCGGCGGCTGCACCGAGCCGCTGCCCGAGGTCGAGGTCGCGGGCCTCGCCCACGCCCTGGTGGGCGCGGCCGAGTCGCTCGCCGGGTGGTCCAACGAGCGCGACGGCACCGGCTCCTGCGAGCGGCAGACGGCGGAGACGCTCATGAACTTCGCCTGGACGGGGCTGGAGAACCTGAGGAACGGGCGGCGCTGGGCGCCCGCCCGTTCCTGACGTCGGCGGAGTCCGGGTGCGGGGCCGGCGGCCCGCTCAGCGCCGCACGTCCTTGCGGCGGCGCGCGGCGAGCACCCCGGCCCCGCCGAGGACTCCCGCCGCCGCCAGCGCGCCGCCGGCGAGGGCGGGGCCGGTGTCCGGGCGCTCCTGGGGCGCCTCGCCGGCGGCGACGCCGCCCTTGGGGGGCGTTGTGCCGGTGGCCCCGCCGGTCTTGTCGTGATCGGCGGTCTTCTCCGCGCTCCTCCCGGTGCCGTGGGCGGCGGTGTCGCGGGCCGCCTCGCCGTTCCTGCTCCTGACGGTGGTCTGGGTGATCAGGCCGGTCTTCCGGTCGAGGGTCACCTTCAGGCCGCCGTCGAGGGTGACGGAGGGGGCGGAGGCGGTGAGCGTGGCGAAGACGAAGCCGTCCGGGCCGGTGACGACGGCCTTGTAGGAGCCGTCGCCGAGCTTGGTGATGACGGCGTACTTGCCGTCCTTCAGCTGTACGGTGCGCCGTGAGCCGCCGGTGTCGCCCTTCCGGGCGTCCTGCTTGGCGTCCTTGCCGGTGTCCCGGGCGGTTTCCTCGGCGGTGTCCTGTCCGGTGTCCGGCCGGGGTGTCGCCCCGGAGGTCGTGCCCGGCGTGCCGGCGGTGCCGGCGCCGCCGGCGGCGAGCGCCGCGGTGGGCACGGCGACCGTGCCGGCGAGCACGGCGGCGGCTATGGCGGTACGGAGTGCGGTGCGGGTGCTTCGCGTGGTGTTCATGGCCACGACGCTAAAACGGGCACAACGGGGCACGTATCGGCAAAACGGGCAGACGGTGGGTGGCCGTAAGGACTAGCGGCGGTCTGGAGGGAGCGGCTCCCGAGGCGTAGATTGCCGCCATTTACCGCCCAGTAGGGAGCCGCACGTGTCCGTACCGCACAGCGTCGCCCCACCCCGCGTCACCGTCGTCGAGGGAGTCGTCCGCGAGGCGTCCCTCCCGCCGCTCGCCCCGCCCGTCTCCCGCGGGTCCCTCGGAGACCTGCCCTTCGACAACGCCGCCGAGGCCCCCGCCGACCCCGTCCTCAGCCGCAAGCAGCCCGGCGGCACCTGGCGCGACGTCAGCGCCGCCACCTTCGCCGCCGAAGTGCTCGCCACCGCCAAGGGCCTGATCGCCCACGGGCTGCGGCCGGGCGACCGGCTCGCCATCATGGCCCGCACCCGCTACGAGTGGACGCTCCTGGACTTCGCCGCCTGGGCTGCCGGGCTGGTCACCGTCCCCGTCTACCCCACCTCCTCCGCCGCCCAGGTCCGCTGGATCCTGCACGACTCCGGGGCCGCCGCCTGCGTCGTCGAGGGACCGGAGCAGACGCGGCTGGTGGAGGCCGAGCGCGGCGCCCTGCCGGGCCTCGCCCACCTGTGGGAGTTCGACGCGGGCGCCGTGCCCCACCTGATGGCCGCGGGCCGCGGCCTGCCCGGCACGGCCGTCACCGAGGCGCGCGCCACCCGCGGCCCCGACGACATCGCCACCCTCATCTACACCTCGGGCACCACCGGCCGTCCCAAGGGCTGCGTCCTCACCCACGCCAACTTCTTCACCGAAGTCGACAATTCCACGGAGCTGCTGCACCCCGTCTTCAAGGCCGTCAGCAAGGCGCCCGCCGCCACGCTCCTCTTCCTGCCCCTCTCGCACGTCTTCGGCCGGACCGTCGCCGTCGGCTGCATGCGCGCCCGCGTCCGCGTGGGCCACGCCCCCTCCCTGCGCACCGAGGACCTGCTCGCGGACCTCGCCGGCTTCCGGCCCACCTTCCTGCTCGTGATCCCCTACGTGCTGGAGAAGGTCTACAACACCGGCCGGGCGACCGCCGAGAAGCTGGGCCGCGCCACCTCCTTCGACCGCGCCGCCCGCGTCGCCCGGCGCTGGGGCGAGGCGGAGGCGGCCCGCCTGCACGGCACCGGACCGGGTCCCGGCCCGGCGCTGCGCGCGGCCCGCGCCCTGTACGACCCGCTGGTCTACCGCCGGATCCGCGGCGCCCTGGGCGGCGAGGTCCGTCACGTGCTCAGCGGCGGCTCCCCGCTCGGCGAGCGCCTCGCGGCCTTCTGCACGGGCGCGGGCATCGAGGTGTTCGAGGGCTACGGCCTCACCGAGACCACGGCCGCCGCCACCGTCACCCCGCCGCACCGCCCCCGCCTCGGCACGGTCGGCTGGCCGCTGCCCGGCGGCGCCGTGCGGATCGCGGAGGACGGCGAGGTGCTGCTGCGCGGCGGGCACGTCTTCGCCGGGTACTGGGACGGCGAGCTGGGGAAGGCGGTGCCCGCGGCGCCGGGGGAGTGGTTCCCCACCGGGGACCTGGGCGAGCTCGACGCGGACGGCTACCTCACCATCACCGGCCGCAAGAAGGAGCTGCTCGTCACCTCCGGCGGCAAGAACGTCGCCCCCGCGCCGCTGGAGGACCGGCTGCGCGCGCACCCCCTGGTCGGCCAGTGCATGGTCGTCGGCGACGACCGCCCCTACATCACCGCCCTCCTCACCCTGGAGGCCGACGGCGTCGCCCACTGGTGCCGCATGCACGGCAAGGAGGACTTGCCGCCGCAGGAGCTGGTGCGGGACGGCGAGCTCCTCGCCGAGCTGCAGACGGCGGTGGACGACGCGAACGCCCTGGTCTCGCGGGCGGAGTCGATACGGCGCTTCGCCGTCCTGCCCGTTGACTTCACGGAGGAGGCCGGCCACCTCACGCCGTCCATGAAGCTCAAGCGGGAGGTCATCGCCCGGGACTTCGCGGAGGAGGTGGAGCGGCTGTACGAGCGCTGAACCGGGGGCCGCCCGGTCCAGCGCTCGGCGCGCGTCAGCAGTTGCCCGCCGCGGACCTGCCGGCGAACCGGTCGGCGAGCCAGTTCGCCGCCGGGACGGACTCCGCGATCACGCCCACGACGTGCTCGGCCAGCGGCACCGGCTTCCACTGCACGGCGGCCCGCTTCGTGCACCAGGCGGAGCGCAGCCGCTGCGCGCCCGCGTAGGGGATGAGCTCGTCGAGGGTGCCGTGGTAGAGGTAGACGGGCCGGTCGGGGGCGCGGGTGCCGAGGTCGGAGGAGTGCAGCACGCGCTGCCAGTCCGGCTCGTGCAGCGGGTTCCTGACCGTCACGTCGGAGATCCGCTTGAACAGGCCGGCGGCGGCGTCCGCGACCACGCAGTGCTTCTTGAGGAAGTCGACGTGCCGCCTGCCCTTGTCGTTGAGGTACGAGCCGAGGCGCAGCTCGGGGAAGGCCGCGTCCTGCCCGATCGCGCCCATGAGGACCAGGCCGCCGCCGATGCCGCCGTCGTTGTACTCGGCGACCTCGACGAGGTCGGAGGGGACGCCGCCCGCGGCCGTGCCCTTGAGGTTCAGCTCGGGGGCGTACGACGCGTGCAGCTCGGCGGCCCAGCCGGCGGCCTGACCGCCCTGCGAGTAGCCCATGATGCCGACCGGCGAGCCCTCGGCAAGCCCGGCCTCCGGCAGCCGCAGGGCGGCGCGGGCCGCGTCGAGGACGGCGTGGCCCGCGGCCCGGCCGACGGTGTACGTGTGGTCGCCGGGCGTCCCGAGGCCCTCGTAGTCGGTGACGGCCACCGCCCAGCCGCGCAGCGTGAGCTGCTGGATCAGGTTCGCCTCCACCGTCGTCCCGTACGGGAAGCCGGCCGACGGGGCGCAGTGGTCGGCGAGCCCGATCGTCCCCACGGCGTATGTCACGAGCGGGCGCGGCCCCTTTCTGCCGTCCTGGGGGACGATCACCGTCCCGGAGACGACATTGGGGGCGCCCTTGGCCGTGGTGGAGCGGTAGGTGACGTGCCAGGCCTTGGTGCCGGTGGGCTGGCCGGGCAGCGGGTGGAAGGAGGTCGGCGCGGAGGTGACGATGCCGCCCGGCCCGGCGGCGGGCGCGGGCCCGGCGGCGCCGGCCGTGCCCGCGAAGCCCAGTGAGACGGCCAGTGCGGCGACGGCGGTCCAGGCCTTCGTACGCAGGTGCCTACGCAAGTGCATGCGACTCTCCCGACAGTGCAGTGGTGAGGGGTCACTCATGTCTCGTCGCGGATCGCCTCCGCGAAACTCCCCGGGGGCGGCGGGAGTCGGGGAGACCGTAGTGACTGACGGGTAGGAAAGAAGCTGACCGGAAAGCTCAGCTTTGCTGACCCCGTTCACGGTCGGCGTTGCCGGCCCCGTTCGCGCCCGCCCGGGAGCCGGTACGTCCCAGGAGCCGGTACGCCCCCGGGGTGGTGCCCGTCCAGCGGCGGAACGCGCGGTGGAAGGCCGTGTCCTCCGAGAAGCCCAGCCGCGCCGCGAGCTCCGCGATCGGCTCCCGGCCCTCCGCCAGCCCGGCCACGGCCGCCTCCCGCAGCACCTGGTCGCGCAGCCGCCGGTACGACGTGCCCTCCTCCTGCAGCCGCCGCCGCAGTGTCGCCGGGCTGACCGCCAGCCGCGCGGCGAGCTGCGCCACCTCCGGCAGCCGGGCCGTCCGGCGCTGCGGGGCCGCCTCCCGCAGGGCCCGCGCCAGGGCGTGCCGCACCTGCTCGGCGACCGTCGTGCCGTACTCGCGGCGGCTGAGCAGCCCGGCGGGGGCGCGCCGCAGCAGCTCCGCCAGGCCGGCCTCGTCCCGGACGACGGGCGCGGCCAGCCAGCGCGGGTCGAACCCGGCGCGGGTGCGCGGCGCGCCGCAGCGGACCGGGCAGCCGAACAGCAGGCCGTACTCGCCCGCGTACGGCGGCGCCGGGTGGGCGAACTCCGCCCAGCGCAGGGGGATCCGGCGGCCGATCAGCCAGCTCGCCACGCGGTGCCAGACCAGCACCAGGCACTCGGCGGCGAAAGGGGCCTCGGCGAGCGCCCGCAGATCGGTGCGCACGGCGAACGCGGCGTCAAATCCGGTGCGTTCGACGGCGAGGTCGGGGCCGCCGGGGAAGAGGCCGTAGAAGCGGGTGGCGCGGCGCAGGGCCGTGCCGAGGTCGGGGCAGCCGATGCTCGCGTGGCACATCATCGCGAACGTGCCGGGCCGGCTGGGCTCGGGCCCCAGGCCCAGGAACTCGTCGCGGGTGGCCTGCCGGACGGCGGTGACCAGGCGGGCGAACTGCTCGGGCGACACGCGCGCGTGCGCGTCGCCGAGGAGCAGCGGGGGGATGCGGGCGCTCTGCAGGAGCGGCACGGTGTCGAGGCCGAGTCGCCGCGGGCCGGTGAGGGTGGCGCGTACGTGGTGCACGGTGATCGTGCGACTCGTCATGCGAATGACGGTAACTCCGTTGAGCGCCGGGGTCAGTGGGGCCGACCGTTCCGGTCATCCCCTGCGCGGGCGAACGTCCCTAACGTTCGGGAAGGCCCCGGCACGGGGCGCGCTCGCACGCGGGTGCGCTCCTACGCGGGGCCCGGGTGGTCCGGCACCACCGGACTGCGCCGTTGCGGCTGTTCGCCGTCGCGGCGGAAGAGAGTGACGGCGACCGTCTCGAACGCTCGGGCAGCGCCCCTCCGCCGGAGCGGGAGGCGATCTCCCGCAGCGAGACCTCCGCCGCAACGGCGGGAAACCGCGACGGCGCAGTCCGGCGGTGCCGAGCAGGGATCAGCCACCAGGGAGGAACCGATGCCGCGCCAGCGCCCCCGTACGCTCGCCGTTCTCGCCCAGTGGGCCGCCGAGCACCACGGCCCCGTGCCTGCCCAGCGGTTCCGCCGCGGCGAAGGGTGGGCGGAGCTCACCTACGCCGCCTTGTGGGCCTCCGTGCAGGAGACCGGGCGCGGCCTGATGGCCCTCGGGGTGGGTCCCGGGGACCGGGTCGCCGTCCTCTCCGAGACCGGTCCGGCGTGGTCCCGTACCCACTTCGGCGCACTGGCCGCCGGCGCCGTCGTGGTGCCCGTCTACCCGACGGCGGGCGACGAGGAACTGACCTGGGTGCTGGCCGACTCGGGCGCCTCGGTGGCCGTGTGCGGGACCGCGGACCTGGCGGCGCGCGTGACGGCCGTCCGCGGCAAGCTGCCGGAGCTGCGGCACGTGGTGCTGATGGACGATCCGCTGCCCCATGGCGAGGTGCCCGCGGCGGAACTCCTCGCCCGGAGCGCGGCCGTCACCCCCGCCGACCTGTGCGCCGTCGTCTACACCTCCGGCACCACGGGCCCGCCCAAGGGCTGCTGTCTGACGCACGGCAACTTCACGGCGGTCGACGACGCCTCCGCCGACCTCGTCGGCGGCGGGCCCGGGGACCTCACGTATCTCTACCTGCCCCTCGCGCACCTCCTCGCCCAGCTCATCCAGCTGTCGGTGTTCGTCCGCGGCGGCACCCTGTGCTACTTCGGCGGGCGGATCGAGGACGTCGTCGCCGAGCTGGCCGAGGTGCGGCCCACGCACCTGCCGTCCGTACCCCGCCTGTTCGAGAAGGTGCACGCGACGGTGGTGTCGCTGGCGGAGGCCTCGGGGCCGGACGGCCGGGCCCGGCTGGAGGCGGCGGTGCGCACCGGGCTGGAGGCCGCCGGCGTGCGCGCGCGGGGCGAGGAGCCCACGGGCGAGCTGCTCGCGGCCTGGCGGGCGGCGGACGAGAGCGTGTTCGCGCGGGTCCGGGCGGTCTTCGGGGGGCGGCTGAAGCTGGCGATCACCGGTGCGGCCCCGATCGCCCCGCAGACCCTGGACTTCCTGCGCGCGTGCGGCATCGCCCTGTACGAGGGCTACGGGATGACGGAGGCCACCGGCGTGATCACCCTGAACCACCCGGGCGGGGTCCGCCCCGGGACGGTGGGCAGGCCGGTGCCCGGCGTCGAGGTGCGGATCGCGGAGGACGGCGAGGTGCTGGCCCGCGGTCCGGGGGTCTTCGCGGGCTACCGCAACGCCCCGGCCGCGACGGCCGGGATGCTGGATACGGACGGCTGGCTGCACACCGGGGACCTCGGCGCGCTGGACGCGGACGGCTACCTCACGATCACCGGCCGGAAGAAGGACCTGATCATCACGTCGGGCGGCAAGAACCTCGCGCCGTCGCCGGTCGAGTTCGCCGTGCAGCAGTCCCGGTGGGTCTCCCGCGCGGTGCTGATCGGCGACCGGCGTCCCCACCCGGTGGCGCTGCTGACGCTGGACGCGGAGGAGATCGGGGCCTGGGCGGTGCGCGAGGGCGTGGACCTCGGCGGGCGGCCGGCCCGGCACCCGGCGGTGCGGGCGCTGTGCGCGGAGGCGGTGGAGGCGGCGAACGCGCAGGTGTCCCGGCCGGCCCGGATTCGGGCCTTCGGGATTCTCGACGGAGATTTCACAGTGGCGGACGGGACGCTGACGCCGACCCTCAAAGTCCGGCGGTCCGTGATCGCCGAACGCTATGCGATCGAAATCAATGCACTGTACGACAGAAAGTGAAAGAAAGTGGTCAACAAGAAGTCGCTAAGGGAGGGTTAACGATCAGCGACGGGTGGGTGAAAGGCAGGAGCCCTGCCCCTCCGCCGCAGCGGGGGAGCAGGGCTCCTTGGGTACAGCGCGTCGACCGCGATCGGTCGAGCCGTCGCACCGGAAGGATCCGAGGATCAGACCGGGGTGACGTTCTCCGCCTGCGGGCCCTTCGGGCCCTGCGTGACGTCAAAGTTGACCTGCTGGTTCTCCTCGAGGGAGCGGAAGCCAGAGGCGTTGATCGCGGAGTAGTGGACGAAGACGTCGGGGCCCCCGCCGTCCTGGGCGATGAAGCCAAAGCCCTTTTCAGCGTTGAACCACTTCACGGTTCCGGTAGCCATAAAGCCCTCCTTGGGCCCAAAGGGTTGCCCTGCTCCAGAACCTGCGAGAAGTCTGAAAACTACAAAAGCCTGCGGGTCACATGCTCCGCAGGCTCTGTACTGCAAGGGAAACCAAACTGCAACTTGCGGCGAGCCTAGCACGCGAGGGTTCTCGCGCGGAAGGAGTTGAAGATCACGCTGTCGGATGGTTTTCCCGGTGTTCCTGACGGAAAAGATCCCCAGTCGGGCACCCCCGGGGCGCACCCCCGCCCCCGCCGGCCCGGCCGCCCGGGGCTAGCCTCCGGATGTGGACATTTCTGCCTCGGCCGTAGAGACCGACCCCGAAGCCGGCACCCCCCAGCGCAGCCGTCCGCGCGTGGGTCACATCCAGTTCCTGAACTGCCTGCCCCTCTACTGGGGCCTCGCGCGCACCGGCACCCTGCTGGACCTGGACCTGACCAAGGACACTCCGGAGAAGCTCAGCCGGCAGCTGATCGAGGGCGAGTTGGACATCGCCCCGGTCACCCTCGTCGAGTTCCTGCGCAACGCGGACGACCTGGTCGCCCTGCGGGACATCGCCGTGGGCTGCGACGGCCCGGTCATGTCCTGCGTGATCGTCTCGCAGGTCCCCCTGGACCGGCTGGACGGCGCCCGCGTCGCGCTGGGCTCCACCTCCCGCACCTCCGTGCGCCTGGCGCAGCTGCTGCTGGCCGAGCGGTACGGCGTGCAGCCGGACTACTACACCTGCCCGCCGGACCTGGGCCTGATGATGCGCGAGGCGGACGCCGCGGTGCTGATCGGGGACGCCGCCCTGCGGGCCTCCCTGCACGACGCCCCGCGGCTGGGCCTGGAGGTCCACGACCTCGGGCAGATGTGGAAGGACTGGACGGGGCTGCCGTTCGTCTTCGCGGTGTGGGCCGTGCGCCGGGACTACCTGGCCCGCGAGCCGCAGATCGTCGCCAAGGTCCACGAGGCCTTCCTGGCCTCCCGGGACGTCTCCCTGGAGGAGGTGGCGAAGGTGGCCGAGCAGGCGGCGCGCTGGGAGGCCTTCGACGCCGGGCTGCTGGAGCGCTACTTCACGACGCTGGACTTCCGCTTCGGCCCCGACCAGCTCGCGGGCGTCACCGAGTTCGCCCGCCGCACGGGCCCGACGACGGGCTTCCCGGCCGACGTGCGGGTGGAACTGCTGGAGCCCTGACCCCCCGGAGGGGATCAGGGCTCCCGGAACAAGCAGTCAGCCCGGAGGCTACGGGGCGACGGGGCCCACCATGTGCTCACTGATCCACTGCATGCTGCCGTCGTTCATGCCCTGGATGTAGGTCTTGGCGTTGTGCTTGCCGCCCTCGATCTTCTGCAGGCGCGTGTGGATCGGGCCCTTGTTGCCGTAGGTCGCGATGAACCTGTCCACGTGCGGGATGACGCTGGCCTCCTTCGTCCCGTACTGGAACGCGAGGTAGACGTCGGTCCCGGGCTTGTTCGCGGCGATCAGGTTCTTCGCGAGGACCTCGGGGTTGTTCTCGGCCTTCTCCTTCTCGTGGCCCTTCCACAGCGGGGAGTCCGGGACGATGTCCGGGCCGGAGGCGATCACGGCCTTGAACTTGTCCGGGTGCTTCAGGACGGCCTTCAGGCCGGAGAAGGCGCCGGAGGAGGAGCCCATGAACGCCCAGCCGTCGCGCGACTTCACCGTGCGGAAGTTGGCCTTGATCAGGTCCGGGACGTCCTCGGTCAGCCAGGTGCCCATCTTCGGCTGGCCCGGGATGTCACTGCCGTCCCAGTAGAGGCCGCCGTCGTCCGGCTTCGGGTTGAGGACCGGCATGGCCAGGATGAACGGCTTGCCCTTGCCCTCGTTGTACCACTTGGTGACCGACGACTCGAGGTGCAGGCCCCCGTCGTCCATCCAGTAGTTGTTCGGGAAGCCGGGGCCGCCGGGGAGCGCGACGAGGACCGGGAAGCCGTGGTCCTTGAACTTCGGGTCGTTGTACGCCTTGGGCGCCCAGACCCACACCTTGCCCTTGAAGCCGGACTTCTTGCCGTCCAGGGTCGTCACGGCGACCTGGGTGCCGTCGGAGAGGGTGCTGGTGTTCTTGAACTCGGCCTTGGGGCCCGTCGGCATCAGGACCTTGGAGTCCGCCTTCTGCGGGCCGTTCGCGCCGCCGGCCTGGCCGCCGCCGGGCTGGTCCTGGCCGAAGCTGACCGGCTTGCCCTTGTCCGAGAACGGGCCGAACTTGAAGTAGTTCATGATGCCGGCGGCTATCAGGCCGACCACGGCTATGGACGCCACGATGATCGTCCATCGTTTGGCGCGGGATGCGCGCTGGTGGCCCTGGGACTGGTAGGCCCCGTGTGGTGAGTACGTCATCGCGTCGCTCCGGACGTTGCTGCTGCCCCGAAGGACATGACGGTTTGTTCCGTCCTGGTGGATGGGGAAACCGCCCTGGGGGGTTCCTGGGACACCCCGTGAATTGAGTCATAGGCCGAAAAACCGGGGCCCCAGGCCCCCGCCGGGGGAGGCGAAAGGCCCGATGGAACCCTTGCTGCCGGAAGATCCGCAGGTCATCGGTGCGTACCGGCTGCTGGGCCGGCTCGGGGCGGGCGGCATGGGCCGGGTCTACCTGGGCCGCAGCGCCGGCGGCCGGACCGTCGCGGTCAAGGCCGTTCATCCCCATTTTGCCCTGGATGAGCAGTTTCGCGCGCGTTTCCGGCGCGAGGTCGAGGCCGCGCGCAGCGTGGGCGGGGCGTGGACGGCTCCCGTGCTGGACGCGGACCCGGACGCCGCGGTGCCCTGGGTGGCGACCGGCTACGTGGCCGGCCCCTCCCTCACCGAGGCCGTCCTGGCCGGTGGTCCCCAGCCCGGGCGGACCGTGCGGGCCCTCGGGGCGGGGCTCGCGGAGGCCCTGGCCGCCGTCCACGCGCTCGGCCTCGTCCACCGCGACGTCAAGCCGTCCAACGTGCTGCTCACCCTCGACGGGCCCCGGCTGATCGACTTCGGCATCGCCCGGGCCACGGACGGCACGGCGTCGCTGACCGCCACGGGCGTCTCGGTCGGCTCGCCCGGCTACATGGCCCCGGAACAGATCCTCGGCCACGGGGTGACGGGGGCGGCCGACGTCTTCTCCCTGGGAGCGGTGCTCGCCTACGCGGCGACGGGCGAACCGCCCTTCGCCGGGGACGGCGCGGCGGTGCTGCTCTACAAGGTCGTCCACGAGGCGCCGGTCCTCGGCCCGGGCCTCACCGGGGACCTGCGCTCCCTGGTCGGTGAATGCCTGGCCAAGGATCCGGCGGCCCGTCCGGCCCCCGAGGAGGTCGCCCGCCGGCTGGCCCCGGAGGGCGCCGGCGCCCTGGTGGGCGCGGGCTGGCTGCCCGGGCCCGTGGTGGAGCGCGTGAGCCGGCGGGCGGTGGAGCTGCTGGACCTGGAAGGGGGAGCGCCCACGGCCCTGGACGCGGGCCCGCTCCGGACGGACGCCACCCCGTCCCCCGCCGGCGCCGCCCCGCCTCCCGTGGACGCCGTGCCGCTCCCGTGGGGCGCGGGGCAGCCTCCGCTGGGCGCGCCGCCCGCGACGGAGGGCGCGGAGCCCGCCCGGAGAGCCGGTGACCGGCGGCGCAGAACGAGGGCCGTGCTCGTCGCGGTCGGCGCCCTCCTGGTCGCGGCGGCCGTCGCCGCGATGCTCGGCCTCGGCCTCCTGCGGGGCGGGAACGGCGACGACGGCGGGTCCGGCACCACCACCGGCGCCGGGGGCGGCCGGGCGAAGTCCGTGCCCGAGCAGTTCCTCGGCACCTGGACCGGGCAGGTCGTCCAGAGCGACGGCACCCCCAACGGCACCATGACCGCCGTCATCGCCGACGGCGCCCCCGGCGCCTACGTCGTCCGCACCACCTACTCCGCGCTCAACGTCCTGGAGTGCCGCAGCAAGGGCAAGCTGCTCACCGCCGTCCCCACCCGGCTCACCCTGGAGGAGGCCACCGACGGCACGCCGTCGCTCGGGTGCACGGGCGAGACCGCACGGATCACGTTCTCCCTGGCCGCCGACGGCAAGCTCATGTACACGTCCGAGGACACCAAGGGCGGCAGCCCCCACGCAACCCTCACCCGCCGGGACGGATGAGGGCTGGCGTAGGCTGACGGTCGTGTCAAACCCCCTCCGAAGGGACGCCCCGGTGAGCGAGAAGGCCGACCTCACGACCATTGATGTCACAGCCGTCCTCGACCGCGCCGCCGCCGGTGGCCGCATCACTCCCGAGGAGGCGCTGGAGCTCTACCGCTCCGCACCGCTGCACGCGCTCGGCGCGGCGGCCGACGCGGCGCGCCGCAAGCGCTACGCGGGCACCGAGCACATCGCGACGTACATCATCGAGCGCAACATCAACTACACGAACTCGTGCGTCACCGCGTGCAAGTTCTGCGCCTTCTACGCCCCGCCGAAGAGCGACAAGGTCTGGACGCGCCCCCTCGACGACATCCTGCGCCGCTGCGCGGAGACCGTGGAGCTCGGTGGCACGCAGATCATGTTCCAGGGCGGCCACCACCCGGACTACGGCGTGGAGTACTACGAGGAGCACTTCTCCGCCATCAAGAAGGAGTTCCCGCAGCTGGTGATCCACTCCCTCGGCGCGTCCGAGGTGGAGCACATGGCGCGGATCTCCGGGGTGAGCGCGGAGGAGGCCATCCGCCGCATCCACGCCGCCGGCCTGGACTCCTTCGCGGGTGCCGGCGCCGAACTCCTGCCCGCCCGGCCCCGCAAGGCCATCGCGCCGCTGAAGGAGTCCGGCGAGCGCTGGCTGGAGATCATGGAGCTCGCCCACACCCTGGGCGTCGAGTCGACCTCCACCATGCTGATGGGCACCGGCGAGACCAACGCCGAGCGGATCGAGCACATCCGGATGATCCGTGACGTGCAGGACCGCACGGGCGGCTTCCGCGCCTTCATCCCGTACACCTACCAGCCGCAGAACAACGTGCTGAAGGGCCGTACGCAGGCGACCGTCTTCGAGTACCTGCGGATGATCGCCATCGCGCGGCTGTTCCTCGACAACGTCGCCCACATCCAGGGCTCCTGGCTGACCGTCGGCAAGGAGGCGGGCCAGCTCGCGCTGCACTACGGCGCGGACGACCTGGGCTCGGTGATGCTGGAGGAGAACGTCGTCTCCTCGGCCGGTGCCAAGCACCGCTCCAACCGCATGGAGCTCATCGACCTCATCCGCAAGGCGGGCCGCGTCCCGGCGCAGCGCGCCACCACGTACGAGCACCTGCTCGTGCACGACGACCCGGCGAACGACCCGGTCGACGACCGCGTCGTCTCGCACCTGTCGTCGACGGCGATCGAGGGCGGCACGGCCCACCCCGAGCTGAAGCTCATCGACGCGAGCTGACGCCCGAGCCGTGCTGAGGATGCCGTGCTGACGATCCACACCGCCGGCCTGCTGCTGACCGCCGCCCCCGGCGCCGTTCCGGTGCCCGGCGGCGCCGTCGCGGTGGACGGCGGCAGGATCGCGGCGGCCGGCCCGTACGAGGAGGTGGCCGCGGCCTGCCCGGGGGCGCGCGTGCGGCGCTGGCCGGGCGTGCTGACGCCCGGTCTGCGCCAGTGGCACGCGGCGTGGCTGCTGGGGAACGCCTATTTCCCGGATCCGCGCGAGTACGACGAGCTGGGGGACCGCCCGCTCACAGGCGAGCGGCTCGCGGCGCTGGAGATGACCGAGACCCGCCGGGCGGGCAGCGTCCGGCGGGGGCTGCAGCAGATGCTGCGGCACGGCACCACGGCGGTGGCCGCGATGGGCCGCTTCGAGGACCCGGTGGTGGCGACCGCGGTCGCCCGGTCGGGGATGAGGGTCGTATCGGCGCGCCTCGCGCCGGGGATCCTGACCGGCGGTCCGGACCTCGATCCCCTGAGGGAGGGCCGGGACCTGCCGGGTTCCGTCGAGGCGCCGCTGGCCGCCGGTGGTCCGGCCGACCTCGCCGCCTTCGACGTGCCGGACGAGGCGGCGCTCCTGGCGGCGGGCGCGGGGTCGTGCGTGGCGACGGTGCTGGGCGGCCGGCTGGTGTACCGGAGGCGCTGAGCGGAGGCGCTGAGCGGAGGCCGTGCGCCCCCCGCCGCCGCCCGCCGGGCCCGCGCACCGGCGTCAACGAGCCGTATGGAGGGCGTCCGCGCACGTCAGGGGCCCGTCAAGGCGGAAGGCCGAGGTCCGTTCCGCGGGGCAGGATGGGCAGTGCGGGGACGGCCGCTACGGACGTCCCGCGGTGCCACTGTGGAGGGCCCTGGCAACGGTTCGTCAGGCCGGGCCGCAAGGGCGCGCAACGCCGGGCGGGGGGTCCGGCGGTCCCGGGGAGCGGGGGCTCCCGGGACGAGCGCAGTCGGCACCGCAGGGCGGCCGGTCCTTCCCGGGCGCGCCGTCCCCGTCCAACCCTCTGCGTCCCCTCCCGCCCCGGGGGTGAACAATGGGGACGTGACCCGAGCATCCCTGGACAAGCAGCCGCACGAAGTCGCCGCGATGTTCGACGACGTGGCGGCCAAATACGACCTCACCAACGACGTGCTCTCGCTCGGCCAGGCCCGTCTGTGGCGCAAGGCCGTCGCCCGGGCCGTCGACGCCCGCCCGGGGGAGAAGGTCCTGGACCTCGCGGCCGGGACGGGCACCTCCTCGCTGCCGTTCACCATGGCCGGCGCCTACGTCGTGCCGTGCGACTTCTCGGTCGGCATGCTGCGCGAGGGCAAGAAGCGCAACCCCTGGATGCCGCTGACCGCGGGCGACGCCACCCGGCTGCCCTTCGCGGACGGGGTGTTCGACGCCGTCACGATCTCCTTCGGGCTGCGCAACGTGCAGGACACCGGCGCCGCGCTGCGCGAGATGCTGCGCGTGACCCGGCCCGGCGGCCGCGTGGTGATCTGCGAGTTCTCCACGCCCACGTGGGCGCCCTTCCGCACGGTCTACAGCGAGTACCTGATGCGGGCCCTGCCGCCGGTCGCGCGGGCCGTCAGCAGCAGCCCCGACGCGTACGTCTACCTCGCCGAGTCGATCCGCGCCTGGCCCAGCCAGCCGGAGCTCGCCGCGCTGCTGCAGGAGGCGGGCTGGTCGAAGGTCGCCTGGCGCAACCTCACGGGCGGCGTCGTCGCCCTGCACCGGGGCACCAAGCTCCCGGAGTGACGCGTCCGGAGCGGGCCGGGTCCGGGGCGCGGGCTGACGGATTGTCATGGGCAGGGCGTCCCGAGTCGATACGATCAAGCTACCCCCGCCCTCCGAACGACCCGCCCGAGCTCCGGAGCGCTCCATGACCTTGCCCTGCTGTCCCGCCTGCGGTTCCACGCTCCCCGCGGAAGCGCGCTTCTGCATGAAGTGCGGGCGGGAACGACCGCAGGAGCCGGAACCGGCCGCGGTGGGTGACGGCGGGGCGGAGGCCCCGCCGATACCGGGGCCGCCGGGTGCGGCGGCGGTACCGGCCCCGCCGGCCGCGCCGGCGGTACCGGACAAGCCCGGCGCGGCGCCGGTACCGGCCCCATTGGCTGCGGCGCCGGGTGTGGACGCGGCGCCGGGTGCGGCCCCGGCTCCGGCGGTCCCGGCTCCCGCGGCACCGGCCCCTGCGGCGCCGGTCCCCGGGGCCCCGACTCCCGTGGCCTCCGCTCCCGCGGATGCTGCTCCCGGGGCCTCCGCTTCAGAGGCCCCGGCTCCTGGGGCTTCGGCTCCCGTGGCCTCCGCCCCTGCGGTGCCTCCTCCCGCGACCCCGTTCCCTGGGTCCCCGGTCCCCGCGGCCTCCGCCCCCGTGGCCTCCGCTCCTGCGGCCCCGGCCCCCGGGTCCCCTGGTCCCGGGGCCTCCGCTCCTGCGGCGCCTGCTCCCGGGTCCCCGGTCCCCGCGGCCTCCGCCCCCGTGGCCTCCGCTCCTGCGGCGCCTGCTCCCGGGGCCCCGGCCCCCGCGGCCTCCGCCCCCGCGACCCCCGCCCTCGCCCCCGTGCCCCCCGTTCTTCCGCCGCCCCCCGCGCCCTGGACCGTGCCCGCCGCCGGTCCCGCCGCGCCTGCCGCTGCACCTGTGTACGCCGCCGGACCGGCGCCGGCACCGGTACCGGCGTCCGCGCCCGGGACGCCCCCCGGTGCCGCGCCCGGCCGTACCGCCCCGTCCTTGCCGCCCGCGCCGGAGGCGAACCCGCTCACCGTCATCGGCCCCACGCCCGAGTTCTTCGTGCTCCCCAAGGCCCGCCGCAAGCTCAACCTCGGCTGGGTGGCGGCGGCCGTGGCGGTCGTGGTGATCGGCGGGGCCGTGGGTGGCGGGATCCTGCTGACGCAGGGCAAGGACCACGGCAAGCGGGACGCCGCCCGCATCGAGGACACCGAGTCCGTGGAGCCGGCGCCGCCCACGACGGCGCCGGGCACCCCGCCGTCGCCGTCCGCCTCGCCCTCCGCGTCGCCCTCCGCCTCCGCCTCCGCGTCGGCGTCCCCGTCCGCCTCCGAGTCCGCCTCGGCCTCGCCGTCGCCGTCCGCGTCGTCGTCGGCGCCCGCGGCGGGCGGCCCTGCGCCCGCGGGGTACGAGAACGTGTCGGCCCCGGAGGGGTTCTCCCTCGCGGTGCCCCAGGGCTGGCGCCGTGAGGACAACGGGAGCGGCCAGATCGACTACGCGGGCCGCACCGGCAGCGAGTACCTGCGCATCGGCATCGTGCACGGCACCAAGCAGTCCGCCTACGACCACTTCCAGGACCTGGAGAAGGGCGTGGCCCAGCTGAACGGCTACAAGCGGGTCAAGATGGCGCGCAACACCTTCCAGGGCCGCCCGGGCGCCCTGTGGGAGTGGACCTGGGTGGAGAAGTCCTCGGGCCGCACCATGCACGGCTACAACCAGGCGTACGTGGACGGTTCGGGCACGGAGTACGCCATCATGTTCCGCGGCCGGGACGGCGGCGGGGACGCGTACCGCAAGCCCTTCGACACGGCGCTCGGCTCCTGGCGGGCCGGGTAGCGGGGCGCGCTCCGGCGCCCCCTGAACGGCCGGGTGGCCCCCGCCCGGCCGCCGCCGGGCGGCTCATAGACTCGGGTGACCAGTCCTCAGCCGAACGGGAGAGCCGACCGTGACCGATACCGAACACTCCGCGGATGTGATCGTCGTCGGGGCCGGCCCGGCCGGGTCGACCACCGCGTACTACCTCGCCAAGGCCGGACTGGACGTCCTCCTGCTGGAGAAGACGGCGTTCCCGCGCGAGAAGGTGTGCGGCGACGGGCTGACCCCCCGTGCCACCAAGCAGCTCGTGGCGATGGGCATCGACATCTCCGAAGAGGCGGGCTGGCTGCGCAACAAGGGCCTGCGCATCATCGGCGGCGGCGTCCGGCTGCAGCTCGACTGGCCGGATCTCGCCTCCTTCCCGGACTACGGACTGGTCCGCAAGCGCGACGACTTCGACGAGCAGCTGGCCCGCAACGCGGTGAAGGCCGGCGCGCGGATGTACGAGCGCTGCAACGTCGGCGCGCCCGTCATCGACGACCGCACGGGCCGGATCGTGGGCGTCGAGGCGAAGCTCGGCGAGGAGAAGACCCCGGTCACCTTCCGCGCCCCGCTCGTCGTCGCGGCCGACGGCAACTCCTCCCGGCTGTCGCTGGGCATGGGCCTGCACCGCCGCGAGGACCGCCCCATGGGCGTGGCCGTGCGCACCTACTTCACCTCCCCGCGCCACGACGACGACTACCTGGAGTCCTGGCTGGAGCTGTGGGACCGGCGCGGCCCGAAGGACCGGCTGCTGCCCGGCTACGGCTGGATCTTCGGCATGGGCGACGGCACGAGCAACGTCGGCCTCGGCGTGCTCAACACCTCCGACTCCTTCAAGGAGCTGGACTGGCGCGAGGTCCTCAAGGCCTGGTGCGCCTCGATGCCCGAGGACTGGGGCTACACCCCGGAGAACATGACGGGCCCCATCCGCGGGGCCGCCCTGCCCATGGCCTTCAATCGCCAGCCGCACTACACGCGCGGCCTGCTGCTGGTCGGCGACGCGGGCGGGCTGGTGAACCCGTTCAACGGCGAGGGCATCGCGTACGCCATGGAGTCCGGGCAGATCGCCGCGGACGTCATCGTCCAGGCCCACGCGCGCGCTTCGTACGCCCAGCGCGAGCTGGCCCTGCAGCGCTACCCGAAGGTCCTCAAGGACACCTACGGCGGCTACTACACGCTCGGCCGGGCCTTCGTGAAGCTCATCGGCAACCCGAAGGTGATGAAGATCGGCGCCCAGCACGGCCTGACGCACCCGCTGCTGATGAAGTTCACGCTGAAGATGCTGGCGAACCTGACGGACCCGCAGGGCGGGGACGCGATGGACCGCATCATCAACGGACTGAGCCGGGTCGCGCCGAAGGCGTGACGCACGGGCGCCGCACGGGCTTCCACCCTTCGGGTGGCTTCCGGGCGCCCCGGGCCGCCCGCTCCGGTCCGCTGATCACACCACCCCGTTGAGCAGCGCCTGTCCCAGCGGGGTGAGCGTGTGGTGCACGGAGGGGCCCGTGCGGGTGGTGCTGAGCAGGCCCGCCTCCCGCAGCACGGTCGCGTGCTCGCTCGCCGAGGCCGGGGAGATACCGGTGCGGCGGGCGAGCTGTGCGGTGCTGCCGCCCTCGGCCGCCGCGTCCAGCACGCGGGCGCGGGTGCGCCCGAGCAGTGCGGTGAGCCGCCCGAGTTCGCCCGGCGCGGCGGGGCGGGAGAGGACCGCCTGGTAGGCGGACAGTTCGAGGGCGACGGGGTAGCACAGGTCGATCGGCGCTTCGTCGTCCGCGCTGTGGGCGCGCGCCGTGGGGTGCGGCCAGAAGAACGAGGGCGTGAGCGTCAGGCCGCGCCCCGCCAGGTGCACGTCGTGGAATTCCCGGTGGAAGCCCTCGTTGTGCATGCAGGGCACGTGCAGCACGGGCGACTCCCAGCGCACGGTGGGGTGCAGGGTGGAGAGCAGGTGCTCGACGCCCTGTTCCGCGGCGGTGCGGATGCGGCGCGTGCGGTCGGCCTGCACGCAGGCGGTGACCTGCGACCAGTACGGCGCGAGGGCCGTCTCCCAGTACGAGCGGAAGGCCTGGTCGACGGTGCGGGCGGCCGGGCGGTCGGCGGTGTGCAGGTCGCCGAACCACTGCGGCACGGGGCGGTGGTCCAGCGCGCACTCCAGCTCGGCCGTCCAGACCTTCCGCGGCAGGGACCACACGGACTCCAGGCTCTCCGCAAGCGAGCCGGCCCCGTCCTCGGCGTGCAGGAACGCCTCGGGGAGGTACTCGCCCATGTTGGCCGGGGCGAGCTCCAGCAGGGGCCGCATGAGGGGGCTCAGGCCGCGCTGGGTGCGGTGCCGCCAGCCGTCCAGGGCGATCCCGCCCATCCACCGGTTCTGCAGCACGGGCAGGCTCAGCGCCGCCTCCGCCAGCGGATCGGGGCCGGGCACGAGGCGCACCCTGCCGAGATCTTCGGGGCCGAAGTGGATGCGTAGCACGGTGACCGAAGGTAGCGCCCCGGCGGTATCGGCCAACTGTCCAGATCTGGACAACTTTACGGGGGGCCCGGATTCGGTGTCCGCCGAAGGGCTTTGTCCCCGCGGTGACGGTGATTGCAGACTTCACATACCGGGACGGGCGCTTCTCATGCGGCTCGGAGCGTCCGCCCCGGTACCGGGGGAGGCACGGACGTCCTGGGGGCGACGGGGGTCGCAGGGTGTCCGTGCGGGCAGGCCGCGCCGCGGGCCGTGCGGGGGACACGGCCGCCGGCGGGCATGCCGAAGGGCCGCCGTCCCGAGCGGTGGGACGGCGGCCCTTCGCAGGTGTGCGAGCCGCTGGGCGGTCCGGCGTCAGAGGACGCGGACGGCACCCGTGGGCGGGGAGTAGCTCATGTCGCGCTCGACGATGCCCGTGCTCGGGTTCTGCGCGCCGATGAACTTGCCGCCGCCGATGTAGACGGCCACGTGGTACGCGCTGCCCGCGGAGCCCCAGTAGAGGATGTCGCCGACCTGCAGGTTCGAGGTCGACACCTGGGTGCCGGCCGTCGACTGGTCCTGCGAGACGCGCGGCAGGTCGATGCCGATCTGGCTGTAGGCGGCCATGACCAGGCCGGAGCAGTCGTAGGAGGACGGGCCGGTGGAGCCCATCACGTACGCCTTGCCGACCTGGGCCCGGAGGAAGGAGACCAGGGAGGCGGTGCTGCCGGTGGCGGTGCCGCTGCTCTTGGAGGGGGACGAGGCGGGGGCGTCGGCGTCCTCGGAGGTCTGGGCGGCGGACTTGCTGCTCAGGCTCTGGCGCTCGTTGGCGCGGGAGGCGCGGGCCTCTTCCTTCTCGCGCTTCTCCTTGGCCGCGGCGGCCTTGCGCTCGGCCTCCGCCTTGCGCTCGGCCTCGTCGGCGGCCTTCTTGGCGGCGGCCTCGACCTTGCTGGTGGCCTCGTCCTGCTGCGCGCGCTCCTGGTAGTCGAAGGCGGTCTGCTGGGTGGCCGCCGCGCTCTGCGCGATGGACGTGGCCAGGGCCGCGTTGACCGCGGGCATCTCGACGGTCGCCTCGACGGGCTTCTCGGCGGCGGTGGCGGAACCGGCGCCGGCCACGGCCAGGGTGCTGAGGACGCCACCGGCAACACCAGTGCGGACGACCCACGACTGGGTGGCCGTACGACGGGGCTTCCGGTGGCTGGTTATGTGCGCGTTGGGGGACATGGGACAACGGACTATCAGTCCGCGCAGGTTGAGTTCAATAAAGGTGACGTGCGTCACAATTGACGTGGACGCGCCCAGAATTCGGGCATTTGATCACGGGAACATCACGGCGCCCCGCGCCCTGCCGACCCCTATCAGCCGCCTCAGCATGGGGTTTTGGCCATCGGTCATGATCGGCGATGGTCATATCACCATCACGGCTCACGTGTCGAGGCTACCCGGCAAAACCGGCCCTAGACCCGTCCGGCGCGTGGCGCAGCTCACGTCCCGCCCGCCCCGTACGAGCTCTCGTGAACGGAGGCACCAGTCGTCGCCCGGCGCGGCCTCCGAGGCGATGCCGGGTCAGCGGACAGCGCTCCTATATCAGTTGAAGGCACCCGGTGCCAATTTGCGTGCGCGCGGCATCGCTTGATAATGCGACACCCTTCCGACCAGCTCTGGAGCATCCGATTGTCACCTCTGGTGATCACTCGGCCGCTTCGTGTATGAAGATCGCCGCTCATCCGACTTGATGATCGTTCGTCAGGTGGTGGAGATCACAAACGCGGGTGTGTACCCCGTGTCGCAGATCACAGACCGGCGGGCATAGGATGCAATCGACCCGGGCTTGTGAACTGCCTCACATATCGGTGATCTTCGCGGTGATCTCCGGTGGTCGTCACCGTGGGCGGTGCGCCCGACCGGGTCCGGTAAGCCGGCAGTCAGCGTCGACTGGAAGGAGCGAGGAGCGGTGAACGCCTACGCGCCCATCCTCGTACTGGGAGCCCTCGGGGCAGGCTTCGCGATCTTCTCCGTGGTCATGGCCTCGCTCATCGGGCCCAAGAGGTACAACCGCGCCAAGCTCGAGGCCTACGAGTGCGGTATCGAGCCCACCCCGCAGCCCGCGGGCGGCGGGCGCTTCCCGATCAAGTACTACCTGACGGCGATGCTCTTCATCGTCTTCGACATCGAGATCGTCTTCCTCTACCCCTGGGCCGTCACCTTCGACGCCCTGGGTCTGTTCGGGCTCGTGGAGATGCTGCTCTTCGTGCTCACCGTCTTCGTCGCCTACGCCTACGTCTGGCGCCGCGGCGGCCTGGAATGGGACTAGGGGGCACCACATGGGACTCGAGGAGAAGCTGCCCAGCGGCTTCGCGCTGACCACCGTCGAGCAGGCCGCCGGCTGGGTCCGCAAGTCGTCCGTCTTCCCGGCGACCTTCGGCCTGGCCTGCTGCGCCATCGAGATGATGACCACCGGCGCCGGCCGTTACGACCTGGCCCGCTTCGGCATGGAGGTCTTCCGCGGCTCGCCCCGCCAGGCCGATCTGATGATCGTCGCCGGCCGGGTCAGCCAGAAGATGGCCCCCGTCCTGCGCCAGGTCTACGACCAGATGCCCAACCCCAAGTGGGTGATCTCCATGGGCGTCTGCGCCTCCAGCGGTGGCATGTTCAACAACTACGCGATCGTCCAGGGCGTCGACCACATCGTGCCGGTCGACATCTATCTCCCCGGCTGCCCGCCGCGGCCCGAGATGCTCATGGACGCGATCTTGAAGCTGCACCGGAAGATCCAGGGCGAGAAGCTCGGGGTGCACCGCGAGGAGGCCGCCCGCGAGGCGGAGGAGGCGGCCCTCAAAGCCCTGCCGTTGATCGAGATGAAGGGGCTGCTGCGGTGAGCGAGCAGGAACGGGTCCCCCCCGAGCAGGTCCCCGCCCAGCGGGAGGAGACCGGCGAGGCCGTCCGCGTCCAGCGCGGCATGTTCGGCGCCCGCAACGGCGGCGACACCAGCGGCTACGGCGGCCTGGTGCGGACCGTACGGCTGCCCGGCGAGGCCACCCGCCCTTACGGGGGGTACTTCGACGAGGTGGCGGACGAGTTCGAGGGCGCCCTGGAGGAACAGGGCCTCCTTCCGGAGAACGTGATCGAGAAGACCGTCGTCGACCGCGGCGAGCTCACGTTCCACATCGCCCGCGAGCACCTGCCCCGCGCCGCCCGCACCCTCCGCGACGACCCCGCGCTCCGCTTCGAGCTGTGCACGGGCGTGAGCGGAGTGCACTTCCCCGGCGACAAGGGCCGCGAGCTGCACGCCGTCTACCACCTGCGCTCGATCACCCACAACCGGCTGATCCGGCTGGAGGTGAGCGCCCCCGACGCCGACCCGCACATCCCGTCGGTCGTCGACGTCTACCCCACCAACGACTGGCACGAGCGCGAGACCTACGACTTCTTCGGCATCGTCTTCGACGGCCACCCCGCGCTCACGCGGATCATGATGCCGGACGACTGGCAGGGCTTCCCGCAGCGCAAGGACTACCCCCTCGGCGGCGTTCCCGTCGAGTACAAGGGCGCCCGCATCCCGGCTCCGGACGAGCGGAGGTCGTACAGCTGATGAGCGCATCACAAGCAAGCCCGCGCGAGACGACGGAAGGCACCGTCTACACGGTCACCGGCGGCGACTGGGACGAACTCGCGGCCACCGCCCAGCAGGCCGACGACGAGCGCATCATCGTCAACATGGGTCCGCAGCACCCCTCCACCCACGGAGTGCTCCGGCTGATCCTGGAGATCGACGGCGAGACCGTCACCGAGGCCCGCTGCGGCATCGGCTATCTGCACACCGGCATCGAGAAGAACCTCGAATACCGGACCTGGACCCAGGGCACCACCTTCGTCACGCGCATGGATTACCTGACGCCGTTCTTCAACGAGACGGCGTACTGCCTCGGCGTGGAGAAGCTCCTGGGCATCGAGGAGCAGATCCCCGACCGCGCGTCGGTCATCCGCGTGCTCCTGATGGAGCTGAACCGAATCTCCTCCCACCTGGTGTGCATCGCCACCGGCGGCATGGAGCTCGGCGCCACCACGATCATGATCTACGGCTTCCGGGACCGCGAGCTCGTCCTCGACATCTACGAGCTGATCACCGGCCTGCGCATGAACCACGCCTACGTCCGCCCCGGCGGCCTCGCGCAGGACCTGCCGCCCGGCGCCGTGGACCAGGTGCGCGAGTTCGTGAAGAAGATGCGCAAGAACCTGCCGGAGTACGACAAGCTCGCCACCGGCAACCCCATCTTCAAGGGCCGCCTGCAGGACGTCGGCCACCTCGACCTCGCCGGCTGCATGGCCCTCGGCGCGACCGGCCCCATCCTGCGCGCCACCGGCCTCCCGCACGACCTGCGCAAGTCCCAGCCCTACTGCGGCTACGACACCTACGACTTCGAGGTGCCGACCGCCGACACCTGCGACTCCTACGGGCGCTTCCTGATCCGCCTGGAGGAGATGCACCAGTCCCTGCGGATCATCGAGCAGTGCCTGGACCGGCTGGCCCCCGGCCCGGTCATGGTCGCGGACAAGAAGATCGCCTGGCCCGCCCAGCTGGCCCTGGGCCCCGACGGCCTCGGCAACTCCCTCGACCACATCAAGAAGATCATGGGCACCTCCATGGAGGCCCTGATCCACCACTTCAAACTGGTGACGGAGGGCTTCCGGGTCCCGCCCGGCCAGGTCTACGCCGCGGTCGAGTCGCCCAAGGGCGAGCTGGGCGTCCACGTCGTCAGCGACGGCGGCACCCGCCCCTACCGCGTCCACTTCCGCGACCCGTCCTTCACCAACCTGCAGTCCATGGCGGCGATGTGCGAGGGCGGCCAGGTGGCCGACGTGATCGTCGCGGTGGCCTCTATTGATCCCGTGATGGGAGGCGTCGACCGGTGACTCATGACGTACAGCTCGGGATGCCTCGGCTTCCCGCGCCCGACTATCCCGCCGACGTACGGGAGCGGCTCGCGGCCGACGCGCAGGAGGTGATCGCCCGCTACCCCGACAGCCGCAGCGCGCTGCTGCCGCTGTTGCACCTCGTGCAGGCCGAGGAGGGCCACGTCACCCGGACCGGCCTGCGGTTCTGCGCCGAGGTGCTCGGCCTGACCACCGCCGAGGTCACGGCGGTCGCCACCTTCTACACCATGTACCGGCGCGAGCCCGGCGGCGAGTACCAGGTGGGCGTGTGCACCAACACCCTGTGCGCCGTCATGGGCGGCGACGCCATCTTCGAGGGCCTGCGCCGCCACCTCGGCATCGGCAACGGCGACACCACCCCCGACGGCAAGATCACCCTTGAGCACGTCGAGTGCAACGCCGCCTGCGACTTCGCGCCCGTCGTGATGGTCAACTGGGAGTTCTTCGACAACCAGACGGTCGAGAGCGCCAAGGCCCTCGTGGACGACCTGCGCGCCGGCCGCGGCGCCGATCCGACCCGCGGCGCCCCGCTGTGCACCTTCCGGGAGACCTCCCGGATCCTCGCCGGCTTCCCCGACCCCCGCCCGGGCGCGGTCGAGGCGAGCGGCGGGGCGGGCCCGGCCTCCCTGGCGGGGCTCCGGCTGGCCAAGGGCGACAGCGCCGGCCCGGCCCGGGTGGGCCCGCCCCGCGGCGCCCCGCCCTCCCCCGGGCACCGGCAGCAGCCCGGCGAGCACCTCAGCTCCCATGACGCCCCGCAGAAGACATCCGCCTCGGACCCCGACCACCCCGCCGGACCCGTCACCGAGGAGGGGGAGGGATGACCATGGCACCAGCGATGGGGGAGACGAGCCCGGAAAAGCTGCTCGCTCCCGTGCTGAGCGCCTTCTGGGACGAGCCACGCTCCTGGACCCTGGAGACCTACCTGCGCCACGAGGGCTACCAGGGCGCGCGCAAGGCGCTCGCGATGGCCCCCGACGACGTCATCGGCTACGTCAAGGACTCGGGCCTGCGCGGCCGCGGCGGCGCGGGCTTCCCGACCGGGATGAAGTGGCAGTTCATCCCGCAGGGCGACGGCAAGCCGCACTACCTCGTGGTCAACGCGGACGAGTCCGAGCCCGGGGCCTGCAAGGACATCCCGCTGCTCTTCGCCGCCCCGCACACCCTCGTCGAGGGCATCGTGATCGCCTGCCACGCGATCCGCTCCGAGCGGGCCTTCATCTATCTGCGCGGAGAGGTCGTGCCGGTGCTGCGCCGGCTGCACGAGGCCGTGCGCGAGGCCTACGCCGCGGGCTACCTCGGCAAGAACGTCCTCGGCTCCGGGATGGACCTGGAGCTGACCGTGCACGCGGGTGCGGGCGCGTACATCTGCGGCGAGGAGACCGCCCTCCTCGACTCCCTGGAGGGGCGCCGCGGCCAGCCCCGGCTCCGGCCGCCCTTCCCCGCCGTCGCGGGCCTCTACGCCTGCCCCACCGTGGTGAACAACGTCGAGTCCATCGCGTCGGTTCCCGCGATCCTCAACAAGGGCAAGGAGTGGTTCCGCTCGATGGGCACCGACAAGTGCCCCGGATTCACGCTCTATTCGCTCTCGGGCCACGTCGCGAACCCCGGCCAGTACGAGGGGCCCATGGGCATCACGCTGCGGCAGCTGCTCGACATGAGCGGCGGCATGCGGCCGGGCCACCGGCTGAAGTTCTGGACGCCGGGCGGCTCCTCCAGCCCCATGTTCACCGCCGAACACCTCGACGTGCCGCTGGACTTCGACAGCGTGGGCGCCGCCGGCTCCCTGCTGGGCACCAAGTCGCTGCAGTGCTTCGACGAGACGACGTGCGTGGTGCGCGCGGTCACCCGCTGGACGGAGTTCTACGCGCACGAGTCGTGCGGCAAGTGCACCCCCTGCCGCGAGGGCACGTACTGGCTGGTCCAGCTGCTGCGCGACATCGAGGCCGGCAAGGGCCGCAAGTCCGACCTCGACAAGCTCGCCGACATCTCCGACAACATCAACGGCAAGTCCTTCTGCGCCCTCGGCGACGGCGCCGCGGCGCCCATCCTCTCCTCGCTGCAGCACTTCCGCGCGGAGTACGAGCAGCACATCACGGGCCGGGGCTGCCCCTTCGACCCGTCGAAGTCGACCCTGTGGGCCGACGGCCCGCAGAACTCCCACCTGGAGGTGAACGCGTGACGGTCACGACGTCTGCCCCCTCCGGAGGAGGGGGCGCGGAGCCGCCGCCGGAGGACCTCGTCTCCCTCACGATCGACGGCGCGGCGATCTCCGTCCCCAAGGGGACGCTGGTCATCCGTGCCGCGGAGCTGCTGGGCATCGAGATCCCCCGCTTCTGCGACCACCCGCTGCTCGACCCCGCCGGCGCCTGCCGGCAGTGCATCGTGGAGGTCGAGGGCCAGCGCAAGCCGATGGCCTCCTGCACCATCACGTGCACGGACGGCATGGTCGTCAGGACGCAGCTGACCTCGCCCGTCGCCGAGAAGGCGCAGCGCGGCGTGATGGAGCTGCTGCTGATCAACCACCCGCTGGACTGCCCCGTCTGCGACAAGGGCGGCGAGTGCCCCCTGCAGAACCAGGCGATGACGGCGGGGCAGGCCGACACCCGCTTCGAGGGCCGCAAGCGCACCTTCGAGAAGCCGGTGCCGATCTCCCCGCAGGTGCTGCTGGACCGCGAGCGGTGCGTGCTGTGCGCGCGCTGCACCCGTTTCTCCCAGCAGATCGCGGGCGACCCGATGATCGAGCTGCTGGAGCGCGGGGCGCTGCAGCAGGTCGGCACGGGCGAGGGCGCGCCCTTCGAGTCGTACTTCTCCGGCAACACCATCCAGATCTGCCCGGTGGGCGCGCTGACCTCGGCGGCGTACCGCTTCCGCTCGCGCCCCTTCGACCTGGTGTCGTCGCCGTCGGTGTGCGAGCACTGCGCGGGCGGCTGCGCGCTGCGGACGGACCACCGGCGCGGCAAGGTGATGCGCCGCCTCGCCGCCGACGACCCCGAGGTCAACGAGGAGTGGGTGTGCGACAAGGGCCGCTTCGCGTTCCGCTACGCGCAGCGCCCGGAGCGCTTCGTCCACCCGCTCGTGCGCAGCGCCGAGGGGGTGCTGGAGCCGGCGAGCTGGCCGGAGGCCCTGGAGGCCGCGGGGCGCGGGCTGGCGGCCGCGCGCGGCAGAGCGGGCATCCTGACGGGCGGCCGGCTGACGGTCGAGGACGCGTACGCGTACGCCAAGTTCGCACGGGTGGCGCTCGACACGCACGACGTGGACTTCCGGGCCCGGGTGCACAGCGGTGAGGAGGCGGACTTCCTCGCAGCCCGCGTCGCGGGCCGCGGCCGGGATCTCGACGGCAGCGGGCTGACGTACGCGGCGCTGGAGAAGGCCCCGGCGGTGCTGCTGGTGGGCTTCGAGGCGGAGGAGGAGGCGCCCGGCGTCTTCCTGCGGCTGCGCAAGGCCTGGCGCAAGCACGGGCAGCGCGTCTTCGCGCTCGCCACGCACGCCAGCCGCGGCCTGGAGAAGGCCGGCGGCACGCTGCTGCCCGCCGCGCCCGGCACCGAGACCGAGTGGCTGCGCGCGCTGGCCGACGCGGCGGGCCTGGACGCCCCGGGGCAGGCCGCGGCCGACGCCCTGCGCGCCGACGGGGCCGTGATCGTCGTCGGCGAGCGGCTCGCGGGCGTGCCCGGCGCGCTGTCGGCCGCCGTCGCGGCGGCCGCGACGACCGGGGCGCAGCTGGTGTGGATCCCGCGCCGGGCGGGGGAGCGGGGCGCGATCGAGGCGGGGGCCCTGCCGGGGCTGCTGCCCGGCGGCCGCCCGGCCACCGACCCGCGCGCGCGCGAGGAGACCGCGGCCGCCTGGGGCGTGTCCGACCTGCCGCGCAGCCCCGGCCGGGACACCGGCCAGATCGTGGAGGCGGCGGCCAGGGGCGAGCTGGGCGCCCTGCTGGTGGGCGGCGTCGAGGTCGCGGACCTGCCCGATCCGGCACGCGCGCGTGAAGCGCTCGACGCCGTCGGCTTCCTGGTCAGCCTGGAGCAGCGGCCCAGCGAGGTGTCGGACCGGGCGGACGTCGTCCTGCCGGTGGCGGCCGTGGCGGAGAAGGCGGGCACGTTCCTCAACTGGGAGGGCCGGGCCCGCCCGTTCGAGGTGGCGATCAAGCCCGATCAGTTGCCGCGCCGCCACGTGCCGGCGGACGCCCGCGTGCTGCACATGCTGGCGGACGCCATGGGCATCGGGCTCGGCCTGCCGGACGTCGACGCCGTCCGCGCGGAGCTGCGCCGCCTCGGCCCCTGGGACGGGGCGCACGCCGCGGACCCGGTCGAGGCCGCCCGGCCGCTGCCGCAGCCGGCCGCGGGCGAGGCGGTGCTCGCGGGCCACCGGATGCTCCTGGACCAGGGGCGCCTGCAGGACGGTGACGACGCCCTCGCCGGCACGCGGCACGCGGCGTTCGCCCGGCTGTCGGCGGCGACCGCCGCGGAGGTGGGCGTGCGCGACGGCGAGCTGCTCGCGGTGACGGGCCAGGCCGGGACGGTGCGGCTGCCGCTGCACGTGACGGCCATGCCGGACCGCGTGGTGTGGCTGCCGCTGGACTCGGCCGGCGGTGGCGTCGCCGGGGACACCGGCGCGTGCCCCGGCGAGCTCGTACGGATCGGGGCGGATTCCGGTGAGGGCACCGGGACCGGGACACCGGAGGCGCGGTAGTGAACGCTGTGGAAGCTGTGCAGGCTCACCGGTTGACCGGGCTGGCCGCCGAGGACCTGTCGGTGTTCGGCCGGGACCCGTGGTGGCTGATCGTCGTCAAGGCGGTCTTCTGCTTCGCCTTCGTCATGCTGACCGTGCTGTTCTCGATCGTCTGGGAGCGCAAGGTCGTCGCGTGGATGCAGCTGCGCATCGGCCCCAACCGGCACGGCCCGTGGGGGATGCTGCAGTCCCTCGCGGACGGCATCAAGCTGATGCTGAAAGAGGACGTGATCGTCAAGCGGGCGGACAAGGCGGTCTATCTGCTCGCCCCGGTCGTGGCGGCGGTGCCCGCGTTCATGGCGATCGCCGTGATCCCCTTCGGCCCGGCCGGCAACGAGATCTCAATCTTCGGGCACCGCACCACGATGCAGCTGACGGACCTGCCGATCGGCGTGCTCTACATCCTCGCCACGGCCTCGGTGGGCATCTACGGCATCGTGCTCGCGGGCTGGTCGTCCGGCTCGACGTACCCGCTGCTCGGCGGCCTGCGCTCGTGCGCGCAGATGATCTCCTACGAGATCGCGATGGGCGTCTCCTTCGCGGCCGTCTTCCTCTACTCCGGGTCGATGTCGACCTCGGCGATCGTGGAGGCCCAGCACGACCGCTGGTACGTGCTGCTCCTGCCGGTGTCCTTCCTGGTCTACATCGTGGCGATGGTGGGGGAGACCAACCGGGCGCCGTTCGACCTGCCGGAGTCCGAGGGCGACCTGGTCGGCGGCTTCAACACCGAGTACTCCTCCATCAAGTTCGCGATGTTCATGCTGGCCGAGTACGTCAACATGGTCACCGTCTCGGCGGTGGCGGTGACGCTGTTCCTGGGCGGCTGGCGGGCCCCGTACCCGGTCTCGGCGTTCTGGGAGGGCGCGAACCACGGGTGGTGGCCGATGCTGTGGTTCGTGATCAAGCTGCAGCTGCTGCTGTTCTTCTTCATCTGGCTGCGCGGGACGCTGCCGCGGCTGCGCTACGACCAGTTCATGAAGCTGGGGTGGAAGGTCCTCATCCCGGTCTCGATGGTGTGGCTGATGCTCGTCGCCTCGGTGCGGGCCCTGCGGAACGAGAACTACGACTTCCAGCAGATCGTGCTGTACGTCGGCGGCGCCGTCGTCGCGGTCCTGCTGCTCTCCTTCGTGGCGGACATCTTCCGCAAGGGCGAGCGCGGCCAGGGCGACGGGGAGGCCGCGCCGGAGCGGGAGTTCGACCCGACGGGCGGCGGGTTCCCCGTGCCGCCGCTGCCCGGGCAGACCCTCCCGCCGGTGCCGCGCCGCAGGCCGCGCCGTGACGGAGAGCTCATTGTCAGTGGCGGGCCCGATACTGTGCGTGACGGAAAGGAGGGCTGACGGCGGTGGCTACCGAACCCGCGCGGGGCGATGATCCCCGCGACACCCCCCGCAATCCCGTGGCCGGCTTCGGCGTGACCTTCAAGGCCATGTTCAAGAAGCGGCTGACCGAGCAGTACCCGGAGTACAAGAAGCCCACGGCCCCCCGCTTCCACGGCCGCCACCAGCTCAACCGGCACCCGGACGGCCTGGAGAAGTGCATCGGCTGCGAGCTGTGCGCCTGGGCCTGCCCCGCCGACGCCATCTACGTGGAGGGCGCGGACAACAAGGACGAGGAGCGCTATTCGCCCGGCGAGCGCTACGGACGCGTCTACCAGATCAACTACCTCCGCTGCATCCTGTGCGGCCTGTGCGTCGAGGCGTGCCCGACCCGCGCCCTCACCATGACCAACGAGTACGAACTGGCCGACAACAGCCGCGAGTCGCTCATCTACACGAAGGAGGAGCTGCTCGCGGGCCTGGAGGAGGGCATGGTCGACAGCCCGCACGCCATCTTCCCCGGCATGACCGAACAGGACTACTACCGCGGCCTGGTGACGGAGGCCGCGCCCGGCACGGTCCGCCAGGTCGCGGTCACCAAAGGCGAGAAGCCCGACGAGGAAGGGGCCGACGCATGACCGCCTCTTCTCCGGTCGTCTCCTCCCTGGCCGCATCGGCCGCCTCCACCACCTCGACGGGTGAGGCGGTCCAGTTCTGGATCCTGGCGGTCGTCGCCGTCCTCGGGGCGCTGGGCGCCGTCCTCATGAAGAAGGCCGTGCACAGCGCCCTCTCGCTCGCCGGCACCATGATCGTCCTGGCGGTGTTCTACCTCGCCAACGGCGCCTACTTCCTGGGCGTCGTCCAGATCGTCGTCTACACCGGCGCGATCATGATGCTGTTCCTCTTCGTCGTCATGCTCGTGGGCGTCACCGCAGCCGACTCCCTCAAGGAGACCATCAAGGGCCAGCGGTGGCTCGCCGCGCTGTGCGTGCTCGGCTTCGGCATCCTCCTCATGGCCGGCATCGCCAACGCCTCCCTGAAGGAGTTCAGCGGCATCGGCCGGGCCAACGCCGGAGGCAATGTGGAGGGCCTCGCCGCCCTCCTCTTCACCAAGTACGTCTTCGCGTTCGAGATCACCGGCGCCCTGCTGATCACCGCGGCCGTCGGCGCGATGGTGCTCACCCACCGCGAGCGCACCGAGCGCGCCGCCACCCAGCGCGAGCTCGCCGAGCGGCGCGTCCGCGAGGGCAAGCAGATCACCCCGCTGCCCGCCCCCGGCGTCTACGCCCGGCACAACGCCGTCGACATCCCGGGCCTCCTCCCCGACGGCACCACGTCCGACCTCACCGTCAGCCCCACCCTGCGGGCCCGCGGCCAGGTCCGTGACGTCTCCGGCGAGGCCCTGGAGGACCTGGCGGCCCTGGAACAGCGCTCGGGCGACTGGCAGGAGCGCGGCCGCAGCGAGGACTCAGGCGCGAAGGGGGCGAGCAAGTGAACCCGGTCAACTACCTCTATCTGGCGGCCCTCCTGTTCACCATCGGGGCGGCCGGCGTGCTCATCCGGCGGAACGCGATCGTCATCTTCATGTGCGTCGAGCTGATGCTGAACGCCTGCAACCTGGCGTTCGTCACCTTCTCCCGGCTGCACGGCAATCTCGACGGCCAGATCATCGCCTTCTTCACGATGGTCGTGGCCGCGGCCGAGGTCGTGGTGGGCCTCGCCATCATCGTGACGATCTTCCGCTCCCGGCACTCGGCCTCGGTGGACGACGCCGGCCTGCTGAAGCTGTAAGGGGACGCTGACGTGGAGAACCTCATCGGATTGCTCGTCGTGGCACCGCTGCTGGGCGCGGCCGTGCTGCTGTGCGGCGGGCGCAGGCTCGACCGCGGCGGGCCCTGGATCGGCACGCTGTTCGCGGCGGTGTCCCTCGCGATCGGCGTGGTGCTCTTCGCCGCGCTGCTCGGCCGCGACGCCGACGACCGCACGCTGGACGCCACGGCCTTCAGCTGGGTGCCCGTCGGCGGCTTCCGCGCGGACGTCGGCTTCCACCTCGACCAGCTGTCGATGACCTTCGTCCTGCTGATCACGGGCGTGGGCACGCTCATCCACCTCTACTCGGTGGGCTACATGGCGCACGACGAGCGGCGGCGGCGCTTCTTCGGCTATCTCAACCTCTTCCTGGCCGCGATGCTCCTGCTCGTCGTCGCGGACAACTACCTCCTGCTGTACGTGGGCTGGGAGGGCGTCGGCCTCGCCTCGTACCTGCTGATCGGCTTCTGGCAGCACAAGCCGAGCGCGGCCACCGCCGCCAAGAAGGCCTTCCTCGTCAACCGCGTCGGCGACATGGGCCTGTCCGTCGCGATCATGCTGATGTTCACCACGTTCGGCACCTTCGCGTTCGGCCCCGTCCTGGAGCGGGCCACGGAGGCCGGCGAGGGCAAGCTGACGGCCGTCGGGCTGATGCTGCTGCTCGCCGCCTGCGGCAAGTCCGCCCAGGTGCCGCTGCAGTCCTGGCTCGGGGACGCGATGGAGGGCCCGACGCCGGTCTCGGCCCTCATCCACGCGGCCACGATGGTGACCGCCGGCGTCTATCTGATCACCCGCTCCGGCGCGATCTTCAACGCGGCGCCGGACGCACAGACCGCGGTGGTCACGGTCGGCGCGGTCACGCTCCTCTTCGGTGCGATCGTCGGTTGCGCGAAGGACGACATCAAGAAGGCCCTGGCCGGCTCCACCATGTCCCAGATCGGGTACATGATCCTGGCCGCCGGGCTGGGTCCGGTCGGCTACGTCTTCGCGATCATGCACCTGGTGACGCACGGCTTCTTCAAGGCCGGGCTCTTCCTCGGCGCCGGCTCCGTCATGCACGGCATGAACGACGAGGTCGACATGCGCCGCTACGGCGGCCTGCGGAAGTACATGCCGGTCACGTTCGTCACCTTCGGCCTCGGCTACCTCGCCATCATCGGCTTCCCCGGGCTCTCCGGCTTCTTCTCCAAGGACAAGATCATCGAGGCCGCCTTCGCCAAGGGCGGCACCGAGGGCTGGATCCTGGGCGGCGCGGCCCTGCTGGGCGCGGCCATCACCGCGTACTACATGACGAGGGTGATGCTGCTGACCTTCTTCGGCGAGAAGCGCTGGCAGCCGGACGAGCGCGGCGAGCTCCCGCACCCGCACGAGTCGCCGCGGACGATGACCATCCCGATGATCGTGCTCGCCTTCGGATCGGTCTTCGCCGGCGGCCTGTTCAGCATCGACGACACCTTCCTGAAGTGGCTGGAGCCGGTCACCGGGCACGCCGAGGGACACTCGCCCGTCAGCGCCCTGACCGTCACCGCGGCCACCATGGTCGTGCTCGTGATCGGCGTCGCGCTCGCCTGGGCGCAGTACGGGCGCAGGCCCGTCCCCGTCACGGCCCCCCGCGGCAGCCTGCTCACCCGGGCCGCCCGGCGCGACCTCCTGCAGGACGACTTCAACCACGTGGTGCTGGTCCGCGGAGGCGAGCACCTCACCCGCAGCCTGGTCTACGTCGACCACACCCTGGTCGACGGCGTCGTCAACGGCACCGCCGCCTCCGTGGGCGGCCTGTCGGGCCGGATGCGCAAGCTGCAGAACGGCTACGCCCGTTCGTACGCGGTCTCGATGTTCGGCGGTGCGGCGGTGCTCATCGCCGCCACCCTGCTGATGAGGGCGGTTTAGCCATGTCCTTTCCCCTGCTGACGCTCACGGCCGCGGTCCCCGCGGTCGGCGCGGTCGCCACCGCGGCCGTGCCGGCCGGGCGCCGCACCGCCGCCAAGTGGCTCGCGCTCGCCTTCTCGCTCGCGACGCTCGTCCTGGCGGCCGTGCAGCTCGTGCGCTTCGACCCCGACGCGAAGGGGCCCTTCCAGCTCACCGAGTCCCACGCCTGGATCAAGGACTTCGGGGTCCGCTACGAACTGGGCGTGGACGGCATCGCGGTCGTCCTGATCGCCCTGGCCGCGCTGCTGATCCCGTTCATCATGCTGGCCGGCTGGCACGACGCCGACCCCCAGGAGAGCGGATCTTCCCGCTGGCGCCCCACCCAGGGCTTCTTCGCGCTGATCCTCATGGTCGAGGCGATGGTGGTGATCTCCTTCGAGGCCACCGACGTCTTCCTCTTCTACATCTTCTTCGAAGCCATGCTCATCCCGATGTACTTCCTCATCGGCGGCTTCGGGGACCGCGCGGGCGAGCGCACCGAGGGGGACGCCGCCGCCCAGCGCTCGTACGCCGCGGTGAAGTTCCTCCTCTACAACCTCGTCGGCGGGCTGATCATGCTGGCCGCCGTCATCGGGCTGTACGCGGTCACCGCCGACCAGCTCGGCACCGGCACGTTCTCCCTCCAGGAGATCGTCCAGGCGCGCGCCGCCGGCAAGCTGGACATCGCGACCACCACCGAACGGGCCCTGTTCCTCGGCTTCTTCTTCGCCTTCGCCGTGAAGGCGCCGCTGTGGCCGCTGCACACCTGGCTGCCCAACGCCATGGGCGAGGCCACCGCCCCCGTCGCCGTGCTGATCACCGCCGTGGTCGACAAGGTCGGCACCTTCGCGATGCTCCGCTTCTGCCTCCAGCTCTTCCCGGAGGCCTCGAAGTGGGCCACGCCCGTCATCGTCGTCCTGTCGCTGATCAGCATCCTCTACGGGGCGCTGCTCGCGGTCGGGCAGCGCGACATCAAGCGGCTGGTCGCCTACGCGTCGATCTCCCACTTCGGCTTCATCGTGCTCGGCATCTTCGCGATGACCAGCCAGGGCCAGAGCGGCGCGACGCTCTACATGGTCAACCACGGCATCTCCACGGCCGCGCTGATGCTCGTCGCCGGCTTCCTGATCTCCCGCCGCGGCTCGCGGCTCATCGCGGACTACGGCGGCGTGCAGAAGGTCGCCCCGGTCCTCGCCGGCACCTTCCTCGTCGGCGGTCTCGCGACGCTGTCGCTGCCGGGCCTCGCGCCGTTCGTCTCCGAATTCCTCGTCCTCGTCGGTACGTTCAGCCGCTATCCGGCCGCCGGTGTGGTGGCCACCCTCGGCATCGTGCTCGCCGCCCTCTACGTCCTCGTGCTCTACCAGCGCACCATGACCGGGCCGGTGAAGGAGGAGGTGCGGGGCATGCCCGACCTCAGGGCGCGCGAGCTGGCCGTCGTCACCCCGCTGATCGCCCTGCTGCTCTTCCTCGGCGTCTACCCCAAGCCGGTGACCGAGATCCTCGACCCGGCCGTCCGGCACACGATGTCGCAGGTGCACGAGGCCGACCCCCAGCCCGACGTGAACGATGTGGAGGCCGCGAAGTGAGCCACGCAGCATCCGTCCACAGCCTGTGGACGATGTCGGCCGCCGCGCCGCAGAAGATCCCGGCGCCGCACATCGAGTACGCCCAGCTGTCACCGACGCTGATCGTGCTCGGCGCCGCGGTGCTCGGCATCCTCGTGGAGGCCTTCCTCCCGCGGCGCGCCCGCTACCACGCGCAACTGCTGCTGTCCTGCGTCGCCCTGGCCGCGGCCTTCGCCGCCGTCGTCGCCCTGGCCGCCGGAGGCTACGCCACCGGCAAGGCGCACGCCGCCGCCATGGGCGCCGTCGCCGTCGACGGCCCGGCGCTGTTCCTGCAGGGGACCATTCTCCTCGTCTCCCTGGTGGCCGTGTTCACCTTCGCCGAGCGGCGCCTGGACCCGGCGGCGCACGGCAGGCCCGTCGACTCCTTCGCCGCCCAGGGCGCGGCCGTGCCCGGCGGCAAGGCCGAGCAGGACGCGGTGAGGGCCGGCTTCACCACCACCGAGGTCTTCCCCCTCGTGCTCTTCGCGGTGGGCGGCATGCTCGTCTTCCCCTCCGCGGACGACCTGCTGACGCTCTTCGTCGCGCTGGAGGTCTTCTCCCTCCCGCTGTACATCCTGTGCGCGCTGGCCCGCCGCAAGCGGCTGCTGTCGCAGGAGTCGGCCGTGAAGTACTTCCTGCTCGGCGCCTTCTCCTCGGCCTTCCTGCTGTTCGGCGTGGCCCTGCTCTACGGCTACGCCGGCACGGTCACCTACTCCGGCATCGCCGACGTCGTGAACGGCTCCGTCCGGACGCTCGACCCGGCCCTCGCCGGCACCACCGGCAACGACGCCCTGCTGCTGATCGGCGCCGCTCTCGTGCTGATGGGGCTGCTGTTCAAGGTCGGCGCGGTGCCCTTCCACATGTGGACGCCGGACGTCTACCAGGGCGCCCCCACGCCCGTCACGGGCTTCATGGCCGCGGCCACCAAGGTCGCCGGCTTCGGCGCCCTCCTGCGGCTGCTGTACGTGGTCCTGCCGGGGCTGCGCTGGGACTGGCGGCCGGTGATGTGGGGCGTCGCGATCATCACGATGCTGGTCGGCGCGATCGTGGCCGTCACGCAGACCGACGTCAAGCGGCTGCTGGCCTACTCCTCCATCGCGCACGCGGGCTTCATCCTCGCGGGCGTCATCGCGACGACCCCCGACGGCGTGTCGTCCGTGCTGTTCTACCTGGGCGCGTACTCCTTCGTCACCCTCGGCGCCTTCGCGGTCGTGACGCTCGTGCGCGACGCGGGCGGGGAGGCCACGCACCTGTCCAAGTGGGCGGGCCTGGGCCGCCGTTCGCCGCTGACGGCCGCCACCTTCGCGGTCTTCCTGCTGGCGTTCGCCGGCATTCCGCTGACGAGCGGCTTCGCGGGCAAGTTCGCCGTGTTCAAGGCGGCGGCGCAGGGCGGGGCGGGGGCGCTGGTCATCGTCGGTGTGGTGTCCTCGGCGATCGCCGCGTTCTTCTACGTCCGGGTGATCGTGCTGATGTTCTTCAGCGAGCCGAAGGCGGACGGGCCGACGGTGGCGGTGCCGAGCCCGCTGACGTCGTCGGCCATCGCGATCGGTGTTGCGGTCACGCTCGTTCTCGGCGTGGCGCCGCAGTACTTCCTCGATCTGGCCGGCCAGGCAGGGGTGTTCGTGCGGTAGGCACCGCCGGGCTCCGCCGTCGCGGCTGAGCGCCGTTGCGGCGGGAGAGAAGGACGAGGCTTCGCCCCGGTCCCCCAAGGGGCCGGGGCGAAGCCATGTGTCAGCTCGCCGGCTTCGCGGGCAGGCCGCCCGGGAGGCCGGCCGGCTTGCCGTCGCCGCCCACGGCCTTGCTCATCTTGTCCTGCTTGCCGGAGGCCCAGGTCACGGTGAAGGACTTGCCGTCGAAGTCCTTGATGGTGCCCGTGCTGTAGTCCGTGCTGCCGTCCTGGCAGTGCTTGATGTTGATCGTCGCCGGCTGGGAGTTGTCGACGAGCGTGCCCGAGCAGGCGGTCTTCCCGCTGAGCATCACCTTGTCCTGGGCGAAGGACAGGATGACGAGGCTCTTGTCGGTGAGCTTGCCGCCGTTGGCCCAGCCGCCCGCGAGCTCGGCCGCCGTCACGCGCTTGGCGTCGGCGGCGGGCGCCGACGGCTGCTCCGCCGGGGCCTGGGAGGACGGCGTGGTGCCCCCGGCCTTCTTGTCGTCCTTGCCGCCGTCGCTCCCGCTGCTGCAACCGGTCATCAGCACAGCGGCGCAGAGCGCCGCCCCCGTGATCTGTACTGCCTTGCGCACGTGTCTCCTCCGAGTGGTTCTGGACACGACAAATTAGCAGTCCTGGTCCGGCCGTCCGGAAGTCCGCACTCCGCGGCGGGGGTTCGGCGGGATCACCCGCCTCCGCCCCCGCTGCTGCCGTCCGCGCTGTCACTCATCACGTTCTTGTGCACGGCCCGCGCTGCCCAGTCCGTACGGATGAGCCGGCGCATGGCCTGCCGCTCGGTCCGCCGTCCCCGGCCGGGGCAGAGCGCCCCCGATATGCCGATGGCGGACGCCAGCGCGGCGAGCGCGCGGGCGCGCGGATCGGCGAATCCGCCGCGCCGGGCCAGCTCGAAGCGCTCCCGCGCCGCCGTCGTCAGGTCCAGCGGGCCCATGGAAGAGCGCTGGTACGGGATGAGTCCGAGGAAGCGGCGGGTCTCCACGCGCAGCGCACCCCTCTCCACCAGCCGGGCCAGACAGGCCTCTTCGAGACGCCCCGATGCGCTCCGCACCCAGCGGGCCGTCCGCGGCCCGCCGCGCTTCGCGTCCTTGCCGGGCTGCGCCAGGCTCGCCATCGCCGCGGCCAGCAGCGGGTCGTCGGGCGGCAGCGGGTTCGTCACCCTCACCCGGCCGCTCTCCTCCACGACCCGCCCGGCCAGCCGCAGTTCGGCCAGCGCCGCCCCGGCCACGCCGTACGCCGAGGAGTGGCCGGAGCGCATCAGCTTGCGCCCGCTGACCGGGTCGAAGCAGAGCAGCAGCAGTTCCTCGGGGAGCGTCGGAGGCGGGGCGCCGGCGGTCACGGCGTGGCGTCGCCGTGGGCGGGGACGTCGCGGGCCGGGAGGATGCGGCCGGTGACCTCGCCCAGGCCGATCCGGGCGCCGTCCGGGCCGGGTGCCCAGGCCGTGAGGGTGACCTCGTCGCCGTCCTCCAGCCACGGGCCCTTGCCGGCGGTGAGTTCGAGGAGGCAGCCGAGCTGGTCGGGCTCGGGGCCGCTGACCGTGCCGGAGGCGAACAGGTCGCCGGTGCGCAGCGTCGCGCCGTTGACCGTCATGTGCGCGAGCTGCTGGGCGGCGGTCCAGTACATGGCGGAGAACGGCGGCCGGGAGACCGTCGTGCCGTTGACCGTCACCTCGATGCGCAGGTCGATGCCGCCGGGCTCGGCCGTGGAGTCGTCGAGGTAGGGCAGGAGCGGGTGGGTGCGCTCCGGCGGCGCCGTGCGGGCCTCGTCGAAGGCGTCGAGCGGGGTGATCCAGGCCGAGACGGAGGTGGCGAAGGACTTGCCGAGGAACGGGCCGAGGGGGACGTACTCCCAGGCCTGCAGGTCGCGCGCGGACCAGTCGTTGACGAGGCAGACGCCGAAGACGTGCTCGCGGAAGTCCGCGAGGCCCACGGGCGCACCGGCCGGGGTGCCGACGACGAAGCCGACCTCGGCCTCGATGTCGAGGCGCCGCGAGGGACCGAAGGACGGGGCCGCCTCCGAGGGCGCCTTGCGCTGGCCCTGGGGGCGCACGACGTCGGTGCCGCTGACGACGACGGTGCCGGCGCGCCCGTGGTAACCGATGGGCAGGTGCTTCCAGTTCGGCGTGAGGGGCTCGCCGTCGGGGCGGAAGATGCGTCCGACGTTGGTGGCGTGGTGCTCGCTGGAGTAGAAGTCGACGTAGTCGGCGACCTGGAAGGGCAGGTGCAGCGTCACGTCGGCGAGCGGGTGGAAGGGCCCGTCGGCCAGCCAGGTGCGGACCTCGGCGCGCACGGCCTGCCAGACGGCCCGGCCGGCGGCCAGGAGGGGGTCGAGCGTGGGCTGCTCCAGCAGGGCGGTGTGCGCGGAGCCGTGGGCGGCCGCGGCGGCCGCCGCGTCGAGGACGGAGGTTCCGTAGCGGACGCCGATGCGGGGCCGGTCCGGGGCGTCGGCGGTCGTGAAGACGCCGTACGGGAGGGTGTCCGCTCCGAAGGGGTCGCCTTCGGCAAGCTCGCGGGGGCTGTGCTGGGGCATGGGACGCTGCCTCGCTCTCTCCTGGACGCTCCGGGAAGCCGGTGGGCCCCGCCGGGGCCCGCGGCCCCACATTACGTGCTGGTGGCCGGCAGGCAAGGGGTGTCAGGAGGGGGTCTCGCGGAGGGCTCCGCCCGTGCGCCCGGGGCGGGTCCGGAGGGCTGCCAGGAGCGCTGCGCGGAGGGGCGTCCGGACGGCCCTTCGGGCGGCCCTCCGGACGGTCCTTCGGACACCTTCCGAACGGCTGCCCGCAGATCGTCCGAACCATTGTCCGAGCTCCGGCTAAAGAGCGCTCAATATCCGGTAATTCCTTGCTGGAAGCGGCGATTCCGAAGTAGCGTCCTTAATCGGGCCAGGCACAGTGGGGGGCCGCTGCGGCTGAGGGGCCGAGGGGGATGCTGGTGGCGAGCAGGAGCACGCCCATCGCGGCGGACCGGTCCGTTCCAGGGCTGATCGTGAAGATCGGTGACTATCCCCTGCACCACGGCGGGGTGGGCGCGATCCGCAGCCTCGGCAGACTCGGCATCCCCATGTACGCCATCACGGAGGACCGCTGGACGCCCGCCGCCGTCTCGCGCTATCTGCGCGGCGGCTTCGTCTGGCGCACCACGGGCACCGAGCGGCCCGGGGAGCTGGTCGAGGGCCTGCTGCGGATCGGCCGCGAGATCGGCCGCCCCGCGGTCCTGGTGCCCACCGACGAAGAGGCCGCGGTGCTCATCGCCGAGCACGCCGGGGAGCTCTCCGGCAGCTTCCTCTTCCCGCCCGTGGAGCCGGAGCTGCCGCGCAGGCTGGCGAGCAAGCAGGGGCTGCACGAGCTGTGCGTGGAGCACGGGGTGCCGTCCCCGGAGGCCCTGTTCCCGGCGTCGTTCGAGGAGATCGAGGAGTTCGCGGAGCGCGCCCGCTTCCCCCTCGTCGCCAAGAACAGGGAGGCGTTCGAGCGCCGCCGCAAGCCCGCCGTGCACGGCACCACCCGCATCCGCGGGCCGCGCGAGCTGCTGCAGCTGGCGCGCGGCTGGGGCCCGTCCCCGGGCGTGATCCTCCAGGAGTACCTGCCCCGCGAGCAGGCCGAGGACTGGATCGTGCACGCCTACTTCGACGCCGAGTGCACCCCGCTCGCGATGTTCACGGGCGTGAAGGTGCGCTCGTGGCCGCCGCACGCGGGCATGACCGCCAACGCCTACGTCGTGGACAATCCCGAACTGGCCGACATGACGGCCCAGTTCATCAAGCAGATCGGCTTCTGCGGGATCGTCGACCTGGACTGGCGGTTCGACCGCCGCGACGGCCGGTACAAGCTGCTGGACTTCAACCCCCGCATGGGCGCGCAGTTCCGGCTCTTCGAGAGCGAGGCCGGCATCGACGTCGTCCGGGCCCAGCACCTGGACCTGACCGGGCGCAGGGTGCCGGAGGGCGAGCAGCCCGCCGGACGCCGGTTCATCGTGGAGAACATCGACCTGCCGGCCCTCGCCGCCTACCGCCGCAGCGGCTACAGCACCCCGCACGCGCCGCCGCGCCCCACCGGTACGGAGCTGGCGTGGCTCGCGCGCGACGACATGAAGCCCTTCTTCACCATGCTCGCCCGGTTCGTACGACCGGGCGTGCGGCACCTGTGGCAGATGTGGCGCTCCAGGCGTGCCGCCGCGTCCACCGCCGGATGACCACTGCCGAATGATCACCGCCGAATGACCACTGCCCAAGGACCACCGCCCAACAGCCGCTGACGAATCACCGTCACCGAGTGTCCGCCGTCATCAACGAGTACCGGTCATGCATAGCGAGTAACGCCCTGGGAGGGGACTCGTGACACTTCCCGTAGCAGTCATCGGGGCCGGCCCGTACGGACTGTCGACCGCCGCCCACCTGCGGGCCCGTGGGATAGCGACCCGCGTCTTCGGCTCGCCGATGGTGAGCTGGCGCGAGCACATGCCCGCCGGGATGATCCTGAAATCCACCCCCTCGGCCTCCAGCATCGACGCGCCGCAGCCCGGCCACACCCTGCTCGACTTCTGCCGGGAGACCGGCGAGCGGCGCTTCGAGTCGGACTGGGACACCATCCCTGTCGAGACGTTCTCGCGCTACGGCCTGTGGTTCCAGGAGCGCCTGGTGCCCGAGCTGGAGCAGGTGCGCGTGGTGTCCGTCGACCGGCGGGCCGCGGACTTCGAGCTGAAGCTGGACTCCGGGGAGCAGTTCGCCGCCCGCGCGGTGGTGATCGCCACGGGCCTGAGCGGCCTGGAGCAGCTGCCGCCCGAGCTGGCCGCGGCCGTCCCCGACGGCCCGTCCGTCTCGGGGCCGATCTCGCACAGCTCCCAGCACCGGGACCTGTCGCGGTTCGCGGGGCGCGAGGTGGTCGTCATCGGCGCCGGGCAGTCGGCGCTGGAGACGGCGGTGCTGCTGGCGGACGCCGGGGCGGCGTCGGTGCGGGTGGTCGCCCGCCGGAAGGGTGCCGTCCGCTTCGGTGCGGCGCCGGACGGCCAGCCGCGGCTGAAGCCCGACACCCCCTTCGGCCGGGCCTGGTCGCTCTACGCCTTCTCGTACCACGCCGATGGTTTCCGCCATCTTCCGGCGCCCGCCCGCCGGTTCCTGGTGCAGCGGGTGCTCGGGCCGCTCGGCGCCTGGTGGCTGCGCGAGCGCTTCATCGGCCGGGTCCACGTCTCGGAGGGCAAGCGGATCACCTCGGCCCGCGTCGAGGAGGGCCGCCCCGTCCTCGGCCTCGCCGCCCCGGACGGCTCGGGCGCGGGGGAGCTCGCCGCCGACCACGTCATCGCGGCGACGGGCTACCGGGTCGACCTCGCGGCCATGGACTTCCTCGGCCACGGCCTGCGCACCAGGCTCGCCGTCGGCGCGGGCGGCCCCCGGCTCGGCCCCGGCTACCGGGCCTCGGTACCGGGGCTGTTCTTCACGGGCCTGCCGGCCGCGGCCAGCTACGGCCCGGTCATGCGGTTCGTCTGCGGTACGGAGTACGCCTCGCCGCGGCTGGCGCGTGCGGTGGGGGTGCTGCCGTAACCCGGGGTGCCGCCGCGCCCCGGGGCGTATGCCGTAACCCGGAGTACGGCCGTAACCCTTAGTACTGCCGTAGCCCGTAGGGGTAGGGCAGCAGGCGGGCACCGCCTCCCGGCCCCGGGCGGGTCGCGGGGCGGTGCGCCCGCCTCCGGCCTGCCCCGGGGCGGGCGTGCCGGGGCAGGCCGGCCGCTCCGCGGGGCCCACCGCGGGCCGGTACGGCACCGCCGGACGCCCGGCCGGTGGTTGCTCGCGCGGCGGCGGGAAGAGAACAGCCGGCTGTCGGCGGGATGAAACTCCGCCGCCCGGGTCCTCCCGGTGGCAGCCGGGGGAGAGGGCAACCGCCGTGGGCGTGACCGGCGGTGCCGTGCCGGCCCGCGGCGAGGCCCGCAGCGCGGCGGGCCGGTGCCACCGGTGGCCGAAACCCACGAGTTCAGGCCCGCCCGGCAGGGTTGCCCGCGGGGTGACCAAGGGCCGCGCGGGGCAGATGTCAGGTCGCACCCACGTCGCACACCAGCACGCGCGTCGGGCCGCGGAGGACGCCGGACACCGGCCGGGGAGAGGGTCCGTGAAGGGCCCGGGACAGCGCAACCCGGACGGGCGGCCACGGTGATCCACAGCCGACCGGATACGCTGACTTTCGGTGGAGACAGCGACACATCGACAAACCCCGTGTTCGCAGGCAGACAGGAGTACCCCTCGTGACCGTCGTCGGGCCTTTCGGGCTGAGCGTGCGGGACCAGGCTCTTGAAGCCGATGTCCAGGCGGGACTGGCCGCTGTCGAGGAGGGACTCCTCGAGGCCACCAAGAGCGACGTGCCCTTCATCACCGAGGCCGCACAGCACCTCGTGCGCGCCGGGGGCAAGCGTTTCCGGCCACTGCTGGTGATGCTCGCCGCCCAGTTCGGCGACCCCTACGCCCCGGGCGTCGTGCCCTCCGCCGTCGTCGTCGAGCTCACGCACCTGGCCACCCTCTACCACGACGACGTCATGGACGAGGCCGAGAAGCGCCGCGGCGTGGACAGCGCCAACGTCCGCTGGGGCAACTCCCTGGCCGTCCTCACCGGCGACTTCCTCTTCGCCCGCGCCTCGCAGATCCTCGCCGACCTCGGCCCCGAGGCCGTCCGCATCCAGGCCGAGGCGTTCGAGCGGCTGGTCACCGGTCAGATCCTGGAGACCGCGGGCCCCCGCGACGGCCGCGACCCCATCGAGCACTACCTCGACGTCCTCGCCGGCAAGACCGGCTCGCTGGTCGCCGTCTCCGGGCGGTACGGCGCGATGATGTCCGGCGCCGACGAGCGCACGATCGACGTCCTCACCCACTACGGCGAGCGCCTCGGCATGGCCTTCCAGCTCGCCGACGACGTCCTCGACATCGCCAGCGACTCGCACGAGTCCGGCAAGACCCCCGGCACCGACCTGCGCGAGGGCATCGCCACCCTCCCCGTCCTCCACCTGCGCGCCCGGGCCGCCGCCACCGGCTCGCCCGCCGACCTCGAACTGTGCGAGATGCTCGACGGCGACCTCGCCGACGACGCCCTCCACGCCGAGGTGCTGCGCCGCCTGCGCGCCCACCCCGCCCTGGAGCAGGCCCGCCGCGACACCGTGCGCTACGCCGAGGAGGCGCGGTCCGTGCTGGCCCCGCTGCCCGACTGCTTCGCCAAGGCCGCCCTGGAGAACCTCTGCGACGCCGTGGTGCACCGCGCCGGCTGACGAAGGTCAGGCGCCTCCTCCCCCTCGCGGGTGGCCGTCCCGTAGGGGATGTCCTACCCGAGGGGTACGCGGACTTGATCCCGTCGTCTGATGACCCGGCAGGCCGCCTCTGGTGGAATCGAAGTGTCTCGAGGCGAGGGAAGAGACCGGGGAAAATGCCCCGGATTCCCCGCTCCGCCACCGAGCGGCCGGGCTCACAATGAGCTCAGGGGGTGGCGAGTGCACGACACGTCGAGACCGCCGCCGACGACGGAGGTAGAGGACATGGCACGCAACGAACCGACCCACGGCACCGACGGGGCGGCCGGCGCCGGGGAAAGCGCCGGGCGGGCACCGGGCCGCCGCAAGGCCGTCCGCTACGCCGTCCCGGTCGCGGTGGCCGGCGTCGCCGCGGCATCGATCGGGATCGGCACGGCGCTCGCGAACAGCGGCGACCCCGACCTGCCGAAGATCAGCGCGCAGGACCTCATAGCCAAGGTGGCGAAGTCGGACGCGCAGCAGCTGTCCGGCACCGTCAAGATCACGACCGACCTCGGCCTGCCCTCGATGCCCGAGGGCCTCTCGTTCGGCGACGGCGGGGGCGGCAAGGCCGCGGGCCACGGCCCGGCCGGCAAGGGCGAGGGGGCGGACGCCTCGCCGCAGGCCAAGCTCACCGAGCTCGCCTCCGGCACGCACACCCTGCGCGTCGCCGCCGACGGCCCCGACAAGCAGCGGCTGTCGATCGTGGAGCGCGCCGCGGAGTACAGCCTGATCCGCAACGGCGACCAGGTCTGGGCGTACGACAGCAAGAGCAACACCGTCCACCGCTCGACCGCCCCCAAGGACGCGAAGGGCGGCAAGGAGGCCCCCGAGGAGCTGCGCGGGGCCTCGCCGCAGGACCTCGCCAAGAAGACGCTCGCCGCCGTGGACGACTCCACGTCGGTGTCGGTGGACGGTACGGCCAAGGTCGCCGGCCGGGACGCCTACCAGCTGGTCATCAAGCCCAAGCAGGCCGAGTCGACGGTCGGCGCGGTGCGCATCGCGGTGGACGCGAAGAACGGCGTGCCGCTGAAGTTCACGCTCGCCCCGAAGGGCGGCGGCAAGGCCGTCGTCGAGGCGGCCTTCACCAAGGTCGACTTCTCCAGGCCGGCCGCGGACACCTTCGCCTTCACCCCGCCGAAGGGCGCCAAGGTCACCGAGGACAAGGACGCCAAGGGCGGCAAGGCCGGTGCGGACGACCGGAAGAAGGGCCTGGACGAGTCCGGCCTGTCCGGCATGAACGTGATCGGCAAGAGCTGGACGTCGATCGCCGAGTTCAAGGCGCCCGGGGGCGTGGGGCCGGGCGCGGGCGCCAAGGGTGCCAAGGGCGGCAAGGACGCCGGTCCGGCCGGTGCCCTGCTGGACGGCCTCGGCAGCAAGGTCTCGGGCTCCTTCGGCTCGGGCCACGTCTTCAGCACCCGCCTGGTCAACGCCCTGGTCACGGACGACGGAAAGGTCTACGTGGGCGCCGTCACCAAGGACGCGCTGGTCAAGGCCGCGTCGAAGTAGCACGCCCGGCGAAGCAGTACGCAGGGCGAAGCAGTACGTACAGCGGATCACAGGCAGGGAGGCCCCATGGAGGAGCTGTCCGCCGCCGGGGAACCGGCGATAGCCACCCACGCGCTCACCAAGCGCTACCGGGGCGGGCAGCTCGCCGTCGACCGGCTCGACCTCGTCGTGCCGCGCGGCAGCGTCTTCGGCTTCCTGGGCCCCAACGGCTCCGGCAAGACGACGACCATCCGGATGCTCATGGGGCTGATCGAGCCGACCTCCGGCGTCGCCCGCGTCCTCGGCGAGGAGATGCCGGGGGCCGGGCGGCGCGTGCTGCCCCGGGTGGGCGCGCTGATCGAGGGGCCCGCCCTCTACGGCTTCCTCAGCGGCCGCGACAACCTCGTGCGGTTCGACGCCGCCGACCCCACGGCCGACCCGCGCACCCGCAAGGCCCGGGTGGACGCCGCCCTGGACCGGGTCGGGCTGGTCGCCGCGGCGGGCAAGAAGGCCCGCGCGTACTCCCTGGGCATGAAGCAGCGCCTGGGCCTGGCCGCGGCCCTCCTGCAGCCGCGCGAGCTGCTGGTCCTGGACGAGCCGACCAACGGCCTCGACCCGCAGGGCATGCGCGAGATCCGCGCCCTGGTGCGCGGCCTCGCCTCCGAGGGCACCACGGTCTTCCTCTCCTCGCACCTGCTCGACGAGATCGAGCAGGTGTGCACCCACGCCGCCGTGATGGCCCAGGGCCGCCTGCTGACCCAGGGCACGGTCGCCGCACTGGCCTCCTCGGCGCGCGGCAGGCTGGCCGTCACCACCCCCGACACGGCGGAGGCCGTCCGCGTGCTCAAGGAACAGGGCGTGAACGACCTCACCGTCGACGACGACCGCGTCACCGGCGAACTGCCCGCCGTGGCCCGGGAGCTCGCGGACCTCAACGCCGCGCTCGTCCGCGCGGGCGTCCGCGTGCGCTCCTTCGGCACCGAACGCGCCTCCCTGGAGGACGCCTTCGTCGCACTCACCGGAGAGGGATTCGATGTCGCAGGCTGAGGCCGTACCGGCAGCTCCGGCCGCCGCTGCGAGGCGCGCTCCCAGCCCGCTGTGGGCGCTGTCGCTCTTCCGCAGCGAGGTGGCGACGGTGTTCCGGCGGTGGCGCACGCTCGCGCTGCTGGGCGTGCTCGCGGCCGTGCCCGTGCTGGTGGGCATCGCCGTGAAGATCGAGACGCAGGACGGCGGATCGGCCGGCCAGGGGGGAGCGGGCCCGGCGTTCATCAGCCAGGTCACCAACAACGGCCTCTTCCTGGTCTTCACCTCGCTGGCCGCGACGCTGCCCTTCTTCCTGCCGATGGCCATCGGTGTGATCGCGGGCGATTCCGTCGCGGGCGAGGCGAGCTCGGGCACGCTGCGCTACCTGCTGGTCGCGCCCGCGGGCCGCACCCGGCTGCTGCTCGTCAAGTACGCGGCGACGCTGACGTTCTGCTGCGCGGCGACGCTGACCGTCGCGGCCTCCGCACTCGCCGTCGGGGCGCTGCTCTTCCCGCTGGGGGACGTGACCCTGATCAGTGGGGTGACGGTGTCCTTCGGGGAGGGGCTGCTGCGGGCGCTGGCGGTCGCGGGGGCGGTGGCGCTGTCGCTCGTGGGCATCGCGGCGCTCGGGCTGTTCGTCTCCACGCTCACCGGCAGTGGGATCGCGGCGATGGCCACCACCGTGGGCCTGCTGATCACGGCGCAGATCCTGGACCAGTTCCCGCAGCTGCACGCGATCCAGCCGTACCTCTTCCCGCACTACTGGCTGAGCTTCGCGGACCTGCTGCGCGCCCCCGTCTACTGGGACCAGCTGCTGGACAACCTCGGGCTGCAGGCGCTGTACGCGGCCGTGTTCGGCTCGGCGGCGTGGGCGCGGTTCACGACGAAGGACATCACGGCCTGAGAGGGCCTGTGGAGGGGCCCGCACAGGGGCTGGCGCAGGGGCCTGTGCAGGGGCCTGCACAGGCCGTGCGGGGCCCGGGCCGCCCGTGGTGAGGGGTGCGGGCCCGGGAGGTCTGTGACGGCCTCCCGGGCCCGCGTGCGGGGTTGTGCCCTCAGTGGTCTGCGCCGGGGCGGCAGGGCCGGATCAGCCGGATCAGAAGGTGAGCTTCCAGCCGTCGACGCGCCCGGTGTCCTGCGCGGCGATGTCCTGGACGCGGAGCTTCCACGTCCCGTTCGCCGTCTCCCCGGAGGCGTCGACGGTGTACGTGGCGACGACGTCGTCCGCGGAGTCGTTGCCGCTGGAGTCCTTCAGCCGGTACGCCTTCCCGCTCGGCCCGACGAGGTCGACGACCAGGTCGCCGCGCCAGGTGTGCTTGATGTCGACGGAAGCCTTGAGGGCGGACGGCGCGTTGCCCGTGAGGCCGGAGACCGTCAGGGGCGACTCGACGGCCGCTCCTCCGTCGGGGATGGCGAGCTGCGACTTGCTCTCGAAGATCTTCCCCCCGGGCGGGTTGGTGGTGCCGCCGCTCAGCGTCCACACCGCGCTCGCGATGGCGTCGGTGTTGGTGTCGAGCGCCTTGTCGCTGATGTTCGCCGAGGTGTCGCAGGACGAGTGGTAGCAGCGGTCGAAGGGCTGGCCGGCGGTGCCGCCCCACTTCTGGGCCTGCGCGGCGGTCTTGCGGTAGTCGGCGCCGCTGAAGAGGCCGCCGACGGGGATGCCGACCCGCTGGAAGGGGGCGTGGTCGGAGCGGCCGTCGCCCTCGGTGTCGATCTCGGTGGCGATGTTCTTCGCGGCGAACCAGTTCTCGAAGAGGGCCTTGAGGTTCTGATCGTAGCCGTAGACGAAGTAGCCGGGGTTCGGCGAGCCGATCATGTCGAAGTTGAGGTACGCGTCGATCTTCCCGCGCTCGGCGGCCGGGAGCTGGTTGACGTAGTGGTTCGAACCGCGCATGCCGAGCTCCTCCGCGCCCCACCAGCCGAACCGCAGGTGCTTGGCGGGCTTGTAGCCCTCGCGGGCCACGGCGAGCGCGGTTTCGAGGACGCCGGCCGAGCCGGAGGCGTTGTCGTTGATGCCCGGCCCGGAGGAGACGGAGTCCAGGTGGGCGCCGGCGAAGACGACGTGGTCCGCGTCGCCGCCGGGCCAGTCGGCGATCAGGTTGTAGCCGGTGGCGCCGCCGGTGGTGAACTGCTGCACGGTGGTGGTGAAGCCGGCCGCGTCCAGCTTGGACTTCACGTAGTCGATCGACGCCTTGTAGCCGGGACGGCCGTGGGCGCGGTTGCCGCCGTTGGCGGTGGCTATGGACTGCAGTTGGGCGAGATGCGCCTTGACGTTGGCGACGGGTATGTCGGGTCCGGCGGCGGCGACCGGACGGGCCGTGGCGGCGGTGGGAACCGCCAGGGCCGGGCCGGAGGCCGCGCCGAGCAGGGTGGCCGCGAGGGCCGCACCGGTGGCCAGGAGGGCGCCGGTGCGGGATCTTCGGGGTCGTGAGGGCTGCAGGGTGGGACCGCTGAGTTCAAGCATGGGGGGCTCCCAACTCATTTTGACGTGGGCATGATGTTGAGGGCGCCCCGAAAGAGCGTCAAGGGCGGATTTCGGACAGGGGACACCGGTTTCCGGATATCGGGCGGGTCCCCAGGGGTCCTTACTGGCCCTGAGCTGTGACTTCTGGTGCCTGTGGGGTAGTTGTGACTTCTGTGTTAACGATGGCGGCGGTGCCCGTCGTGCCTGCCGCGCTCGCTCCACTTGTCGCCCCCGCCACGGCGGCCCGTGCCGCCCGCAGCTCGGCCCGCGCCCTGCGCGCCGTCCGCAGCGCGTCCCACGTCAGCACGGCCAGCGCCAGCCACACGAGCCCGAAGCCCACCCAGCGCTCGGCCGGCATCCCCTCGTGGAACACCAGCAGGCCCAGGGCGAACTGGAACGTCGGCGCCAGGTACTGCACCATCCCCACCACCGACAGCGGCAGCCGCACCGCCGCCGCGCCGAACAGGATGAGCGGCACCGCGGTGATCGCCCCCGAGCACATCAGCAGCGCGGTGTGCCCCGCGCCCTCGCTCACGAACGTGCTGTGGCCCGTCGCCCCAAGGAACACCAGGAATCCCAGCGCCGGAAGGAACTGCACGGCCGTCTCCGCCGCCAGCGACTCCAGCCCGTCCAGGCCCACCTGCTTCTTGACCAGGCTGTACGTACCGAACGTCGCCGCGATCGAGAGGGCGATCCACGGCGGCTTGCCGTAGGCCACCGCCAGCACGAGGACCGCGGCCACGCCGACACCGACCGCCGCCCACTGCGCGGCCCGCAGCCGCTCCCGCAGGACCACCACGCCGAAGGCGATGCTGACGAGGGGGTTGATGAAGTACCCCAGTGACGTCTCCACGACGTGCCCGGAATTGACGCCCCAGATGTAGATCCCCCAGTTCACGGAGATCGTCGCCGCGCACAGCGCGATCATGCCCAGCCGGCGGGGCTGCCGCAGCAGCGGGCGTATCCACGCCCAGCGCCGCGTCACGACGAGCACGACCACCACGGCGGCCAGCGACCACACCATGCGGTGCGCCAGGATCTCGACGGGGCCGGCCGCGTCCAGGAGCGGCCAGTAGAGGGGGAAGAGCCCCCAGATGCCGTAGGCGGCGACGCTGCAGATGAGGCCGGTGCGGGATTCGCTGCGGGGGTCACTGCGGGGGTCACTGCGGGGTTCACTGCGTGATGGCGGTGCGGGTGGTGATGCGGGTGATGCGGGCATGGTCCCCTCCAAGGCATGGTGCGACCTTGCGAAGGTAACCGAGGCGGGCTCGGCACCGCCGGGTGCGCCGGTGGGGGTTGCACGCCGTCGCGGCGGGAGGGATTCCCCTGACCCACCCCTTCCCGAAACCGGGGCGCTGCCCCGGACCCCGGGGGCGGGCACGGGAATCCGGAGCGGGCGCCCTGGCCCTGGGGGTCCGGGGCCCGCCCCAGGAAACGGTGAAAGGGCGGTACCGGGGCCCCTCCTCCCGCCGCGACGGCGAGCAGCCCACCGCTTCGTACCCGGCGGTGCCGGGCCTGCCTCAAGGCGTGCGTGACCGCATCCGCGCCATCGCCGCGGTCACATCGAACGGCACCACCGTCACCGCCACATTCGGCAGGTGCTGCAACGTCTTCGCCAGCTCGTCCCCGGAGTCCGTGTGCAGCAGCGCGGCGAGCGGGCGTGCGTACGTCCGGCGGGGGACGAGGAGCGTCAGGGCGGTCGTCCCGTCGGCCGTGTCACGTGCGGCGAGCGCGGCGACGGCGTGCCGCAGCCGCCGGTCCGGGCAGTCGACGAGTTCCAGCGGCACGTCCGTCCCGGGCAGTTCCTCCCACCGCGCGGCCAGCCGCCGCGCCCGCGCCTCGTCGATGACGAAGTGCACGGCCCGCACTTCGTCCGGCCGCAGCTCGTGCGCGTACCGCAGCGCCTTGACGGCGGCGAGGTCGAGCACGTCGACGAGGACGTACACGAGGTGCCGCCGCCAGCGCGGCTCGGCGGCTCCGCTGAGGGGCGGCATGGTCTCCAGGGCGGCGGCTTCCTCGCGGTACTCGCGGTTGATGCGGATGAGCGCCCACACGCCGATCGGGAAGACCACGACGACCAGCCACGCGCCCTCGGTGAACTTCGTGATCGCGAAGATCACGACGACCAGGGCCGACACCACGGCCGCCACGAGGTTCACCCCCGTCCTCCAGCCGCGTTCCCGCCGCCGCCAGTAGTGGGCCGTCATCCCGGCCGCGGCCATCGTGAAGCCCGTGAAGACGCCGATCGCGTACAGGGCGACCAGCTTGTCGACGTTGGCGCCGGTGACCAGCAGCAGCGCGAGGGCGACGACGGTCAGGGAGATGATCCCGCTGGAGAACGCCAGCCGGTGCCCGCGCCGCGTCAGCTTCCGGGGCAGGAAGCGGTCCTCGGCGACGAAGCTGGCGAGGAAGGGGAAGCCGGTGAAGGGCGTGTTGGCGCCGGTGTAGAGGATGAGCGCGGTCGCCAGCTGCACGAACACCAGCCCGGCCGTGCCCGCCCAGCCGTCGCCGAAGACGAGGTGGGCCTCCTGGGCGATGACGGTCGGGTTGCCGTCCACGTAGGGGACGGCGTGCGTGTAGTGGGCGAGGGTGGAGACGCCCAGCACCATGACGCCGAGGACGCAGCTCATGACGGTCAGCGTCCGCCGCGCGTTGACGCCCTGGGGCGGGCGGAAGGCGGAGACGCCGTTGGAGATGGCCTCCAGCCCCGTCAGCGAGGAACCGCCGTTGGCGAAGGCGCGCAGCACCATGAAGAGGGAGGCGCCGTAGAGCCAGCCGCTGCCCTCCCGGCCGAGCGGCACGACGCCCGGGGCGTGCAGGTCGGTGTGCGGGAGCCCGCCGTCCAGTGCCCGTAGGAGGCCGACGACCAGCAGGAGCGCGATGGCGAGCATGAAGAGGTACGCGGGCGCCGCGAACGCCCGTCCCGCCTCGCGGATCCCCCGCAGATTCCCGTACATCAGCAGCACCACCATGGCCGCGGTGATGGGCAGCTTGAGGTGGTCGATGCCCGTGTACCCCTCGCCCGTGAGGTGGGCCAGGGAGATCAGCGCGTCGGTGCCGGCCGCGGTCTGGACGGCGACCGTGACGATGTAGTCGACGAGGAGCGCGACGGCGGCGATCTGGGCGACGCGCGGCCCGAAGTTCTCCCGCGCGACGACGTACGACCCGCCCGCGCGCGTGTACACGGACACCACGTCGCGGTACGAGAGCGTCAGGAGCAGCAGGACGAGCAGGATCGCGCCGGTCACCGGCATCAGCAGGGTGAACGCGGCGACACCGGCGACGGGCACGAGGATGCGCAGCATCTCCTCGCTGCCGTACGCGGTGGAGGAGATGCAGTCGGAGGCCAGCACCCCGAGCGCCATGGGGTTGCTGAGCTTCTCCTGGGAGAGCTGTTCGGTGACCAGGGGCGGCCCGAGCAGCCGGCACTTCACGCGGTAGGCGAGCCGGTCGCGGATGGGGGGAGAGAGCGTGGCATCGGGGTCGGCCATGCCCCCCATGAGAGCGGGCGAGCGGCGGAGGGGGCGTCAGACGCCCCCGGACGGGCCGGAAATCAGCCCGTCCGAGCGCCTCGGCTCACCTGTCCGGCGATCTGCCCGGTGGCCCGTCCGACGGCCTATCCGACGACCGTCCAGGTGTCGTTCCCGGCCAGCAGGGCCGTCAGGTCGCCCTTGCCCTTCTGTTCGATCGCCGCTTCGAGCTGATCGGCCATCTGGGTGTCGTAGACCGGCCGCTCGACGCTGCGGAAGACACCGATCGGCGTCTGGTGGAGGGTGTCGGGGTCGGCGAGGCGGGAGAGGGCGAAGGCCGTCGTCGGGGACGCGGAGTGGGCGTCGTGGACGAGGACGTCGGCCTCGTTCTCCGGAGTGACCTGAACGACCTGCAGGTCGCCGGTGGCCGCGTTGCGCACGACCCCCTTGTCGTTCTCCGCGCCGAAGCGGATGGGTCGGCCGTGCTCCAGGCGGATGACGGCTTCCTTGGCCTGGTCGCGGTCCTTCAGCGGCTCGAAGGCGCCGTCGTTGAAGATGTTGCAGTTCTGGTAGATCTCGACCAGGGCGGTGCCGGGGTGTTCGGCGGCCTGCTGCAGGACCTCGGTGAGGTGCTTGCGGTCGGAGTCCACGGTCCGCGCCACGAACGAGGCTTCCGCGCCGAGGGCGAGGGAGACCGGGTTGAAGGGCGCGTCCAGCGACCCCATCGGTGTGGACTTGGTGATCTTGCCGGTCTCGGAGGTGGGGGAGTACTGGCCCTTGGTCAGTCCGTAGATCCGGTTGTTGAACAGCAGGATCTTGAGGTTGACGTTGCGGCGGAGGGCGTGGATGAGGTGGTTGCCGCCGATGGAGAGGGCGTCGCCGTCGCCGGTGACGACCCAGACGGAGAGGTCGCGGCGGCTGGTGGCGAGGCCGGTGGCGATGGCCGGGGCGCGCCCGTGGATGGAGTGCATCCCGTAGGTGTTCATGTAGTACGGGAAGCGGGAGGAGCAGCCGATGCCGGAGACGAAGACGATGTTCTCTTTGGCGAGGCCGAGTTGGGGCATGAAGCCCTGGACGGCGGCGAGGATCGCGTAGTCGCCGCAGCCGGGACACCAGCGCACTTCCTGATCGGACTTGAAGTCCTTCATGGACTGCTGGGCTTCGGCCTTGGGCACCAGCTTCAGTGCCTCAGTCATCGATGGCCTCCTTGAGCACGGTGGCGAGCTGCTCGGCCTTGAACGGCATGCCGCTGACCTGGGTGCAGGAGCGGACGTCGACCAGGAAGCGGGCCCGCAGGAGCGTGGCGAGCTGGCCGAGGTTCATCTCCGGCACGACGACGGTGTCGTAGGTCGTGAGCACGTCCCCGAGATTGGCCGGGAAGGGGTTGAGATGGCGCAGGTGCGCCTGCGCGACGTGGCCGCCTTCCGCGCGGACGCGGCGGACGGCTGCGGTGATCGGTCCGTAGGTCGACCCCCAGCCCAGGACCAGCGTGCGGGCCTGCCCGGAGGGGTCGTCGACGGTGAGGTCCGGCACCGCGACACCGTCGGTCTTGGCCTGGCGGGTGCGGACCATGAAGTCGTGGTTGGCGGGGTCGTAGGAGATGTTGCCCGTGCCGTCCTGCTTCTCGATCCCGCCGATCCGGTGCTCCAGCCCCGGCGTGCCCGGCACCGCCCACGGGCGGGCCAGGGTCTGCGGGTCACGCTTGTAGGGCCAGAACACCTCCGTGCCGTCGGCCAGCGCGTGGTTCGGACCGGTGGCGAACTGCACCCGCAGGTCGGGCAGTTCATCGGGCTCGGGGATGCGCCAGGGCTCGGAGCCGTTGGCGAGGTAGCCGTCGGAGAGCAGGAAGACGGGGGTGCGGTAGGTCAGGGCGATCCGGGCCGCGTCCAGTGCCGCGTCGAAGCAGTCCGCGGGGGTTTTCGGGGCGACGATGGGCACCGGGGCTTCGCCGTTGCGCCCGTACATCGCCTGCAGCAGATCCGCCTGCTCGGTCTTCGTGGGCAGGCCGGTGGAGGGCCCGCCGCGCTGGATGTCCACGATCAGCAGCGGCAGCTCCAGCGAGACCGCCAGCCCGATCGTCTCCGACTTCAGCGCCACGCCCGGCCCCGACGTCGTCGTCACCGCCAGCGCGCCACCGAACGCCGCACCCAGCGCGGCGCCGATACCGGCGATCTCGTCCTCCGCCTGGAACGTCCGCACGCCGAAGTTCTTGTGCCGCGACAGCTCGTGCAGGATGTCCGAGGCCGGGGTGATCGGGTACGAGCCGAGGTAGAGCGGCAGGTCGGCCTGGCGGGCGGCGGCGATCAGCCCGTAGGACAGGGCCAGGTTCCCCGAGATGTTCCGGTACGTGCCCGCGGGGAACGCGGCCGTCGCCGGAGCCACCTCGTACGAGACGGCGAAGTCCTCGGTGGTTTCGCCGAAGTTCCAGCCGGCGCGGAAGGCGGCCACGTTCGCCTCGGCGATCTGCGGCTTCTTCGCGAACTTCTTCCGCAGGAACGCCTCGGTGCCCTCGGTCGGCCGGTGGTACATCCACGACAGCAGACCCAGCGCGAACATGTTCTTGCTGCGCTCGGCCTCCTTCCGGGACAGCCCGAAGTCCTTCAGCGCTTCGATCGTCAGCGTCGTCAGCGGCACGGGGTGGACGTTGTAGGCGTCCAGGGTGCCGTCGTCCAGCGGGCTGGTGTCGTAGCCGACCTTGGCCATGGCCCGCTTGGCGAATTCGTCGGTGTTGACGATGATCTCCCCGCCCCGCGGCACGTCCGCCAGGTTCGCCTTCAGTGCGGCGGGGTTCATCGCCACCAGCACATCGGGGGCATCCCCCGGCGTGAGGATGTCGTGGTCGGCGAAGTGCAGCTGGAACGAGGACACGCCCGGCAGGGTCCCGGCGGGGGCGCGGATTTCGGCCGGGAAGTTCGGCAGGGTGGAGAGGTCGTTGCCGAACGAGGCGGTCTCGGAGGTGAAACGGTCACCCGTCAGCTGCATGCCGTCCCCGGAGTCACCCGCGAAACGGATGATCACCCTGTCCAGCCGGCGCACCTCCTTGGCGGAGGCGGCCCCTTCGGCGGGGTCGCGCTGCGCGGTGAGGGGCGGCGACGCCTGTCCCGCGCTCGGCGGGGCGGCGGCCCCGCCCGGCTGCTCGGCTGGTTCGGCCTGTTCGGCCGGGCTGCTGACCTGGCTGGTCACTGCTTCGGACCTCCCTCTGGCGGCGGCGCGCACACGGTGGTGCCCGACCGGCGTTCCCACGGGCCATCGTACGTGGGTAAGGGCTGCCTACCTGGGATGGATCACAAGAGGAAGCGGGGCATACAGCTTCCGCTTGTCCGGGTATGGGGCGGTTTATCCGCCCTCTGGGCGACGCCCGCCCCGCACCCGTCCCGTGCCCGCCCTCTAGGTCTTTCGTGCTAGGTCCTCGCGCGGCCGCCCCCTCCCACCAGGGCGGCTGCCCATCGCTGACGAGGCGTCAGATGATCAGGAGCGGAGGTAGGTCAGCACGGCCAGCACGCGCCGGTGATCCCCATCACTAGGGGAAAGCCCAAGCTTCAGGAAGATGTTGCTGACGTGCTTCTCGACCGCTCCGTCGCTCACCACCAACTGCTTGGCGATGGCCGAATTCGTACGCCCCTCCGCCATCAGGCCGAGCACCTCCCGCTCGCGCGGAGTGAGCCCCGCGAGCACGTCCTGCTTCCGGCTGCGGCCCAGCAGCTGGGCGACGACCTCGGGGTCCAGCGCGGTGCCGCCGCGCGCCACCCGCACCACCGCGTCCACGAACTCGCGGACCTCGGCCACCCGGTCCTTGAGCAGGTAGCCCACGCCCGTGCTGCTGCCCGCCAGCAGCTCCGTCGCGTACTGCTCCTCCACGTACTGCGACAGGACCAGCACGCCCAGGCCCGGGTGCTCCTTGCGCAGCTGCACCGCGGCGCGCACGCCTTCGTCCGTATGGGTGGGCGGCATCCGTACGTCCGCCACGACCACGTCCGGCAGGGCGCCCTCGTCCGCGAGCTCCCTGATGGCCTTGATCAGCGCCTCGCCGTCGCCGACGCCGGCCACGACGTCGTGGCCCCGGTCGGTCAGCAGCCGGGTCAGGCCCTCCCGGAGGAGCACCGAATCCTCGGCGATGACGACTCGCACCCTGTCCTCCACGACCTGTGGTCCCCCCGCGCCGGCAGCATGTGACGCGCTAAGCATGTCACGCAGGGAGCCGGCCCCGCCGCCGGACGACGGGGCCGGCCGGGGGGCCCGGACGGCGAGCCCGGGCGACGAGTCCGGACGCCGAGTCTGGGCGGCGGTCCGTACGACGGGGCCGGGCGGACCCGGCGGCTCAGCCGCGCCAGGGCAGCTCCGCGGTGACCGTCGTCGGCCCGCCCTCGGGCGAGTCGACCACCAGCAGGCCATCGACCGAGTCCAGCCGCTCCGCGAGCCCGGCCAGCCCGGTGCCCCCGGCTGTGGACGCCCCGCCGCGGCCGTCGTCCCACACCTGGAGCATCAGGCGGCCCCCCGAGTGCCACATGTCCACGCGGGCGCTGCGGGCGCCGCTGTGCTTGCTGATGTTCTGCAGCAGCTCGGAGACCGTGAAGTACGCGATGCCCTCGATGGCCGCCGCGGGCCGCGCCGGCAGGTCCACCTCGGCCTGCACCGGCACCGTGCAGCGGGCCGCCAGCGCGGACAGGGCCGGGCCGAGGCCCCGGTCGGTGAGGATCGCCGGGTGGATGCCGCGGGCCAGGTCGCGCAGCTCCTGCAGGGCGAGCTTCACCTCGCCGTGCGCGTCGTCGACCATCCGGGCGGCCGCCTCCGGGTCCTCCTCCAGCTTCTCCTTGGCCAGGCCCAGGTCCATGGCGAGGGCGACGAGGCGGGCCTGGGCGCCGTCGTGCAGGTCGCGCTCGATGCGGCGCAGGTCGGCGGCGGCGGTGTCGACGACCACGCCGCGGTCCTCCTCCAGCTCCCACATCCGCTCGGCGAGCCGCGACGGGCCGAGCAGGCCGCTCACCAGCAGCCGGTCGACGGAGGCGAGGCCGCGGATCACCCAGGGGGTGGCCAGGACCACGAGCAGGCCGGCGGCGCAGGTCACGCCGATCTCGAAGGGGTTGTCGACGAAGAGGCCCGCGCCGTGCTCGGAGTCGCCGCCGAACTGCATGCCCGGCTGGCCCCACCACTCGGGGTACATCCACCAGTACGCCGGATAGAGGAACAGCAGCCAGCCGACCGACCACATCACGACCGAGACGGTGAACGCCCCGATCGCCCACGGCAGGTGCAGCACCGCGTAGAGCACGTGCCGCCAGGACACGCCGCTCTTGAGGAGCGCCCCGACCCAGGCCATGAGGCCCGGCGGGCCGTTCCGCGGCCGCACCGGCTCGGGCTCGCTGATCTCCAGCTTCAGCAGGACCCGGGCGCGGGCCCGCTCGGCGGCGCCCAGCGCCCGTACGCCGACGAGCGCGGCGGCCAGCACCGGCACGCCCACGAAGGTGATCAGCAGGGCCATGCCCGCCGTCGTCATCGTCACCGCGAACGAGAAGGTGAGGACCGCCATCGGCAGGCTGAGCAGGAGGTAGAGGAACTCGCGCCAGGTGCGGCCCTCCAGGGGCGCGCGCAGTACGGCGGGCACCCGGTGGTGGGCCCGGCGGGCCTCCGCCCGGCCGTAGTCCCCGTAGTCCATGGCCATGTCGTCGTCCGATCTCCTGGGTCGCGGTGGTTGCTCCGTACCTCAAGGCTCGCGGAGGCCGGGTGCCCCGGACCATGGAGCGGGTAGGTGTTCCGGGGGTGGGGCTGTCCCTACCCCCGGCCTGCGGGAAGAGGGCTGCCGGCCCGGAGAGCGAAGAGGGCGCCCGGTCCGGAGCACGAAGAGGGCGTCCGGCCGGGAGAACCCGGAGAAGCCGGCTCTCAGCCCGCCGTGCGTTCGCGCCAGGGCAGCTCCGCCGTGACGACGGTCGGGCCGCCGGCCGGCGAGTCCACCTCGAACAGGCCGTCGACCGAGCCCAGCCGCTCCGCGAGCCCGGCCAGCCCGCTGCCCGAGTCCGTCGAGGCGCCGCCGCGGCCGTCGTCGCGCACCTGGATCAGCAGCCGCCGGTCCTTGCGCCACAGCTCGACCTCGGCGGTCCGCGCCCGGCTGTGCTTGCTGATGTTCTGCAGGAGCTCGGAGACCGTGAAGTACGCGATGCCCTCGATGGCCGGTGCGGGCCGCTCGGCCAGGTCGACGGAGACGGACACCGGCACGGTGCAGCGCGCCGCCACCGACGACAGGGCCGCGTCCAGACCACGGTCCGTGAGGACGGCCGGGTGGATGCCGCGGGCCAGGTCGCGCAGCTCCTGCAGGGCGAGCTTCACCTCGCCGTGCGCCTCGTCGACCATCCGCGCCGCCGCCTCCGGGTCCTCCAGCACCTTCTCCTTGGCCAGGCCCAGCCCCATCGCCAGCGCGACGAGACGGGCCTGGGCGCCGTCGTGCAGGTCGCGCTCGATGCGGCGCAGGTCGGCGGCGGCGGTGTCCACGACCACGCCGCGGTCCTGCTCCAGCTCGGCGATGCGCCGCTCCAGCTCGCTGGAGGGGCTGAGCAGGCCGCGCACCATGGCGCGGTCCAGGTTCGTCATGCCGCGCGCGGCGAGGCCGAGGACCGGCCAGCCGACGAAGAGCAGGCACAGCGTGAGGACGAAGGTGAGGATGCCCCAGGGCAGCCGGATGAAGCCGTAGAGGGTGGTGCGCCAGGCGACCGGGTCCTTCAGCGTCGTCCACAGCCAGGGGAAGAAGCCCCGGCCCCGCTGCTGCCGGGAGAGCCGGCTCGGCTCCTCGATCCGCAGCCCCAGCAGCGCCCGCGCCCGTCCGCGTTCCAGTCCGCCGAGCGCCCGCGCGCCCATCAGGCCCACCGCGAGCAGGGGCAGGCCGATCACCGTGAGGGACGTCAGGACGCCCGCGTAGAGCCACAGGGACACGTAGACGAAGCCGACGAGCGCCTCCGGCAGGTTGAGCAGGAGGTGCGCGACCTCCTTCCACGTCCGGGCGTCGAAGGCGAAGCGGGCGGGGGGAAGCCGGTCACCGCAGTCGGCCTCGTCCTTGGAAGCAGAGCTTCCGGTGATATGTGATGTTTGTGGTGTATGAGATGTGTGCGAAGTATGCGATGTGCTCGACGTACTGTTCGACGTACTGTCCGACGGGCTTCTCGCGGCACTGCTGGCGGTCATAAGCCCAAGCCTGCACGGCCTCCACGGGCCTCCGCCATGGGGGCCGTGGGTGGGGAAGGGTGGGGATAACCCCACCAGGGCCTAGACTCCCGTGCGTACAGAACGTCGAACACGCAGGACAGGGAGCGAGGGGCGGACGTGCCGGAGGCGACCGTGCGCAGTAGTGCCGATGCCCATGCCGCTGTCCCACTGGCCGCGGACTACTTCCAGAGCTATTCCGTGGTGGGGCTGCTCGCGGTCGTCGGGGTGCTCTTCGTCGCCGTGGCCTTCGGGGCCGGGCGGCTGCTGCGGCCCGTCGTGCCGACGCCCGAGAAGCTGCTGACGTACGAGTGCGGCGTCGACCCCGTCGGCGAGGGCTGGGCCCACACCCAGATCCGCTACTACGTCTACGCCTTCCTGTACGTGATCTTCGCGGTGGACTCGATCTTCCTGTTCCCCTGGGCGACGGTGTTCGCCGCGCCGGGCTTCGGCGGAGCCACGCTCGTGGAGATGTTCGTCTTCCTCGGCTTCCTCGCCGTGGGCTTGTTGTACGCATGGAAGAAGGGCGTCCTGGAGTGGACGTGACACCGGTGGACCTTCCCGAGCCCCGTCGGCTCGGCCCGCTGGCCAGGCTGGCCCCGGAGCCGATGAAGGTCGTCCTGAACTGGGGACGCCGCTACAGCCTGTGGGTCTTCAACTTCGGGCTCGCCTGCTGCGCGATCGAGTTCATCGCCGCGTCCATGGCGCGGCACGACTTCATCCGGCTCGGCGTGATCCCCTTCGCGCCCGGCCCGCGCCAGGCCGACCTGATGATCGTCTCCGGCACGGTGACGGACAAGATGGCGCCCGCCGTCAAGCGGCTCTACGAGCAGATGCCCGAGCCCAAGTACGTGATCTCCTTCGGTGCCTGCTCGAACTGCGGCGGCCCCTACTGGGACTCGTACTCGGTCACCAAGGGCGTCGACCAGATCATCCCCGTCGACGTCTACGTGCCCGGCTGCCCGCCGCGGCCGGAAGCGCTGCTGCAGGGGATCCTGAAGCTGCAGGAGAAGATCGCGCGGGAGTCGCTCGGCGAGCGGTACGGCTCCGCCGGCGGTGCGGGGGCGTCCGCCGCCGCGCTGCGCAGCGGGCTGGTGACGCCGCCGCCGGCACCGGGGGCCGCGCCGGAGGAGACGGACCGATGACCGAGCCGACGCCCGAGTCCGTGCCGGAGTCCGTGCCGGAGGCCGCTCCCGAGCCCGTTGCCGACCTCGCCGTCGGCTGGCTGCCGGCCGGAGTGATCGCGCTCTTCGGCGAGGGCGCGGCGGCCGAGGAGACGTACGAGCTGCTCACGGTCGACGTCCCGGCCGAGCGGTGGATCACCGCCCTCGAAACGGCCCGGGACCGGCTGGGCTGCACCTTCTTCGACTGGCTGAGCGCCGTGGACGAGCCCGGTACGGGCTTCCGCGTCTGCGCGCACCTGGCCGCGCTGCCGGGTGCCCTGCCGGGCGGGGGCGAGGGCATGCGCCGCCTGCTCCTGCGCACCACCGTGCCGCACGAGGCGCCTGCGCTGGCCACGGCCGTCGGCGTCTACGCGGGCGCGGCCTGGCACGAACGCGAGACCCACGAGATGTTCGGCATCGACTTCCCGGGCCACCCGCACCTCGCCCCGCTCCTCCTCCCGGAGACCTTCGAGGGCCACCCCCTGCGCAAGGACTTCGTCCTGGCGGCGCGGGTGGTCAAGGCCTGGCCCGGCGCCAAGGAGCCGGGGGAGGGGGCGGAAGGCGGCCCCAAGCGGCGCCAGATGCTCCCCCCGGGCGTCCCCGACCCCAACGAGTGGGGCCCCCTCAAGGGCCAGCTCCCCCCTGCCCCCGCCCGCCCGGCCCGCACCCCCCGCGCCGCCGGCGACCGCCCGGTCCGCCGTACCCGCACCACGGCAGAGGGCTCGGCAAGCCGGCCGGAGGCCGGGGCTGCCCCGCGCCGCGCCCGCACCGCGGCGGAGGGCTCCGCAAGCCAGCCGGAGGCCGGGGCTGCCCCGCGCCGTACCCGCACCGCGGCAGACGGCTCGGCGAGCCAGACGGAGGCCCCGGCCCCGCGTCGCGCCCGCACCGCGGCCGACGGCTCCGCAAGCCAGCAGGGCGCAGAGCCCGCCCCGCGCCGTACCCGCAGCGCGGCCGACGGCTCGGCGAGCCAGGCGGAGGCCGGGCGCCCCGCCGACACGGGGGAGAAGCCGCGCCCCCGCTCCTCCGACGCCCCCTGGCACCACGCCCGCCCGGCCTTCGAAGAAACCCCGAAGCCCAAGCCGGACGAGCCCCCGACAGCACCGACCTCACCCCCCGACGAGCCCCCTTCCGGCACCCCCGAGCAGGCCCCGCCCGGCGAGGCCGAGCCGCGCACCTCTTCCCGCCGCGACGGCGCCGAGCCCGAGCGTCGGGATCCGGCGGTGCCGAGCAGCCCCGCTGACGAGGAGGCCCCCGGCGCAGCCGGAGAGGCCCCGGGCACTCCCGAACCCGGCGGCGAGCCGCGTACTCCCTCCCGCCGCGACGGCGCTCAGCCGGAGCACCGGGACCCGGCGGTGCCGAGCTCACCTGCCGATGGGACGCCCCCCGGCGCAACCGAGCAAGCCCCGTCCGGCGAAGCCGAGCCGCGCACCTCTTCCCGCCGCGACGGCGCTCAGCCCGAGCGTCGGGATCCGGCGGTGCCGAGCGGCCCCGCTGACGAGGAAGCACCCGGCGCAGCCGAGCCCCCCGAGCCCGGCGCAGCCGGACGCGCCGGAGACGGTGAGCCCGAGAACGACACGAACCCCGCCGGAGGCGACCCCGCATGAGCGACACACTCGACGTCGTCCTGCGCCTCCTCGCCGTCTTCGTCGCCTTCCTCGTGCTGCCCCTGGTCGTCGGCCAGACCGAGCACAAGGTGATGGCGCACATGCAGGGCCGCCTCGGCCCGATGTACGCCGGTGGTTTCCACGGCTGGGCCCAGCTCGTCGCGGACGGCGTGAAGTTCGCGCAGAAAGAAGACATCGTCCCCGCGGGCGCGGACCGGCGGATCTTCCAGCTGGCGCCGGCCGTCGCCCTCCTCCCGTACCTCCTGGTGCTGGTGGCGATCCCGGTCGGACCGGGCAACGCCGTGGGCCAGGCGGTCGACGCGGGCATCTTCTTCGTCCTGGCCGTGATGGGCGTGGGCGTCCTCGGTTCGCTGATGGCGGGCTGGGCGTCCGCCAACAAGTTCTCGCTGCTGGGCGGCCTGCGCACCGCGGGCCAGCTGATGGCGTACGAACTGCCGATGCTGCTGACCGCGGCGAGCGTGGCCATGGCGGCGGGCACGGTCTCGCTGTCCGGGATCGTGGACGCGTTCCAGTGGTGGTGGGTGCCGTGGCAGATCGTCGGCGCGGTCGTCTTCTTCGTGGCGGGCCTGGCCGAGCTGCAGCGTCCGCCGTTCGACATGCCGGTGGCCGACTCCGAGATCATCTTCGGTGCGTACACCGAGTACACGGGCCTGCGCTTCGCACTGTTCCTGCTGTCCGAGTACGCGGGCATCGTCGTCCTGTGCGGCCTGACCACGGTCCTGTTCCTCGGCGGCTGGCACGGCCCGTTCGGCGCCGACGGCATGGGCTGGGTGTGGACGCTGCTCAAGACGGCCGTCCTGGCCTTCGTCGTGATCTGGCTGCGGGTGACCTATCCGCGCCTGCGCGAGGACCAGCTGCAGAAGCTGGCCTGGACCGTCCTCATCCCCCTCGCCCTGGCGCAGATCGCGCTGACGGGCGTCGTCAAGGTGGTGACCCAGTAATGGGCCTTCCCGGTTCCGGCCTCGCCAAGGGCCTGGCCGTCACGCTCCGCACGATGACGCGCCGCGCGCACACCGCGCAGTACCCGGACGTGCAGCCCGAGCTCCCGCCGCGCACCCGCGGCGTGATCGGGCTGTTCGAGGAGAACTGCACGGTCTGCATGCTGTGCGCCCGGGAGTGCCCGGACTGGTGCATCTACATCGACTCCCACAAGGAGACGGTGCCCCCGGCCGCCCCGGGCGGCCGCGAGCGCAGCCGCAACGTCCTCGACCGCTTCGCGATCGACTTCTCGCTGTGCATGTACTGCGGCATCTGCATCGAGGTGTGTCCCTTCGACGCGCTGTTCTGGTCGCCGGAGTTCGAGTACGCCGAGACCGACATCCAGGACCTCGTCCACGAGCGCGACAAGCTCCGCGAGTGGATGTGGACCGTGCCGGAGCCGCCCGCGCTGGACCCGGCGGCCGAGGAGCCGAAGGAGATCGCGGCGGCCCGCAAGACGGCGGAGAAGCTGGCCGCGCAGGCGGAACAGGAAAGGCAGGAGCAGGAGAAGCAGGCGCAGGAGCAGCAGGAGAAGGAGGGAGACGCATGACCGGGCACGGCGCAATGACGCTCGCCGCGAGCACGGGCGCGCACGGCTTCCTCTCCCCGACCGGCGTCGAGATCGTCTTCCTCCTCGTCGGCCTCGTCACCCTCGGAGCGGCCGTCGTCACCGTCACCACCAAGCAGCTGGTGCACGCCGCCCTGTGGCTGGTCGTCGCCCTCGGCGGGCTGGCCGTGGAGTACCTGCTGCTGACGGCGGAGTTCATCGCCTGGGTGCAGGTCCTGATCTACGTCGGTTCGGTGGTCGTCCTCCTCCTCTTCGGCCTGATGCTCACCAAGGCCCCCATCGGCCGCTCCCCGGACGCCGACTCCGGCAACCGCTGGGTCGCCCTCGGGGTCGCCGTGGCAGCGGCCGCCGCCCTCGTGTGGGTGGTCGCCGACGCCTTCCGCACGACCTGGATCGGCCTGGACGGCGACGCCCCCCAGGGCACGACGAAGGTCTCGGGCGAGATCCTCTTCCGGCACTGGGTGCTCCCCTTCGAGGCCCTGTCCGTCCTGCTGCTGGCCGCGCTCGTCGGCGCGGTGGTCCTCTCCCGCAGGAAGAGCCGGGAAGGGGCGCAGCGCTGATGCACCTCGTCTACCCGGCCGTCCTGGCCGCCCTCCTCTTCTGCACGGGCCTGTACGGCGTCCTCGCCCGGCGCAACGCGATCCTCGTCCTGATGTCCGTCGAGCTGATGCTCAACGCCGTCAACCTCAACCTGGTCGCGTTCGACGTGTGGCTGCGCGACGAGCTGCACGCCGGCCAGGCGCTGACCCTCTTCACCATCGCCATCGCCGCCGCGGAGATCGGCATCGGCCTGGCGATCGTGCTGCAGGTCCACCGCAACCGCGGCACCTCCGACGTCGACCGCCTGCGCGACCTGCGCGACGACGCACCCGACACCGATCGCGCAGACCGCGAGGAGAAGGCCGAGGCCGCCGCGTGAGCACCACGACCACCGCCGTTCTCGTCCCCCTGCTGCCCTTCCTCGGCGCCCTCGCGGGCCTGCTGACGGGCCGCCGCGCGCCCGGCTTCGTCCGCCCCCTGGCCGTCCTGCCGACCGCGGCCGCCGCCGTCCTGGCCGTCGTCGTCGCCTGGCGGCAGGGCGGCGGCGAGGCGCTGGACGCCGCCACCCGCCTCACCCCGACCGGCTCCGTGCCGATCGACCTCGCCCTGCACCTCGACGGCTTCGCCGTCCTCGTCGCGGTCCTGGTCGGCGTCGTCGCCACCTGCGTCCAGGCCTACTCGACGGCCTACCTGCGCGACGACCCCCGCTACCCCTCCTACGCCGCCCTCGTCTCCCTGTTCACCGCGGCCATGCTGCTCGTCGTCTACTCCGGCGACCTCATGGTGCTGCTGGTCGGCTGGGAGATCATGGGCATCTGCTCGTACTTCCTGGTCGGGCACTACTGGGAGACCGAGGCCGCCCGCACGGCCTCCCTCAAGGCGTTCCTGGTCACCAAGCTCGGCGACGTCCCCTTCCTGATCGGCATCCTCGCGCTGGCCGCCGACGCCGGGACGTTCCGGATCAACGGCATCCTCACCGCCGTCGGCTCCGGGGACATCGACCACCCCACGCTGATCGCGCTGCTGCTCCTGGCCGGCGTCGCTGGCAAGTCCGCGCAGTTCCCGCTGCACACGTGGCTGCCCGACGCGATGGCCGGCCCCACGCCGGTCTCCGCGCTGATCCACGCCGCGACGATGGTCGCGGCCGGCGTCTACTTCATCGCCCGGCTCCTCCCGCTCTTCACGGCCTCCGCGGCCGCGCTCGTCGTGCTCGCCGTGATGGCCGCGGTCACGATGGTCGGCTCGGCGCTCGCCGCCCTCGCCCAGGACGACATCAAGCGCGTCCTCGCCTACTCGACCGTGGGCCAGCTCGGCTACATGACCGGCGCCCTCGCCGTCGGCAACCGCAGCGCGGCCGTCTTCCACCTCGTCTCGCACGGCGCGTTCAAGGCGCTCCTGTTCCTCGGGGCCGGCGTGATCATCCACGCCGCCGGCACGAACTCGCTGGCCGCCATGGCCCGCATGGGCGGCCTCGCCAAACGCATCCCCGACGCGTACTGGACGATGACCGTCGCCCTCCTCGCGCTCGCCGCGATCCCCCCGTTCAGCGGCTTCTTCTCCAAGGAGGCCGTCCTCGGCGCGGCCGAGCACGCCGCCGAAGGCGACGCCACGGGCATCCCGGGCGCGGCAGGCTGGCTCGTCCTCACCGCGGGGCTCCTCACGGCGCTCCTCACCGCCGCCTACGCGTGCCGGCTGTGGCTGATGGCCTTCCGCGGCAAGGGCACCGAGGCCCCGGACCACGGCAGGCAGCCCGCCGCCATGAACACCGTCCTGTGGATCCTGTTCCTCCCCACCCTCGGGCTCGGCCTCGCCGCCGGGAAGCTCCCCGACTGGTTCGACGGCGGATCGCTCACCCCGACGCTCACCACCTCCGTCCTCTCCACCGGCTGCGCCCTCGCCGGCGCGATCGTGATGTACGCGGCCTGGCGCCGCACCGTCGTGCTCGCCGCCCGCACCCCCCTCGGTGCCGTGGCCGCCGACCCGGACGCGGCCCCCTACGTCTCCGAGGAGGAGACCATCGCCACCCACGAGGCCGCCTACGGCGACATCGCGGCGGCACCCGACCCGGCCGACCCCGGCCGGGCCCTCCTCGGCCCCCTGCACCGCCACGCCGCGTCCGGCTTCCACCTGGACGCCGTCTACTCGGCGCTGTTCGTCCGGCCCACGCGCGCGGCCGCCCGCCTCGCCCAGTTCCTCGACCGCGAGGTCGTCGACGCCTACGTCCGCGGAGCGGGCACGGCACCCCGCCTGCTCGGCGCGGCCGTCCGCCGCGCCCAGACCGGCAACGTGCAGACCTACCTCAGCGCCCTGCTCGCCGGCTCCGTCGTCCTGGCCGTCGCCGCCGTGCTCGTAGCCACCGGAGCCTGACCATGACTGCAATTTCTCAGACCGGCACCGTCATGCAGTACCTCCTCGCCGCGATCGTCGTCCTCCCCCTCGTCGGCGCCGCCGCCGCTCTGCTGCCGGCCCCGCCCGGCCTCAAGGGCAAGAGCCCCGAGCAGGCCGTGCTCCGCCACGGCGTCACCGTCACCGGCGCCGTCCTCGCGCTGACCGTCGCCCTCGCCGCCGGCTTCGACCACGACAGCCCGGCCCGCATGCAGGCGACCACCGACATCAGCTGGATCCCGGCCCTGAACATCCGGATCCACCTGGGCGTGGACGGCGTCTCGCTCCCCCTCCTCGTCCTGACGGCGCTGCTGACCTTCCTCTGCGCGCTGTACAGCTACTTCAAAATGCCCGCGGGCCCGTCTCCCAGGGCATTCGTCGCGCTGCTCCTCGTCCTCGAGGCCGGCACCCTCGCGACCTTCGCCGTCCTCGACCTGATGCTGTTCTTCCTGGCCTTCGAGATGGTGCTCATCCCGATGTACTTCCTCATCGCCCGCTGGGGCGGCGAGGGCAGGGAGCGCGCCGCCTGGCGCTTCATCCTCTACACGCTGCTCGGCTCCGTCGTGATGCTGCTCGGCCTCCTCCTGGTCGGGATCAAGGGCGGCACGTTCGACATGGTGGCACTCGCCACTGACAACGGGTCCTCGCTCGGCCACACCACGCAGCTCATCGCCGTCCTCGCCATCGGCATCGGACTGGCCGTCAAGGCCCCCATGTGGCCCCTGCACAGCTGGCTGCCCGACGCCCACACCGCCGCCCCGACCGTCGGCTCGGTGCTGCTCGCGGGCGTGCTGCTGAAGATGGGCACGTACGGCTTCGTCCGCATCGTCCTGCCGATCGCCCCCGACGGCGCGCACACCTTCGCGCCGTACCTCGCCGCCTTCGCGGCCGTCGGCATCATCTACGGCTCGCTGGTCTGCCTGGCGCTGGCCCGGTCGGGCGCGAAGGGCGACCTCAAGCGCCTCATCGCGTACTCCTCCGTCGGCCACATGGGCTTCGTCCTGCTCGGCATCGCCACGCTCACCCCCACGGGCGTGAACGGCGCGCTGTTCGCCAACATCGCCCACGGCCTCATCACCGGCCTCCTCTTCTTCCTGGTCGGCGCGGTCAAGGACCGCTACGGCACCAGCGACCTCGACGCGCTCGCCGGCCGCACCGGCGCCGCCCTCTACGGCAAGGCGCCCCGCCTCGGCGGACTCCTCGCCTTCGGCGCGATCGCCTCCCTCGGACTGCCCGGCCTGGCCGGCTTCTGGGGCGAGATGCTCGCGATGTTCGGCGCCTTCCGCCCCGCGGAGGGGCTCAGCCGCCCGGCGTTCCTGACGTTCATGGCGCTGGCCGGCCTCGGCACGCTCCTGACGGCGGCCTACATGCTCGTCGTCGTCCGCCGCGTGTGCATGGGCGGCGACGGCGGCAGCACCCGGCCGCAGACCGCCGGCACCGCGGAGGACGCACCCGCCGACGTGCGGTCCTACGAGTTCGCCGCCTGGACCCCCCTCGTCGCCCTCACCGTCCTCGCCGGACTCTGGCCCGCGGCCCTCCTCGGCCTCACCGACCCGGCCGTTCAGCAGCTCCTCCGAGGAGGCAACTGATGGGCTCCCTGATCCAGTCCGTCGACTGGCTCGCCATCGCACCGCCCACCGTCGCCGCCGTGGTGGCGCTGGCCGTCCTGGTCGCCGACCTCTTCCTCCCCGAGGCCCGCAAGCCGCTCCTCGGCTGGTTCTCCGTCGCCGGACTGCTGCTCGCGGGCGTCTCCCTGCTGCCGCTCCTCGGCGGCGACCGCTCCACCTTCTGCCTCACCGGCACCTCCGCGGGCCGCAACGCCTGCAGCTACACCGCCGACGACTTCACGCTCGTCATCCAGCTCCTGGTGCTCGGCGGCGCCCTCCTGACGGCCCTGCTGTCCATGAGCGCCGTCCGCGACGAGGATCTCCCCGAAGGGGAGTTCTGGTTCCTGCTGCTGTCCTCCGCCGCGGGCGCCGCCCTGCTGCCCGCCTCCCGGGACCTCGCGACCCTCGTCGTGGCCCTCGAAGTGGCCTCCCTGCCGGCCTTCGCCCTCGTCGGCCTGCGCCGCGGCGACCGCCGTTCCTCCGAGGCGGCCCTGAAGTTCTTCCTCTCCTCGGTCACCGCGACCGCCGTCACCCTCCTGGGCGTCAGCTTCGTCTACGCGGCCACCGGCACCCTGCACCTCACCGAGATCGCGGCGAAGCTCGGCGACGTCGACCCCCGCCTCGACACCCTCGCGCAGACCGGCGTCGCCCTCACCCTCGTGGGCTTCGCCTTCAAGACCGCCGCCGCCCCCTTCCACTTCTGGGTGCCCGACACCTACGTGGGCGCGCCGCTGCCCGTCGCCGCCTACCTGTCGGTCATCGGCAAGGCCGTCGGCTTCACCGGCCTGATCCTCGTCGCCGTCGTCGCCTTCCCCGCGTACTCCGGCGTCTGGGGCCCGGCCCTCGCCGTGCTCGCCGCCGTCACCATGACCGCCGGCAACGTCGCCGCGCTGCGCCAGCGCCCGGAGCGCGCCCACAGCGCCGTCCGCCTCCTGGCCTGGTCCTCCGTGGGCCAGGCGGGCTACCTGCTCGTGCCCATCGCCGCCGCCGGCTACGCCGACGACCCCGCGCACGCCATCGGCTCCACCGTCGCGTACGCCCTGATGTACGCCGCCGTGAACCTCGGCGCCTTCGCCGTCGCCGCCCTGGTGGCCCGTACGAGCCCGCAGAACCGGATCACGGACTACCGGGGCCTCTACGCCCGCCGCCCGCTCGCGGCGCTCGCCCTGGGCTTCTTCCTGCTCTGCCTGGCGGGCCTGCCGCCGGGCGTCATCGGCCTCTTCGCCAAGGTCACGGTCTTCACCGCGGCCGTCGACGCGGGCCTGGGCTGGCTGGCGGTCGTCATGGCCCTCAACGTCGTGATCGCCCTGTACTACTACCTGCAGTGGACGGCGGTGCTCTTCCGGCCGGCGGAGGCCGCGGAGGTTGCGGAGGCCGCGGAAGGCGCGGCGGGCACGGCGGCAGCGGAGCCGGCGCACGTCCGCATCCCCATGCCGCTCGCAGCCGCCATCGCCCTCACCGCCGTGGCCGGCGTCGCCCTGTCGGGCGCCCCGCAGCTCGTCCTCCGCTTCGCCTCGGGGGCGCTCCTCTAGGACCGGGGGCGCCGGCGTCACCCGTACGGACCGGCGCCGCTCGCGTGCACAAGGGAACCAGGGGCCTTCGCCTGGCGTTGACCGGTCAGGAAGGTTCCACTGGAGATTCCACCGCGAGTGGAAGCACGACAGCGCGAAGGGTTCCCCTGCCGCACCACTTGGAGGGCGTACCGTGCACCGCCGGCACAACGGGCTCAGGACCGCAGTCCTTCTCGGGGGGCTGTCCGCACTCATCATCGTCATCGGCAGCCTCTTCGGGCGTACGGGCCTGATCGTCGCCGTCCTGGTGGCGCTCGGCACCAACGCCTACGCCTACTGGAACAGCGACAAGCTGGCCCTGCGGGCCATGCGCGCCCGCCCCGTCAGCGAATTCGAGGCGCCGCAGCTCTACCGCATGGTCCGCGAGCTCTCCACGGCCGCCCGCCAGCCCATGCCCCGGCTGTACATCTCGCCGACCGAGGCCCCCAACGCCTTCGCGACCGGCCGCAACCCCCGCAACGCCGCCGTCTGCTGCACGGACGGCATCCTCCGCCTGCTCGACGAGCGCGAGCTGCGCGGCGTCATCGGCCACGAGCTCAGCCACGTCTACAACCGCGACATCCTCATCTCCTCGATCGCGGGCGCGCTCGCCTCGGTGGTGATGTTCCTGGTGAACTTCGCCTGGCTGATCCCCTTCGGCAGATCGGACGACGACGAGGGCCCGGGCATCGTCGGCATGATCATGATCATGCTGCTGGGCCCGATCGCGGCGTCCCTCATCCAGCTCGCCGTCAGCCGCTCCCGCGAGTACGAGGCCGACGCCTCCGGCGCCCGCCTCACCGGCGACCCCCTCGCCCTGGCCTCGGCCCTCCGCAAGCTCGAAGCCGGCACGCAGCGGCTGCCCCTGCCGCCCGAGCCCCGCATCGAGACGGCCAGCCACATGATGATCGCGAACCCGTTCCGCGCGGGCGGCGGCATGACCAAGCTGTTCTCCACCCACCCGCCGATGGGGGAGCGCATCACCCGCCTGGAGCGGATGGCGGGCCGCTGACGGCCCGGCCCGGACGGCGGAGGGCCGCTGCGGGGGTAGCGGTGAACGGTCGCGGGCAGCCTCTACCTGGGGCGCAGCGCCAGGCTGGGCCCCGTCGGAGTGCGTGTGGAGGGTGGTGGACCGCGTGGTCCTTTTCGACCTGCAGACCCTTGAGATTCCCCGTGGAACCGATGACCCGATGGGTTTCAGGAGCACCGGTGACAGCGCTCTCAGTCTTCTGATCTGCCCTGATGAGGGCGAGGCCTGACGGGGGTTGCCGACCCTTGGGTCAGCGGATGGTGCCGGCGCCGGTACCGCGATAGCAGCGGCATCGGCACCGGCGGCCGGTACGGGTCCTGGTCCGGCGCCGGCCTTCAGTGCTGCCGCGGGCGCGGCAGGCTGCGTGTCGATGAGCGTGTGGCGGAAGCGGAGGCCAACGGCCGGCGACCTGGGTCGGAGCGGGGCGCAACAACTGCCCACGGCGGCCCGGGGCGCACAGCGGCCTTAGGGCCTACGAGAGGCCCCGTCCCTCGGCCCGAGTGCCCAGCCGCGAGCAGGTCGCCGTCACCTTGGGTTGTCCATATGCAGGTTCTGGCAACCGTCGGTAGCCACCTGGGCGTCCCAGTCGCTGGAGAGCAGTGCGAGTGGGAGGCTGAGTTTCATGAAGTTCATCCTGAACATCATCTGGTTGGTGCTCTGCGGTTTCTGGATGGCGATCGGCTACGTCGTCGCAGGTCTCATCTGCTGCATCCTGATCGTCACGATTCCCTTCGGCATCGCGTCCTTCCGCATCGCCAACTACGCTCTGTGGCCGTTCGGCCGGACGACCGTCGAGCGGCGGGACGCCGGTGCGGGCTCGCTGCTGGGAAACGTCATCTGGATCGTCTTCGCCGGCTGGTGGCTGGCACTCGGCCACATCGTCACGGGCATCGCCCTGTGCATCACCATCATCGGGATCCCGTTGGGCATCGCGAACTTCAAGCTGATCCCGGTCTCGCTGATGCCTCTGGGCCGCGAGATCGTCCCGACGGACCAGGCGTTCGCCGGCCGCTGGTAGGGAGAGCCGCAGACCCCCGCCGGGGCCGCCCTGCCGTTCACCGAACACCTGGAAACTCGACATGACTTGAGGTCAAGGCAGCGAACGCCGAAGGCGCGGCGGAGGGGAATCCCTCCGCCGCGCCTTCGGATGTGACTGCTGCCGACTACCGCCGTTTTACCGGTAGTTGACGAACTGGATCGCGAAGTCCAGGTCCTTGCCCTTGAGGAGGGCCTGGACGGCCTGGAGGTCGTCACGGCTCTTGGAGCTGACGCGCAGCTCGTCGCCCTGGACCTGCGCCTTGACGCCCTTCGGGCCCTCGTCGCGAATGATCTTGGCGACCTTCTTCGCGTTCTCCTGCGAGATCCCCTCCTCGATCGAGGCGAAGATCTTGTACTCCTTGCCGGAGGCCTGCGGCTCGCCCGCGTCGAGCGACTTCAGCGAGATTCCGCGCTTGACCAGCTTGGTCTCGAAGATGTCGAGGACGGCCTTGACCCGCTCCTCGGCATTGGCGCGCATCTCGATCTTGTCGCCGGACCATGCGATCGAGGCGCCGACGCCCTTGAAGTCGTAACGCTGGGAGATCTCCTTGGCGGCCTGGTTGAGGGCGTTGTCGACCTCCTGCCGCTCGACCTTCGAGACGATGTCGAAACTGGAGTCGGCCATATTGAGTTGGCTCCTCGTACGTAGATCCATCGGGGGGTGCGGCTCGGTGCTCCGCCGGCCCGGGGGCCGGTGGAGGAGCGCCCCGTCAGCCTAGCCACCCCGGGCCCGTTCGCACGGGCGATGAACCGAGTGGCGGACCACCCCAGGTCATCGGGTATGGTTTACGTCGTTGCCCCGGAGCGAATCGAAAGAGCGCCCGAGGTGACAGCCCATGGCGGTGTGCCCGAGTGGCCAATGGGAGCGGACTGTAAATCCGTCGGCTTAGCCTACCCAGGTTCGAATCCTGGCGCCGCCACGGAACGGGGCCCCTGACCTGAAAAGGTCAGGGGCTTCTTTCGTTTCCGGGCCGGATTTCAACGGCGGGCCCCCGGTCTTCGGCGGCCCGCCCGGGCCGGCCTTCAGTCGCCGGCCGCCGCCTTCACCGCATTCGCCACCGGCGTGTCGCCGCCGATCAGCTCCAGCGTCCGCCCCGCCGTGCCCGGCTCGTCCAGCAGCGCCGCGAGGACCGCCGCGACGTCGTCCCGGGTCACCGCGCCCCGGCCCGTGGACTCCCCGAGCGTCACCAGCCCCGTACCGGCGTCGTCCGTGAGCCGCCCGGGCCGCAGGATCGTCCAGTCCAGGGCGGCTCTGGCCCGCACGTCCGCGTCCGCCGCCCCCTTGGCGCGCAGGTACGCGGCGAAGACCGGGTCGGTGCCCTCCGGGGGCTCGCGGTCGGCGCCCATGGAGGAGACCACCAGGAAGCGGCGGACCCCCGCCGCCTCGGCCGCGTCCGCGAAGAGGGCGGCCGCCGCGCGGTCCACGGAGTCCTTGCGGGCGATGCCGCTGCCCGGCCCCGCGCCGGCCGCGAAGACGGCGGCGTCGGCGGACTCCAGGTGCCGCACCAGGTCTCCCACGGAGGCCGACTCCAGGTCGCACACGACCGGTTCGGCACCGGCCGCCAGGAGGGCGCCCGCCTGCTCGGGCCTGCGGATGACGCCCGCGATCTCGTCCCCGCGCGCGTGGAGCAGCCGCTCCAGCCGCAGCGCGATCTGACCATGTCCACCAGCGATGACAATGCGCATGATCCGACCGTACGCCGATCACCGGAATCCGACAGAGGGCCTCGCCGGACCCGCCCCGGGACCCCGGGTCAGGACGGCTCCCCGCCGCCGCGCGAGGACTGCCGGGGCAGCTCCAGGGCCGCGGCGGCCGACCCGTCGCAGTACTCCCGCACGGCGCTCGTACGGGCCACCACGCGGCCCTTGTGCACCACGAGGCGGCTGTACGCCATCGAGAGCACGCCCTCGATGCGCTCGCCGCGGACGGCCAGCAGCTCGGCCGGGAAGCCCGCCTCCACCCGCACCCGCGGCAGCCCCATGGCCGCCCGCGCCCACCCGCTGACCGCCTCGTACGCCTCCTCGGGCCGCAGCTCGCCGTGCGAGGCCAGCAGGAACGCCGCCTCCAGGGGATCGCCGCGCCCGACCGGATTGGCCGCGTCGCGCAGGGCGCCGCTGCCGGCCGCCACCCGCACCCCCGCCGCCCGCAGGAGCCGCACCGGGGCGCAGCGCGAGACGCGGGCGCCGCGCTGCTCCAGCGTCCCGCAGTCGCCCTGTGGCAGGCAGACGACGGTGACCCCGGCGGCGGCGAGCTGCCCGGCCGCCCGGACGGCCAGGTCGCGGGGGAGCCGGGCGAGGCCGCCGCAGGGGCCGAGGGTGACTCCGGGGCGCAGACCGCCGGCCATGGCGGCCAGCCGGGCGAGCCGGGCCGGGTCGGAGCCGTCGGTGTGCAGGTCGACCGGGCACCCGTACTCGGCGGCGAGGTCGAGGGCGGTCTCGGCGAAGCCGGTGGGGTCGGGGTCGAGGTCGGGGCAGCCGCCCACGGCGGCGCCCATCTTCACGGCGTCCCGCAGCAGGGCCAGCCCGTCGGCCCCCGCGGCCCCGGTCAGCAGCCGGGGCACGGCGACGGCGGTGAGGTCGGTCAGCCCGCGCAGGGTCCGCCGGGCCTGCAGGACGGCCTCCAGCGAGCGCAGCCCCTGCACGTCGCCGATGCGCACGTGGCAGCGCAGGGCGGTGGCCCCGTGCCCGAGCTGGAGCAGCGCGGCCTCGGTGGCGCGGCGCTGGACGTCCTCGGCGGCGTACGAGACGGGGCCGTCGGCCTCGGCGGTGAGCGCGGTGGCGCCGTGGCCGTGCGGCTCGGCGGGCGCGGGCAGCAGCAGATAGCCGCTGAGGTCCACGCGCGGGCCGGGTGCCAGGCTGCCGGCGGTGCCCACCGCCTCGATGTGCCCGCCGCTCAGCCGCACGTCCACGGTGCGGCCGTCGGCGAGCCGGGCGCCGCAGAGGACGAGGGCGCCGTCGCCGGGCACGACGGCGGGAGGGGTGGCATCGCCGCCGGGGTTCGCCGGGGGCTGCGGCTGGCTGTCGGGCATCGCGCTCCTCCGGGTGCCGGGGCGTGCATGATCACGCAGCACGTCCGAGCGTAGGGCGCGTCAGGAACGGCTTCGAGCAAGCGACGAATAGTCGTACTGGTGTGGTGCGGGAAGGCTTCCGTGGCGCCGTCGCCGGCCCCGGCCGGATACGGATTTCACCTTCGGCGGCCAACCGTGTAATGTCTTCCTCGCTCGCCCCAATAGCTCAGTCGGCAGAGCGTCTCCATGGTAAGGAGAAGGTCAACGGTTCGATTCCGTTTTGGGGCTCTGGTGTGAGAGGTTCCCCGCCTTCGGGCGGGGATCCCTCCCACATCAAAGCGGTGTAGCTCAGTCGGTAGAGCAAGCGGCTCATAATCGCTGTGTCACCGGTTCAAGTCCGGTCACCGCTACACGTAGTAGCCGATTGTGGGGTCGGTCCTCCGGTCGGCTACTCTTGTCTGCGTTAATCCGTCCATTCCGTCAAGGAGCACTCACGTGGCTGCCACCGACGTCCGCCCGAAGATCACGCTGGCCTGCGTGGAGTGCAAGGAGCGGAACTACATCACCAAGAAGAACCGGCGTAACGACCCGGACCGTCTTGAGATGAAGAAGCACTGCCCCCGTTGCAACTCGCACACTGCGCACCGCGAGACGCGATAACAACAGGCTCGTTCACGAGGCCGTCCCCATTCCTTGGGGGCGGCCTCGTGGCGTATCCGCCACCGTAAACCACCCAGTAGGAGGTGCCGAGCCCATGGCGCTCGACCAGTCCTTCGTAGGGCGGACCTATCCGGCCACCGAACCGTACGAGGTCGGCCGGGAGAAGATCCGCGAATTCGCCGAGGCCATCGGCGACACCAATCCGGTGTACACCGATCCCGAGGCCGCCAAGGCGCTGGGGCACCCGGATGTGATCGCCCCGCCGACCTTCGTCTTCTCCGTCACGTACCGGGCCGCCGGCGCGGTCGTGAACGACCCGCAGCTGGGCCTGGACTACTCGCGCGTCGTGCACGGCGACCAGAAGTTCGCCTACGCCCGCCCCGTGCGGGCCGGCGACCGCCTCTCGGTCGTCTCCACGATCGAGTCGATCAAGTCCCTGGCGGGCAACGACGTCCTGTCGGTCCGCGGCGACGTCCGGGACGAGCACGGCGAGCACGTCGTGACCGCGCACACGACGCTGGTGGCCCGCGCGGCCGAGGAGGCGTGATGGCTGCCCGTATCTCCTACGACGAGGTCGAGATCGGCACCGAGCTGCCGGCCCGCTCCTTCCCGGTGACGCGCGCGGACCTGGTCCGCTACGCGGGTGCCTCGGGCGACTTCAACCCGATCCACTGGAACGAGAAGTTCGCCAAGGAGGTGGGCCTGCCGGACGTGATCGCGCACGGCATGTTCACCATGGCCGAGGCGGGCCGCGTCGTCACCGACTGGGCGGGCGACCCGGGCGCCGTCGCCGAGTACGGCGTGCGCTTCACCCGCCCGGTCGTCGTGCCGAACGACGACAAGGGCGCGGTGATCGAGGTCACGGCCAAGGTCGCGGCCAAGGACGACGAGCGCCGCACGGTCCGGGTGGACCTGGTGGTCAAGAGCGAGGGCCAGAAGGTCCTGGGGATGTCGCGGGCGGTCGTACGCCTCGCCTGACGCCGGGGGCGCCGCGACCGAGCGGCGCCCTCCCCTTTTGACATGGCAAGTAAGTGACCGCTAACTTACCGATCATGGTCAGGATGAGCGCGGAGGAGCGCCGCGAGAGTGTGATCCGCGCCGCAATCACGGAATTCGCGCGCGCCGGCTACAAGGGCACGTCCACGGAGGCGATCGCGCGCCGCGTGGGCGTCTCGCAGCCGTACCTGTTCCGGCTCTTCCCCACCAAAGAAGCGATCTTCCTGGCGGCGGCCCAACGCTGCCTGGAGGAGACCGGGGAGGTCTTCCGGAAGGCGGTCGAGGGCGCGCCGCCCCGCGGGGCGCTGCAGGCCATGGCCGCCGCCTACGACCACCTCATCGCCGACGACCCCGAGAAGCTGCAGATGCAGATGCAGATCTACGTCGCGGTGGCCTCGGCCGAGGCGGCGGGGGACCACGCGTTCGGGAGAACGATCCGGGCGGCGTGGCTGGAGCTGTGGGACGGGGCGAACCTCGCCCTCGGCGGGGACCCGAAGGAGACGACGGGGTTCCTGGCCAAGGGGATGCTGATCAACACGCTGGTGTCCCTGGGCTTCCCGCCGGCCCACCGGGTGTGGAGCGGTTTCTAGGGGAACGCAGGGGACCCGCGTGTCCTCATGCCCAACAAAGTTAGTGACTAATTACTAAGCAACACGGGGGAAGGCATGCAACCCAAAGCGATCTGGGCCCTGATCATCACCGGCGCGGCCGGCTTCATGGCGGCCCTGGACAACCTGGTCGTCACCACGGCCCTCCCGTCGATCCGCGAGGACCTCGGCGGGGCACTGGAAGACCTCGAATGGACCGTCAACGCCTACACGCTGACCTTCGCGGTCCTGCTCATGTTCGGCGCGGCCCTGGGCGACCGCTTCGGCCGCCGCAAGCTCTTCGTCACCGGCCTGGTGATCTTCACGGCCGCCTCCGCCGCGGCCGCCCTCGCGCCCGGCATCGAGGCCCTGATCGCCGCCCGGGCCGTCCAGGGCGTGGGCGCCGCCATCACCATGCCGCTGTCGCTCACCCTCCTCACCGCGGCCGTCCCCGCCGACCGCCGGGGCCTCGCGTACGGCATCAAGGGGGCCGTGGACGGCCTGGCCGTCGCCGGCGGCCCGCTCATCGGCGGCACGCTCACCGAGCACATCTCCTGGCAGTGGATCTTCTGGCTCAACGTCCCGCTGGGCCTGGCCCTCATCCCGCTGGCCCGCCTCCGCCTGGACGAGTCGCGCGCCGAGAACGCCCGCCTGGACCTCCCCGGCACGCTCCTCGTCAGCGGCGGCCTCTTCGGCGTCGTCTACGGCCTGGTCAACGCCCACGCGCACGGCTGGACGAGCCCCCGGGTCCTGACCGCCCTCATCGCGGGCGGCGTCCTCATAGGAGGCTTCATCGGCCACGGCATCCGCGCCGAGCGGCCCATGCTCCCCATGCGCCTCTTCAAGAACCGCGCCTTCGCAGGCGTGAACGCCGCGAGCGTCTTCATGTTCCTGGGCATGTTCGGCTCGATCTTCCTGCTCAGCCAGTTCCTCCAGAACGTCCTCGGCTACTCGCCCACCGAGGCCGGGCTGCGCATGCTCCCCTGGACCGGAATGCCCATGATCGCGGCGCCGCTCTCCGGCTACCTCGCCGACCGCATCGGCAGCCGCCCCGTCGTCGTCACCTCCCTGGCCCTGCAGGCCCTCGGCCTCGCCCACTTCGCCCTGGTCATGGGCCCGGACGTCTCCTACGCGGCCCAGCTTCCCGGACTGATCGTCAGCGGCATCGGCATGGGCCTGTTCTTCGCCCCCGCCGCGAAGCTCGTCATGTCCAGCGTCCGCCCGGCGGAGCAGGGCATGGCCTCCGGGGCGAACAACGCTCTGCGGGAGGTGGGCGGGGCGCTCGGCATCGCCGTCCTCGCCTCCCTCTTCTCCGCCCAGGGCGGCTACGGCTCGCCCCAGCGCTTCCTGGACGGCCTGACGCCCGCGCTGTGGGCCGGCGCGGCGGCGGTGGCCCTCGGGGCGCTCACGGCGACCCTGATCCCCTCGCGCCCTGCCCCCGCCCGGGCCGCCGCGCCCAGCACCGCCGGCGCGCCCTGACGACGCACGCCCCCGCCGCTACGCGGCGGGGGCACTCCCACCCACCCACCCATCAGGGAATTGCAGAGGTGCTGCACCGGGGAGCCCAGCGCCGGGGGGGGGAGGAGGCAGAGCCCACCGCCCACGCGGGGGAGCCGGGAAGGGCGGGCGCCCCCGCCTGCCGGGGCCAAGGAAGGACAGCAGCCACCGCCGCGGGAGGGGGCCCATGGGAGGCCCGCCCACGGAGGGGCCGCCCACGGGGGAGGGAACCCCACGGGAGGGGTCCATGGGAGGGCCGCCCACGGAGGGGGCCGTTTACGGGGGAGGGAACCCCACGGGAGGGGTCCATGGGAGGGCCGCCCACAGAGGGGATCGCCCCGCGGGGGAAGGGAACCCCGCCCACGAAGGGTCCATGGGAGGGGTCCGCCACAGAGGGGCCGCCCACGGGACAGGGAACCCGCCCACGGGAGGGCGTCCATGGGGCCCGCCCACAGAGGGGGCCGCCCACGGGGCAGGGAAGGCCCGCCCGCAGAGGGAGATCGCCCACGGGAAAAGGACCCCACCCACGGGAGGGACTCGGTACGGGAGGGGACCCGTCTACGGGAGGGGCTGGTCTACGGGAGGGGACCGTCTACGGAGGGGGACGGGGGCGCAGGGGGTGTTTCGGAATGCTGCCGGATATTTGTGGGCGGCGTGCCGGGTGCCCGGTGCGGCAGGCGGTTCCGCCCGTAAATATCCGATTCCGAAACACCCCCGGAGCCCCCGGCCCCCGGCCCCGGACCACCGCGCCCGACCCACCCGTACCCTGGTCTGGTGCAGGAACGACACGACGCCCCCCTCGCCCCCCTGACCACCTTCAGGCTCGGCGGCCCGGCCACCCGCCTGATCACGGCCACCACCGACGCCGAGGTGATCGCCGCCGTCCGCGAGGCCGACGAGACCGCCACCCCGCTGCTGATCATCGGCGGCGGCAGCAACCTCGTCATCTCCGACAAGGGCTTCGAGGGCACCGCCCTGCGCATCGCGACCACCGGCTTCACCCTCAACGGCACCAGCCTCGAACTGGCCGCCGGCGAGAACTGGTCCGACGCCGTCGCCCGCACCGTCGAAGCCGGCCTCGCCGGCATCGAATGCCTCGCCGGAATCCCCGGCTCCGCCGGCGCCACGCCCATCCAGAACGTCGGCGCCTACGGCCAGGACGTCGCCCAGACGATCACCGAGGTCGTCGCCTACGACCGCCGCACCGGCGAGACGGTGACCCTCACCAACGCCGAGTGCGCCTTCTCCTACCGCCACAGCCGCTTCAAGCAGGACCCCGCCCGCTACGTCGTCCTCCGCGTCCGCTTCGGGCTGGAGGACGCGGCCGGCATGTCCGCTCCCATCCGCTACCCGGAGACCGCCCGCGCCCTCGGCGTCGAGGCCGGCGACCGCGTCCCCGCGGACCGGGCCCGCGAGACGGTCCTCAAGCTGCGCGCGGGCAAGGGCATGGTGCTCGACCCCGAAGACCACGACACGTGGTCGGCCGGATCGTTCTTCTGCAACCCGATCCTCACCGAGGCGGAGCACGCGGCGTTCCTGACCCGCGTCGCGGACCGGCTCGGCCCGGACGTGGCGCCTCCGGCGTACCCGGCGGGGGAGGGCTTCATGAAGACCTCGGCGGCCTGGCTGATCGACAAGGCGGGCTTCACGAAGGGGTACGGCTCGGGCCCGGCGCGCATCAGCACGAAGCACACGCTTGCGCTGACGAACCGGGGCGAGGCGACCACGGAGGACCTCCTCGCCCTGGCCCGCGAGGTCCGGGCCGGCGTCCACGAGGCGTTCGGAGTGACCCTCGTGAACGAGCCGGTCACGGTCGGCGTGGCGCTGTAGAAGTCGGCGGCGCAAGAGCCAGCGGCGCAAAAGCCGGCGGCGCAAGAGCCAGCGGCGCAAAAGCCGACGGCGCAAGAGCCGGCGGCGCAAAAGCCAGCGGCGCAAGAGCCGGCGGCAGCCTCAGCCCGCGAGCCAGTCGTCGATCCCCCGCAGCAACCCCGCCCGCACAGGCTCCGGCGCAGCCGACCCCCGTACCGACTGCCGCGCCAGCTCCGCCAGCTCCGCGTCCGTGAAGCCGTGGTGCTCCCGCACCAGCTCGTACTGCGCGGCGAGCCGCGAGCCGAAGAGCAGGGGGTCGTCCGCGCCGAGAGCTATCGGCACGCCGGCGTCCCACAGGGTGCGCAGCGGCACGTCGCCCGGCTTCTCGTAGACGCCGAGGGCGACGTTCGACGACGGGCACACCTCGCAGGTCACCCCGCGCTCGGCGAGCTTGCGCATCAGGCGGGGGTCCTCGGCGGCCCGGACGCCGTGCCCCACGCGGGCGGCGCGCAGGTCGTCCAGGCAGTCCCGCACGCTGCTCGGGCCCGAGAGCTCGCCGCCGTGCGGCGCGGCCAGCAGCCCGCCCTCACGGGCGATCTCGAAGGCGCGGTCGAAGTCGCGCGCGAGGCCGCGCCGCTCGTCGTTGGAGAGCCCGAACCCGACCACGCCCCGGTCGGCGTACCGCACGGCGAGGCGCGCGAGCGTCCGCGCGTCCAGCGGGTGCTTCATGCGGTTGGCGGCGACGAGGACCCGCATCCCCAGGCCGGTCTCTTTCGACGCCGTCTCGACGGCGTCGAGGATGATCTCCAGGGCGGGGATGAGCCCGCCCAGCCGCGGCGCGTAGGACGTCGGGTCGACCTGGATCTCCAGCCATCCGGACCCGTCCCGGACGTCCTCCTCCGCGGCCTCCCGCACGAGCCGCTGGATGTCCTCCGGCGCCCGGAGGCACGACCGCGCGATGTCGTACAGCCGCTGGAAGCGGAACCAGCCCCGCTCGTCCGTGGCCCGCAACTTCGGGGGCTCGCCGCTGCTCAGGGCTTCCGGGAGGTGCACCCCGTACTTGTCGGCGAGTTCCAGCAGGGTGTCGGACCGCATCGACCCGGTGAAGTGCAGGTGCAGATGGGCCTTCGGCAGCAATCGGACGTCACGAACACTCTCCATTCGCAGATCCTGCCGCATGCACAGGCCAACCGGAAGGGAGTTTGCCCCGACGGGCCCCTTAACGGGCGCTGCCCCGAAAACGAATACGGGCCCCCGGCACAAGCCGGGAGCCCGTACGCACGGAAGGCGAAGGCGAGGACTACGCCTTGGGCTCCGCCAGCAGCTTCTGGATCCGCGAGACGCCCTCGACGAGATCCTCGTCGCCCAGCGCGTAGGACAGCCGCAGGTACCCCGGCGTGCCGAAGGCCTCGCCCGGCACCACCGCGACCTCGACCTCTTCCAGGATCAGCGCGGCGAGCTCCACGGACGTGGCGGGCCGCTTGCCGCGGATCTCCTTGCCGAGCAGGGCCTTCACCGACGGGTAGGCGTAGAAGGCACCCTCCGGCTCCGGGCAGAGGACGCCGTCGATCTCGTTGAGCATGCGCACGATCGTGCGGCGGCGCCGGTCGAAGGCGACCTTCATCTCGTCGACGGCGGACAGGTCGCCCGCGACCGCGGCGATCGCGGCCCGCTGTGCGACGTTGGACACATTCGACGTGGCGTGCGACTGCAGGTTCGTCGCGGCCTTGATCACGTCCTGCGGGGCGATGACCCAGCCGACCCGCCAGCCGGTCATGGCGTACGTCTTGGCGACGCCGTTGACGACGATGCACTTGTCGCGGAGCTCCGGCACCACGACCGGCAGCGACGAGAACTCGGCGTCGCCGTAGACGAGGTGCTCGTAGATCTCGTCCGTCAGCACCCACAGCCCGTGCTCCGCGGCCCAGCGGCCGACGGCCTCCACCTGCTCGCGCGAGTAGACGGCACCGGTCGGGTTCGACGGGGAGACGAAGAGCAGCACCTTCGTGCGCTCGGTGCGGGCGGCCTCCAGCTGCTCGACCGAGACGCGGTAGCCGGTGGTCTCGTCGGCCACGACGTCGACCGGGACGCCGCCGGCCAGCCGGATGGACTCGGGGTACGTGGTCCAGTACGGCGCCGGGACGATGACCTCGTCGCCCGGGTCGAGGATCGCGGCGAAGGCCTCGTAGATGGCCTGCTTGCCGCCGTTGGTGACCAGCACCTGCGAGGCCTCGACCTGGTAGCCGGAGTCGCGCAGCGTCTTGGCGGCGATGGCGGCCTTCAGCTCGGGCAGGCCGCCGGCGGGCGTGTAGCGGTGGTTCTTCGGGTCGCGGCAGGCCTCCACGGCGGCCTCGACGATGTAGCCGGGGGTCGGGAAGTCGGGCTCGCCGGCGCCGAAGCCGATCACCGGGCGGCCGGCGGCCTTGAGGGCCTTGGCCTTGGCGTCGACGGCGAGCGTCGCGGACTCGGAGATCGACCCGATGCGGGTCGACACCCGGCGCTCGGTGGGGGACTGGAGGGAGGGCTCGGAAGGAGTCGCAGCGGTCATGGGGGCATCGTTGCAGACGGGGGACGAAGCGGGCGCCCTCGTCTCGCACAAGGCCCGCGATGCGCCCCGCACAAGCCCCGCCATGCGCCCCGCACAAGGCCAGCCACGCGTCCCGCACAAGGCCAGCCACGCGTCCCGCACAAGGCCTGCGTACGGCTCGCACAAGGCCCGGCGCACGGCTTCGCCTACGCCCCCAAACCCCCGGAGGGATCCATTCCGGAAGCGCTCCGCGACCCCTCGCGGCACACGTCGCGGCACAAGCTGTTCGACGCACGCCCCAGGACCACGTACACTCATCCGTCGTTGGCCCTCACCGGCCGCAATCGAGGTCCGCACACACCGTGCGAACGCTCGGATGCGGTACGTTGGGGAAACCACAAAGGGTCGTAGCTCAATTGGTAGAGCACTGGTCTCCAAAACCAGCGGTTGGGGGTTCAAGTCCCTTCGGCCCTGCTACACGCATCGTCACCAGGGTGCGTGCGTGCGTACGTACTGAAATGCACCGCCGTGCGGCTCAACCGGGCGCGGCACGGCTCACGACCCGGATTCAGGTGAGGACGTAGTGACGGAAGCCCTTGGCTCCACCGCGACGCCTGAGAGCGGTCGTCCCGAGGACGAGGTGGCCGCCAAGAAGGGCCGCCGTGGCGGGAAGCGCGGGAAGAAGGGCCCCTTCGGCCGCCTCGCGCTGTTCTACCGCCAGATCGTCGCCGAGCTCCGCAAGGTCGTCTGGCCCACCCGGGGCCAGCTGTCGACGTACACCACTGTGGTGATCGTCTTTGTCGTCATCGTCATTGGCCTGGTCACCGTGATTGACTATGGGTTCACCAACGCCGTCAAGTACGTCTTCGGCTGAATCCGCGGGTAGGGCGGCTGCCGTGAGGCGGGCCGCCCCTTTCGCACGTTCCACCCCTTGTAGCCAGGAAGAAGCAGCCACGTGTCTGACCCGAACCTGAACGACGCCGTCGAGCCCGTCGAGGCGGCAGAGGCCGACGTGGATGCCGCCGCCTCGGCCGAGGTCGAGGGCGACGACACCGCGCAGGAGATCGTCGAGGGCGCCGACGCCGCCGACGAGCTCGACGCCGAGGAAGCCGCCGCGGGCGAGCCGGCCGAAGAGGCCGCCCTTCACGTCGAGTCCGACGAGGACGACGAGGCCACCGAGGAAGAGGCCGAAGAGGCCGCCGAGGAAGAGCCCGCCGTCGACCCCATCACCGCCCTGCGCGAAGAGCTCCGCGGCCTGCCCGGCGAGTGGTACGTCATCCACACCTACGCCGGTTACGAGAACCGCGTGAAGACCAACCTCGAGCAGCGCGCCGTCTCGCTGAACGTCGAGGACTACATCTTCCAGGCCGAGGTGCCGCAGGAAGAGGTCGTCCAGATCAAGAACGGCGACCGCCGCACCGTCCGCCAGAACAAGCTCCCGGGCTACGTCCTGGTGCGCATGGACCTGACGAACGAGTCCTGGGGCGTCGTCCGCAACACCCCGGGCGTCACCGGCTTCGTCGGCAACGCCTACGACCCCTACCCGCTGACGCTGGACGAGATCGTCAAGATGCTCGCCCCGGAGGCCGAGGAGAAGGCCGCCCGCGAGGCCGCCGAGGCCGAGGGCAAGCCGGCGCCGCAGCGCAAGGTCGAGGTCCAGGTGCTGGACTTCGAGGTGGGCGACTCGGTCACCGTCACCGACGGTCCGTTCGCGACCCTGCAGGCCACGATCAACGAGATCAACGCCGACTCGAAGAAGGTCAAGGGCCTCGTCGAGATCTTCGGTCGCGAGACCCCGGTCGAGCTGAGCTTCGACCAGATCCAGAAGAACTGACACTTCTGATCAAACGCTTCCGAACAGGTCAGACCAGCTGATAAAGCCGGTCTGACCTGCTCGGTTTTTGGCCGCAGCATGTTACCCGTTATCGTGGTGCGGTATGCCTGCGCGCACTGTGCGCGGGCAAAAAACTCTCACTAGGACCCGGAGAGAGCAATGCCTCCCAAGAAGAAGAAGGTCACGGGGCTTATCAAGCTCCAGATCAGCGCCGGTGCCGCGAACCCGGCTCCGCCGGTCGGCCCCGCGCTGGGCCAGCACGGCGTCAACATCATGGAGTTCTGCAAGGCCTACAACGCCGCGACCGAGTCGCAGCGTGGCATGGTCGTGCCGGTGGAGATCACGGTCTACGAGGACCGTTCCTTCACCTTCGTGACCAAGACTCCGCCGGCCGCGAAGCTGATCCTCAAGGCCGCGGGCGTGGACAAGGGCTCGGGCGAGCCGCACAAGACCAAGGTCGCCAAGATCACCGAGGCGCAGGTCCGTGAGATCGCCACGACCAAGATGCCCGACCTGAACGCCAACGACCTGGACGCCGCGTCGAAGATCATCGCCGGCACCGCCCGTTCCATGGGCATCACGGTCGAGGGCTGACCTCCACCCCCCTGGCAGCACCCCGTGGAAGGGCCAGCGCTGGCCCGCACCACGACTCCAATCACCACTGAGGAGTTTCAGTGAAGCGCAGCAAGACTCTTCGCAACGTGGACGCGAAGATCGACCGGGAGCGTCTGTACGCCCCGCTCGAGGCCGTCCGCCTGGCGAAGGACACCTCCGCCACCAAGTTCGACGCGACCGTCGAGGTTGCCATGCGTCTGGGCGTCGACCCGCGCAAGGCCGACCAGATGGTCCGCGGCACCGTGAACCTTCCGCACGGCACCGGTAAGACCGCCCGGGTCCTGGTCTTCGCGACCGGCGACCGTGCCGAGGCCGCGCGTGCCGCGGGCGCCGACATCGTCGGTGCCGACGAGCTCATCGACGAGGTCGCGAAGGGCCGTCTGGACTTCGACGCCGTCGTCGCCACCCCGGACCTCATGGGCAAGGTCGGCCGCCTCGGCCGCGTGCTCGGTCCGCGTGGTCTGATGCCGAACCCGAAGACCGGCACGGTCACCCCGGACACGGCCAAGGCCGTGACCGAGATCAAGGGCGGCAAGATCGAGTTCCGCGTCGACAAGCACTCGAACCTGCACTTCATCATCGGCAAGGTCTCCTTCGACGAGGCCAAGCTGGTGGAGAACTACGCCGCGGCGCTCGAGGAGATCACCCGCCTCAAGCCGTCCGCCGCGAAGGGCCGCTACATCAAGAAGGCGACCCTGACCACCACGATGGGCGCCGGCATCCCGCTGGACCCGAACCGCACCCGCAACCTCCTCGTCGAGGACGAGGCCGTCTGATCCCGACCGGATCACGACGCCTCTGCGCGTAAGCGAACGAGCAGGCCCCGCATCTCCTTGTGAGGTGCGGGGCCTGCTCGCGTTCTCAGCGCCCTCGTTCTCAGCGCCTTCGTTCTCGGCGTCTCCGTTTTTGACGCCTTCGATGCGGTGATCCGGGGTATCCGCCGGTGAGGTGAACTAACGTTCACATTGATCACTTTTGAGCAGAGGGGGGCAAGGACATGCACGAGTCCACCTGGAAGCGCCTGGGCCTGACCGTGACGGCCGTGACCCTGCTGGCCGGCGTCACGGCCTGCGGCGGCGGCGAGAAGGACGACAGGGGCGCCTCAGGGGCCTCCACCAAGGCGGAGAAGCGGGCGGCGGCGGGGGTGGCGGCCGAGGCCGTCAACGCGGCCTTCAAGAAGACGCAGTCGGTGAAGTCGGCCAAGTTCAAGATGACCATGAAGATGCCGGGTCTCGGCGATCAGCCGCTGACCCTGGAGTCCTCCGGCGTCATGGGCTGGGATCCCAGCGTCGTGGACCAGCGCGTGACCGGCGCCGGGCTGCCCGGCAAGGACGGCGCCCCGGCCGGGGCCCGGTCCATCACGATCGGCAGCGTCACGTACACGGACGCGGGCCCGGAGGCCGCCGCCAAGAACGACGGCAAGCGCTGGCTCAAGATCGACCTCGCGGAGATGGCCAAGGAGTCCGGCGGCGACTCGAAGGCCCTCCAGCAGCTCATGGGCGGCGGGCAGGGCCAGAGCCAGGACCCGGCCAAGCAGATGGCGCTGCTGAAGGAGTCGCCCAACGTCGAGCTGGTCGGCGAGGAGACGGTCGAGGGGGAGCGGACCCGGCACTACAAGGGCACGCTCACCACGGAGGAGGCCGTGAAGTCCAACAAGAGCCTCGAGGGCCTCGACGAGAAGGACCGGCAGCAGCTGCTGGACTCCATCAAGCAGGCCGGCATCACGCGGTACGACATGGACGTCTGGGTGAACTCCGGCGACCTCCCCGTGAAGCTGGTCATGAACATGGACACCGCCAAGGGCCGGATGGAGATCACCCAGAACCTCTCCGACTTCGGTGCCAAGGCCGACGTGCAGGCGCCGCCGGCGGAGCAGACCGTCGACCTGCTGGAGAAGCTCAAGAAGATGAAGGAGTCCGGCGACACCCCGTCGCTGTCCTCCTGACCTGCGGGGAAACCACCGCCCGGGGGCCGATTTGCCTCCGGGCACCCCGTTCACGTACCTTCTTGCAGAAGCCAAAGACCGCTGGTCGTTGCTGTGCCTCTGCAAAGGGGTGTGGTGGCCGAAGGATCCGCTAGCTGCGGGCGACCTGCGCAGGTGATTTGAGGAAGCACTCCCGCAACGACTTCGGGTCGAAGCGGTCGAGTTACGCCCCGAGCACCTGTGCCGGGGCGTTTCGTTTTGCCCAGGTCCCTTCGCGTAGCGGTCCCGAATCACCCGGAAGGAGGCCGAGGCTCATGGCGACGTCCGCCAAGGCTGCTGCGGTTGCCGAGCTGACGGACAAGTTCCGTAGCTCGAATGCCGCTGTGCTGACCGAGTACCGCGGTCTCACCGTGGCGCAGCTCAAGACGCTGCGCCGTTCGCTCGGTGAGAACGCCCAGTACGCCGTGGTGAAGAACACGCTGACCCAGATCGCGGCCCGTGAGGCCGGGATCACGCTGGAGGACCAGCTCTTCGCTGGCCCGACGGCCGTTGCCTTCGTCACCGGTGACCCGGTGGAGTCGGCGAAGGGTCTCCGTGACTTCGCCAAGGAGAACCCGAACCTCATCATCAAGGGCGGTGTCCTTGACGGTAAGGCGCTCTCCGCTGATGAGATCAAGAAGCTTGCGGACCTCGAGTCCCGCGAGGTTCTGCTCAGCAAGCTGGCCGGTGCCATGAAGGGCAAGCAGTCCCAGGCTGCCTCGCTCTTCCAGGCGCTGCCGACGAAGCTCGTCCGCACCGCGGACGCGCTGCGCGCCAAGCTCGCCGAGCAGGGCGGTGCCGAGTAATTCGGCTCGCGCATTGATCGGTGCCACCCGGCACCGGTCGCAGCGGGCCGTACGCCCGCCGACATGTACATCCCGGCACCTGCCGATTTAGTGGAAGGACCGCCATCATGGCGAAGCTGACCCAGGACGAGCTGCTCGCGCAGTTCGAGGAGATGACCCTCATCGAGCTCGCGGCCTTCGTGTCCGCGTTCGAGGAGAAGTTCGACGTCACCGCCGCCGCTGCCGCGCCGGTCGTCATGGCCGGCGGCGTCGCCGGTGGCGCCGCTGAGGCCGTCGAGGAGAAGGACGAGTTCGACGTCATCCTCACCGCCGCCGGTGACAAGAAGATCCAGGTCATCAAGGTCGTCCGTGAGCTGACCTCCCTGGGCCTGAAGGAGGCCAAGGACCTCGTCGACGGCACCCCGAAGCCGGTCCTCGAGAAGGTCGCCAAGGACGCCGCGGAGAAGGCCGCCGAGGCCCTCAAGGGCGCCGGCGCCTCCGTCGAGGTCAAGTGACCTCGCGAGTCGTCTGACTCTTTCCGCCGGCGGTAGCCGGTAGTCGAAGGGCGATCACCCATGCGGGTGGTCGCCCTTCGGCGTTTCCCCGGACGGCTGCGCGGAGCACGTCCCGGGGGCGAGTATGGTGATCTTCGTTGCCCTCCCGGAGGGGTCGTGGGCCTTGACGAACGCGACGGGGCGCGCAATTCTCAGGACGCGTCGCCACATCGGTCCACCGTCCGAGGCATGGATCGAAGGCGAACTGGGAAGTCTTGCGTCAGGCGATGCCTGCAGGCGTCCGCCGCACAGCGAGGGACAACAGGATCCCGGAGGGAGAGATTGGTATCGCACCGGTCTCCGCATATCCGCTCTGGACATCAGTGGGCCAAGTGGCTACACTGACCCTTTGCGCTGCCTGTTAGCTGCTCCCTGCCCGTCACCAGGGGCATGCCCACTATCGAGCACTGCTGATGGAAACCCGCTGACCTGGGATTTCTTATCGATGCACGGTGTGGGGCCGGTACGCGCGTAGTGAGTCCGAGCCCTCGGAAGGACCCCCTCTTGGCCGCCTCGCGCAACGCCTCGACTGCCAATACGAACAACGGCGCCAGCACCGCCCCGCTGCGCATCTCTTTTGCGAAGATCAAGGAGCCCCTCGAGGTTCCGAACCTCCTTGCGCTGCAGACCGAGAGCTTCGACTGGCTGCTCGGCAATGCCGCCTGGAAGGCTCGCGTCGAGGCTGCGCTGGAGTCTGGTCAGGACGTCCCCACCAAGTCCGGTCTGGAGGAGATCTTCGAGGAGATCTCCCCGATCGAGGACTTCTCCGGGTCGATGTCGCTGACCTTCCGCGACCACCGTTTCGAGCCCCCGAAGAACTCGATCGACGAGTGCAAGGAGCGCGACTTCACGTACGCGGCCCCGCTCTTCGTCACCGCCGAGTTCACCAACAACGAGACCGGTGAGATCAAGTCTCAGACGGTCTTCATGGGCGACTTCCCGCTCATGACCAACAAGGGCACCTTCTGCATCAACGGCACCGAGCGTGTCGTCGTCTCGCAGCTGGTCCGCTCGCCCGGCGTCTACTTCGACTCCTCCATCGACAAGACGTCCGACAAGGACATCTTCACGGCCAAGATCATCCCGTCCCGGGGTGCCTGGCTGGAGATGGAGGTCGACAAGCGCGACATGGTCGGTGTCCGCATCGACCGCAAGCGCAAGCAGTCCGTCACCGTCCTCCTGAAGGCTCTCGGCTGGACCACCGAGCAGATCCTCGAGGAGTTCGGCGAGTACGAGTCCATGCGCGCCACCCTGGAGAAGGACCACACCCAGGGCCAGGACGACGCGCTGCTCGACATCTACCGCAAGCTGCGCCCGGGCGAGCCCCCGACGCGTGAGGCCGCGCAGACGCTGCTCGAGAACCTCTACTTCAACCCCAAGCGCTACGACCTCGCGAAGGTCGGCCGCTACAAGGTGAACAAGAAGCTCGGCGCGGAGGCCCCCCTCGACGCCGGTGTGCTGACCACGGACGACGTCATCGCGACGATCAAGTACCTGGTCAAGCTGCACGCCGGTGAGCTGGAGACGGTCGGCGAGAACGGCACCTCGATCGTCGTCGAGACCGACGACATCGACCACTTCGGCAACCGTCGTCTGCGCAACGTCGGCGAGCTCATCCAGAACCAGGTCCGCACGGGTCTGGCTCGTATGGAGCGCGTCGTCCGCGAGCGCATGACCACCCAGGACGTCGAGGCGATCACGCCGCAGACCCTGATCAACATCCGGCCGGTCGTCGCCTCCATCAAGGAGTTCTTCGGCACCAGCCAGCTGTCCCAGTTCATGGACCAGACCAACCCGCTGTCGGGTCTGACCCACAAGCGCCGTCTGTCGGCGCTGGGCCCGGGTGGTCTCTCCCGTGAGCGGGCCGGCTTCGAGGTCCGTGACGTTCACCCGTCGCACTACGGCCGCATGTGCCCGATCGAGACCCCTGAAGGCCCGAACATCGGTCTGATCGGCTCGCTCGCCTCCTACGGCCGCGTCAACGCGTTCGGTTTCGTCGAGACCCCGTACCGCAAGGTCGTCGAGGGTGTCGTCACGGACGACGTCGACTACCTGACTGCCGACGAGGAAGACCGCTTCGTCATCGCCCAGGCGAACGCCGCCCTCACCGAGGACATGCGCTTCGCCGAGGCCCGCGTGCTGGTCCGCCGCCGTGGCGGCGAGATCGACTACATCGCCGGCGACGACGTCGACTACATGGACGTCTCCCCGCGCCAGATGGTGTCGGTCGCGACCGCCATGATCCCGTTCCTCGAGCACGACGACGCCAACCGCGCGCTCATGGGATCGAACATGATGCGCCAGGCCGTTCCGCTGATCAAGGCCGAGGCGCCGCTGGTCGGCACCGGCATGGAGTACCGCTGCGCGGTCGACGCCGGTGACGTCATCAAGGCCGAGAAGGACGGTGTCGTCCAGGAGGTCTCCGCCGACTACGTCACGGTGGCCAACGACGACGGCACGTACAACACCTACCGGGTCGCGAAGTTCTCGCGCTCCAACCAGGGCACGTCCTTCAACCAGAAGGTCGTCGTCGACGAGGGCGCCCGCGTCATCGCCGGCCAGGTGCTCGCCGACGGTCCGTCCACGGACGAGGGCGAGATGGCCCTCGGCAAGAACCTGCTCGTGGCGTTCATGCCGTGGGAGGGTCACAACTACGAGGACGCGATCATCCTGTCGCAGCGCCTCGTCCAGGACGACGTCCTCTCCTCGATCCACATCGAGGAGCACGAGGTCGACGCCCGTGACACCAAGCTCGGCCCGGAGGAGATCACCCGGGACATCCCGAACGTCTCCGAGGAGGTCCTCGCCGACCTCGACGAGCGCGGCATCATCCGCATCGGTGCCGAGGTCGTCGCCGGCGACATCCTGGTCGGCAAGGTCACGCCCAAGGGTGAGACCGAGCTGACCCCGGAGGAGCGCCTGCTCCGCGCGATCTTCGGTGAGAAGGCCCGTGAGGTCCGTGACACCTCGCTGAAGGTCCCGCACGGCGAGATCGGCAAGGTCATCGGCGTCCGCGTCTTCGACCGCGAGGAGGGGGACGAGCTTCCCCCGGGCGTGAACCAGCTGGTCCGCGTCTACGTCGCCCAGAAGCGCAAGATCACCGACGGTGACAAGCTCGCCGGCCGTCACGGCAACAAGGGTGTCATCTCCAAGATCCTCCCGGTCGAGGACATGCCGTTCCTCGAGGACGGCACCCCGGTCGACATCATCCTCAACCCGCTCGGTGTCCCGTCCCGAATGAACCCGGGACAGGTCCTCGAGATCCACCTCGGCTGGCTCGCCAGCCGAGGCTGGAAGGTCGAGGGCGACGAGGACTGGATGAAGCGCCTGCAGGCCATCGGCGCCGACGACGTCGCGGCCGGCACCAACGTCGCGACCCCGGTCTTCGACGGCGCCCGCGAGGACGAGATCGCCGGTCTCTTCGAGTCCACGATCCCCAACCGCGACGGTGACCGCCTGGTCCTGCCCTCGGGCAAGGCCCGGATGTTCGACGGCCGCTCCGGCGAGCCGTTCCCGGACCCGATCTCCGTCGGGTACATGTACATCCTCAAGCTGCACCACCTGGTCGACGACAAGCTGCACGCCCGTTCGACCGGCCCGTACTCCATGATCACCCAGCAGCCGCTGGGTGGTAAGGCTCAGTTCGGTGGCCAGCGCTTCGGTGAGATGGAGGTGTGGGCGCTGGAGGCATACGGCGCCGCATACGCCCTCCAGGAGCTGCTGACCATCAAGTCCGACGACGTGACCGGCCGCGTGAAGGTCTACGAGGCCATCGTCAAGGGCGAGAACATCCCCGAGCCCGGCATTCCCGAGTCCTTCAAGGTGCTCATCAAGGAAATGCAGTCCCTGTGCCTCAACGTGGAGGTGCTGTCCTCGGACGGCATGTCCATCGAGATGCGCGACACGGACGAGGACGTCTTCCGCGCTGCGGAAGAGCTCGGTATCGACCTGTCCCGGCGCGAGCCGAGCAGCGTCGAAGAGGTCTGACGGGTCTGACCGGGGCCTCCCTGTGAGGCCCCGGTCGTCCCCGGACCCCCTCAGACCACTGATGAAGACACGACCCTGAAAGAGGGATTGACGAACAGTGCTCGACGTCAACTTCTTCGACGAGCTGCGGATCGGCCTGGCGACCGCGGACGACATCCGAACCTGGTCCCACGGCGAGGTCAAGAAGCCGGAGACCATCAACTACCGCACCCTGAAGCCCGAAAAGGACGGACTCTTCTGCGAGAAGATCTTCGGTCCGACCCGGGACTGGGAGTGCTACTGCGGCAAGTACAAGCGTGTCCGCTTCAAGGGCATCATCTGTGAGCGCTGTGGCGTCGAGGTCACCCGCGCCAAGGTGCGCCGTGAGCGGATGGGCCACATCGAGCTGGCCGCTCCCGTCACCCACATCTGGTACTTCAAGGGCGTTCCGTCGCGGCTGGGCTACCTGCTCGACCTCGCCCCGAAGGACCTCGAGAAGGTCATCTACTTCGCCGCCTACATGATCACGTGGGTGGACGAGGAGCGCCGCACGCGCGACCTGCCCTCGCTGGAGGCCCACGTCTCCGTCGAGCGCCAGCAGATCGAGCAGCGCCGTGACGCCGACCTCGAGGCCCGTGCCAAGAAGCTCGAGTCCGACCTGGCCGAGCTCGAGGCCGAGGGTGCCAAGGCCGACGTGCGCCGCAAGGTGCGCGAGGGCGCCGAGCGCGAGATGAAGCAGCTGCGCGACCGTGCGCAGCGCGAGATCGACCGTCTCGACGAGGTCTGGAACCGCTTCAAGAACCTCAAGGTCCAGGACCTCGAGGGCGACGAGCTGCTCTACCGCGAGCTGCGCGACCGCTTCGGCACCTACTTCATGGGTGCGATGGGCGCCGCCGCGCTGCAGAAGCGCCTGGAGTCCTTCGACCTCGACGAGGAGGCCGAGCGCCTCCGCGAGATCATCCGGACCGGCAAGGGCCAGAAGAAGACCCGTGCGCTCAAGCGCCTCAAGGTCGTCTCCGCCTTCCTGCAGACCCGCAACAGCCCCAGCGGCATGGTGCTGGACTGCATCCCCGTGATCCCGCCGGACCTGCGTCCGATGGTGCAGCTGGACGGTGGCCGCTTCGCGACCTCCGACCTGAACGACCTGTACCGCCGTGTGATCAACCGCAACAACCGCCTCAAGCGTCTCCTTGACCTCGGTGCCCCCGAGATCATCGTGAACAACGAGAAGCGGATGCTGCAGGAGGCCGTCGACGCACTGTTCGACAACGGCCGCCGCGGTCGCCCGGTCACCGGTCCCGGTAACCGCCCGCTGAAGTCCCTCAGCGACATGCTGAAGGGCAAGCAGGGTCGATTCCGTCAGAACCTGCTCGGTAAGCGAGTCGACTACTCGGCCCGTTCCGTCATCGTCGTCGGTCCGCAGCTGAAGCTGCACCAGTGCGGTCTGCCCAAGGCCATGGCGCTGGAGCTCTTCAAGCCGTTCGTGATGAAGCGCCTGGTCGACCTGAACCACGCGCAGAACATCAAGTCGGCCAAGCGCATGGTCGAGCGCGGCCGCACTGTGGTGTACGACGTCCTCGAAGAGGTCATCGCCGAGCACCCGGTGCTGCTGAACCGTGCGCCCACCCTGCACCGCCTCGGCATCCAGGCCTTCGAGCCGCAGCTGGTCGAGGGCAAGGCCATCCAGATCCACCCGCTCGTCTGCACCGCGTTCAACGCGGACTTCGACGGTGACCAGATGGCCGTCCACCTGCCGCTCTCCGCGGAGGCGCAGGCCGAGGCCCGCATCCTGATGCTGTCCTCGAACAACATCCTCAAGCCGGCCGACGGCCGTCCGGTCACCATGCCGACCCAGGACATGGTGCTCGGTCTGTTCTTCCTCACCACCGACGAGGAAGAGCGCAAGGTCATCGGCGAGGGCCGGTCCTTCGGCTCGGTCGCCGAGGCGATCATGGCGTTCGACGCCCGTGAGCTCTCGCTCCAGGCGAAGGTCGACATCCGCTTCCCGATCGGCACCGTTCCCCCGCGCGGCTGGGTTCCCCCGGTCGCCGAGGAGGGCGAGCCGGAGTGGCAGCAGGGCGACAGCTTCCGCCTGCGCACCACCCTGGGCCGCGCGCTCTTCAACGAGCTGCTGCCCGAGGACTACCCGTTCGTCGACTACTCGGTGGGCAAGAAGCAGCTCTCCGAGATCGTCAACGACCTGGCCGAGCGCTACCCCAAGGTCATCGTGGCGGCGACGCTCGACAACCTGAAGGCGGCCGGCTTCCACTGGGCGACCCGTTCCGGCGTCACCGTGGCCATCTCCGACGTCGTGGTCCCCGAGGCCAAGAAGGAGATCGTCCGCGGCTACGAGGCGCAGGACGAGAAGGTCCAGAAGCAGTACGAGCGCGGTCTGATCACCAAGGACGAGCGCACGCAGGAGCTCATCGCGATCTGGACCAAGGCGACCAACGAGGTCGCCGAGGCGATGAACGCGAACTTCCCCAAGACGAACCCCATCTTCATGATGGTTGACTCGGGTGCCCGAGGAAACATGATGCAGATGCGGCAGATCGCCGGTATGCGTGGTCTGGTGTCCAACGCGAAGAACGAGACCATTCCGCGACCCATTAAGGCGTCGTTCCGTGAGGGTCTCTCCGTGCTGGAGTACTTCATCTCCACCCACGGTGCCCGTAAGGGTCTCGCGGACACCGCCCTCCGTACCGCCGACTCGGGTTACCTGACCCGTCGTCTCGTGGACGTCTCGCAGGACGTCATCATCCGCGAGGAGGACTGCGGCACCGAGCGCGGCCTCAAGCTGCAGATCGCGTCCCGCGGCGCCGACGGCGTGCTGCGCAAGGCCGACGACGTCGAGACCAGCGTCTACGCCCGCATGCTGGCCGAGGACGTCGTCATCGACGGCAAGGTCATCGCGCCGGCCAACGTCGACCTCGGTGACGTGCTCATCGACCAGCTCGTCGCCAACGGCGTCGAGACGGTCAAGACCCGCTCGGTCCTCACCTGTGAGTCCGCGGTCGGCACCTGTGCCTTCTGCTACGGCCGCTCGCTGGCGACCGGCAAGCTGGTGGACATCGGTGAGGCGGTCGGCATCATCGCCGCCCAGTCCATCGGTGAGCCCGGTACCCAGCTGACGATGCGTACCTTCCACACCGGTGGTGTGGCCGGTGACGACATCACCCAGGGTCTGCCCCGTGTCGTCGAGCTCTTCGAGGCTCGTACGCCCAAGGGTGTCGCCCCGATCTCGGAGGCGGCCGGCCGCATCCGCATCGAGGAGACCGAGAAGACCAAGAAGATCGTCGTCACTCCGGACGACGGCAGCGAGGAGACGGCGTTCCCGATCTCCAAGCGCGCCCGTCTGCTGGTCAGCGAGGGCGAGCACGTCGAGGTGGGCCAGAAGCTCACCGTGGGTGCCACCAACCCGCACGACGTGCTGCGCATCCTGGGTCAGCGCGCCGTCCAGGTCCACCTGGTCGGCGAGGTCCAGAAGGTCTACAACTCGCAGGGCGTGTCGATCCACGACAAGCACATCGAGATCATCATCCGGCAGATGCTGCGCCGTGTGACGATCATCGAGTCCGGCGACGCGGAGCTGCTGCCGGGCGAGCTCGTGGAGCGCTCGCGCTTCGAGGGCGAGAACCGTCGTGTGGTCACCGAGGGCGGTCACCCCGCCTCCGGCCGCCCGCAGCTGATGGGTATCACCAAGGCCTCGCTCGCCACCGAGTCGTGGCTGTCGGCGGCGTCCTTCCAGGAGACGACCCGGGTGCTCACCGACGCGGCGATCAACGCCAAGTCGGACTCCCTGATCGGCCTCAAGGAGAACGTCATCATCGGTAAGCTCATCCCGGCCGGTACGGGCCTGTCCCGCTACCGCAACATCCGGGTGGAGCCCACCGAGGAGGCCAAGGCCGCGATGTACTCGGCCGTCGGTTACGACGACATCGACTACTCGCCCTTCGGCACCGGCTCCGGCCAGGCGGTCCCGCTGGAGGACTACGACTACGGTCCGTACAACCAGTAAGTCGCAAGCGGTACGTCCACAGGGCGGTCACCCCACCGGGGTGGCCGCCCTGCGGCGTACCGGGGGACGTGCCCGGGGAGCGCCGGCCGCGTGATTTCACCCATACGCGCGACACGGACCTCCCGCAGACCCGGGAAACCGTCACATATGCAGCACATCGGGGTGTCCTCCGCGTGTGCATTTGTTTTGACCGCAGCCCATGCGCTAGGTAGGCTCTGACCTTGTGCCTGGGGTGTCCCTGGGCTCTCGTGCGTGCCCACAGTCCGCGCGGGAGACCGGACCTCTCGGATCTTTTCGGTCCGATGCGGTCGAAGACACCGAATTTCGCGCCCTTCCGTACACCGGTATGGGTCTGCGGCCTTCGACACGCCCGACCGCGTGGGTCGGCGGGTTCCAGGTTAGTTTTATCGTGATCGGCACACAGAAACCGGAGAAACGGTGCCTACGATCCAGCAGCTGGTCCGGAAGGGCCGGCAGGACAAGGTCGAGAAGAACAAGACGCCCGCGCTCGAGGGTTCGCCCCAGCGCCGCGGCGTCTGCACGCGTGTTTTCACGACCACCCCGAAGAAGCCGAACTCGGCGCTCCGTAAGGTCGCGCGTGTGCGTCTGACCTCCGGCATCGAGGTCACCGCTTACATTCCGGGTGAGGGCCACAACCTGCAGGAGCACTCGATCGTGCTCGTGCGCGGTGGCCGTGTGAAGGACCTGCCGGGTGTTCGCTACAAGATCATCCGCGGCTCCCTCGACACGCAGGGCGTCAAGAACCGTAAGCAGGCTCGCAGCCGCTACGGCGCCAAGAAGGAGAAGTAAGAATGCCTCGTAAGGGCCCCGCCCCGAAGCGCCCGGTCATCATCGACCCGGTTTACGGCTCCCCCCTGGTGACGTCGCTCATCAACAAGATCCTCCTGCACGGCAAGCGCTCCACCGCCGAGCGCATCGTGTACGGCGCCATGGAGGGTCTGCGCGAGAAGACCGGTAACGACCCGGTCATCACCCTCAAGCGCGCTCTCGAGAACGTGAAGCCGGCTCTCGAGGTCAAGTCCCGCCGCGTCGGTGGCGCCACCTACCAGGTGCCGGTCGAGGTCCGTCCGGGCCGCGCCTCCACCCTGGCGCTCCGCTGGGTCGTCGGTTACTCCCGCGCCCGCCGCGAGAAGACCATGACCGAGCGCCTCATGAACGAGCTCCTGGACGCCTCCAACGGTCTGGGCGCTGCGGTCAAGAAGCGTGAGGACACGCACAAGATGGCCGAGTCCAACAAGGCCTTCGCGCACTACCGCTGGTAGTCGCTACCCCCATCGAGAACCGAGAGAAGACTGAGCCATATGGCCACCACTTCGCTTGACCTGGCCAAGGTCCGCAACATCGGGATCATGGCCCACATCGACGCGGGCAAGACGACCACCACCGAGCGGATCCTGTTCTACACCGGTGTTTCGTACAAGATCGGTGAGGTCCACGACGGCGCTGCCACGATGGACTGGATGGAGCAGGAGCAGGAGCGTGGCATCACGATCACGTCTGCTGCCACCACCTGCCACTGGCCGCTGAACAACGTCGACCACACCATCAACATCATCGACACCCCGGGCCACGTCGACTTCACCGTCGAGGTGGAGCGTTCGCTGCGCGTGCTCGACGGTGCCGTGACGGTGTTCGACGGCGTTGCCGGTGTCGAGCCCCAGTCCGAGACCGTTTGGCGTCAGGCGGACCGCTACGGCGTGCCGCGCATCTGCTTCGTCAACAAGCTGGACCGTACGGGTGCCGAGTTCCACCGCTGCGTCGACATGATCGTCGACCGCCTGGGCGCGGTTCCGCTGGTCATGCAGCTGCCGATCGGCACCGAGGCCGACTTCAAGGGCGTGGTCGACCTCGTCCAGATGAAGGCGCTGGTCTGGTCCGCCGAGGCCGCCAAGGGCGAGATGTACGACGTCGTCGACATCCCGGACACCCACATCGAGGCTGCCGAGGAATGGCGCGGCAAGCTCCTCGAGGGCGTTGCCGAGAACGACGAAGAGATGATGGAGCTCTTCCTCGAGGGCCAGGAGCCCACCGAGGAGCAGCTGATGGCGGCCATCCGCCGCATCACCCTCGCGTCGAAGGGCGGCGGCGACTCCGTCACCGTCACCCCGGTGTTCTGTGGTACCGCGTTCAAGAACAAGGGCGTTCAGCCCCTGCTCGACGCCGTGGTCCGCTACCTGCCGTCGCCGCTGGACATCGAGGCCGTCGAGGGCCACGCGGTCAACGACGCCGACGAGGTCGTGAAGCGCAAGCCGTCCGACGACGAGCCGTTCGCCGGCCTTGCCTTCAAGATCATGAGCGACCCGCACCTCGGCAAGCTCACCTTCGTCCGGGTTTACTCGGGCCGCATGACGGCGGGCACCCAGGTGCAGAACTCCGTCAAGGGCAAGAAGGAGCGCATCGGCAAGATCTACCGGATGCACGCGAACAAGCGTGAGGAGATCGAGTCGGTGGGTGCCGGTGACATCGTCGCCGTCATGGGTCTGAAGCAGACCACCACCGGTGAGACCCTCTGCGACTCCGCGAACCCGGTGATCCTCGAGTCGATGGACTTCCCGGCCCCGGTCATCCAGGTCGCCATCGAGCCCAAGTCCAAGGGCGACCAGGAGAAGCTCGGCGTCGCGATCCAGCGTCTCGCCGAGGAGGACCCGTCCTTCCAGGTCCACACGGACGAGGAGACGGGCCAGACCATCATCGCGGGTATGGGCGAGCTGCACCTCGACGTGCTGGTCGACCGTATGAAGCGTGAGTTCAAGGTCGAGGCCAACGTCGGCAAGCCGCAGGTCGCGTACCGCGAGACGATCCGCAAGGCCGTCGAGCGCATCGACTACACGCACAAGAAGCAGACTGGTGGTTCCGGCCAGTTCGCCAAGGTGCAGATGGCGATCGAGCCCCTCGAGGGCGACGGCTACGAGTTCGAGAACAAGGTCACCGGTGGCCGTATCCCGCGGGAGTACATCCCGTCCGTGGACGCGGGTTGCCAGGAGGCCATGGAGTTCGGTGTTCTGGCCGGCTACCCGCTGACCGGCGTCAAGGTGACGCTGCTCGACGGTGCCTACCACGACGTCGACTCCTCCGAGCTGGCGTTCAAGATCGCCGGTTCCATGGCGTTCAAGGAGGGTGCTCGTAAGGCGTCCCCGGCTCTGCTCGAGCCGATGATGTCCGTCGAGGTCACCACCCCCGAGGACTACATGGGTGATGTCATCGGTGACATCAACTCCCGCCGTGGCCAGATCCAGGCCATGGAGGACCGTCACGGCGCCAAGCTCGTCAAGGGCCTGGTTCCGCTGTCGGAGATGTTCGGCTACGTCGGAGACCTCCGCAGCAAGACTTCGGGTCGCGCAAGCTACTCGATGCAGTTCGACTCCTACGCCGAGGTTCCGCGGAACGTCGCCGAGGAGATCATCGCGAAGGCCAAGGGCGAGTAATCGGCTCCGTCTCCACAGACGAAGCTCACGCTTTAGGCTTGACACCGACTGTCGGGGCATACCACCGCAAACCGTGGCGGTGTGCCCCGGCGGACGGCACCCCAGCAAAGATCCCTGGCGCCGACCCAATCCAGGCGTACAGAACCACTCCCCAGGAGGACCCCAGTGGCGAAGGCGAAGTTCGAGCGGACTAAGCCGCACGTCAACATCGGCACCATCGGTCACGTCGACCACGGTAAGACCACTCTTACCGCGGCGATCACCAAGGTGCTGCACGACGCGTACCCGGACCTGAACCCCTTCACGCCTTTCGACGAGATCGACAAGGCCCCGGAGGAGCGTCAGCGCGGTATCACCATCTCGATCGCGCACGTCGAGTACCAGACCGAGTCGCGTCACTACGCCCACGTTGACTGCCCGGGTCACGCGGACTACATCAAGAACATGATCACCGGTGCCGCCCAGATGGACGGCGCGATCCTCGTGGTCGCCGCGACCGACGGTCCGATGCCGCAGACCAAGGAGCACGTGCTCCTGGCCCGCCAGTCCGGCGTTCCGTACATCGTTGTCGCCCTGAACAAGGCCGACATGGTGGACGACGAGGAGATCCTGGAGCTCGTCGAGCTCGAGGTCCGTGAGCTCCTCAACGAGTACGAGTTCGACGGCGACAACGCTCCGGTCGTCCAGGTCTCGGCGCTCAAGGCGCTCGAGGGCGACAAGGAGTGGGGCGAGAAGCTCCTCGGCCTGATGAAGGCTGTCGACGAGAACATCCCGCAGCCCGAGCGTGACGTCGACAAGCCGTTCCTGATGCCGATCGAGGACGTCTTCACGATCACCGGTCGTGGCACCGTCGTCACCGGTCGTATCGAGCGTGGTGTCCTGAAGGTCAACGAGACCGTCGACATCATCGGCATCAAGACCGAGAAGACCACCACCACGGTCACCGGCATCGAGATGTTCCGCAAGCTGCTCGACGAGGGCCAGGCCGGTGAGAACGTCGGTCTGCTCCTCCGTGGCATCAAGCGCGAGGACGTCGAGCGCGGCCAGTGCATCATCAAGCCGGGTTCGGTCACCCCGCACACCGAGTTCGAGGCCACGGCCTACATCCTGTCGAAGGACGAGGGTGGCCGTCACACCCCGTTCTTCAACAACTACCGTCCGCAGTTCTACTTCCGTACGACTGACGTGACCGGTGTTGTGACCCTCGCCGAGGGCACCGAGATGGTCATGCCCGGCGACAACGCCGAGATGTCCGTCTCCCTGATCCAGCCCGTCGCGATGGAGGAGGGCCTGCGCTTCACCATCCGTGAGGGCGGCCGCACCGTCGGCGCCGGCCAGGTCACCAAGATCAACAAGTAAGTCTTCTTGCTTGAAGGTCTGAGAAGGCCCCGCACATCCTCGGATGTGCGGGGCCTTCTCGCATGCGCCCGTAGGGACGAAATCAGCTGTACGGGTGAACGCCGTACGGCCGCATCAGGTGTGCGGGAGCTCCGGGCGCCAGATCCACGGCCGCGCGTCCGGGCTCATCCCGGCCACGCACAGCTGGTGGCCGGCGTCCGTGGTCATCGCGGAGGTGCCCACGGGCACGAGCTTCGCGTCGGAGCGCACGGGCTCGGAGTCGCCGGAGCCGTCGATGAGCTGTATCTCGCCGTTCACCGCCCGCCCGAGCACCATCACCGCGTCCTGCCCGCCCCGGACGGCCAGGGTGTGCGCGGAGAGCGGCCCGTAGCCCGCGAAGTCCGGCAGCTCGGCGGTGCGCATCTCGTCGGAGCCCGGCGTGAAGGTGTGGACCACCGGCTCGACGGCCGCGGGGGAGCGGTAGACGAGGGCCAGGGCGCCCTCGGGGCCGAGCGCCGCACCAGGGAGCCCGCCCGGCTGCGGCAGGCCCTTCAGGGGCGCGTAGCGGACCGGCTTGCCCGGCTCGTCCTGCGTCCAGTGGTGGACGGTGTCGCGGCCGGTGCCGAAGACGTGGACGCGCTGCTCCCCGTCCAGGACGGCGGTGAGCCCGTCCTGGATCTCCTGGCCGTGCAGGCTCTGCCACTTCCCCCAGGTGCCGTCGGCCTCGCGCACCCGGCCGGAGACGCCCTTGCCCGCGTTGCGGACGAAGAGGTGCACGCGCCCGTCGGGGGTGGCGACGGCGGCCGGCACGCCCACGCGGCGGCCGCGGTCGGGGCGCTGCTCGGGGTTGCCGAGGCCGGTCCAGGCCTTGAAGGGGCCGCCGGGGGAGCGCTGCTCCAGGACGACGATCTCGCGGGTGTCGGGGTGGCCCTGCCCGGTGAGGGCGGAGAACCGCAGGGCGAACAGCAGCCGGCGCCCCTGGGAGTCCTGCACCGCCGCGAGGACGGGCGCGAGGGGACCGCCGCCGAGGTTCTGCGGCTCGCTCCAGCGGCCGCTGCCGGGGGAGGTCTCCTGCCAGCGCACGGCCTGGGTGCCCAGCACGCCGAAGGCCTCCAGGCGGCCGGCCCTGTCGGTGCCCAGGGCCGTGGTGGGGCCCTGGTAGCGGTAGTGGGTGGAGCGGATCCAGCCCTTGCGGTTCGTCATGGGGCGGTCGCCGCCCTGGCCGTAGTCGCCGCAGCCGGCGGGGTTGCCGCACTCCCACGCGGGGTCGCCGCCGTACGCCTGGACCAGGCGGTGCTTCTGCTCTATGACCTCGGGCGGGAGGTTGTGCGGCCAGCGCTGGTTGTAGTAGCCGCGGAAGGACGTGGTCACGAAGCGGGGCGGGTGGCCCTCGCGCTTGGTGGTGTCGGCCACCCACTGGGAGAGCGCCTTCCAGGTGAAGAGCGCGGTCGGGGTGTGGTCGCGGTGGTCGGAGCAGGCCCCGTAGTCGTTGTCCTTGGGGTGGGTGGCGTCGTGGACCTGGTAGTCGGGGTCCGGGTCCATGGTGTGGACCACGGTGGGCCGGAACCGGTCCATGATCCCGGCGAGCACGTCCACCAGCGTGCCGTGCCGGTAGGTGCTGGCGGACGTGCACGGCGAGCCGGTGGCGACGAGCGACTGCATCTCGCCCTCGGGCCGCTCCCACAGCAGGGGCAGCCGCATCTCGCCGGCCGAGAGCATGGCGATGTTGAGGAAGATCAGCTGCGCCTTGCGCCTGCCGTTGGTGAGCTCGTTGGTCTCGGCCTTGACGCCGCCGCCCAGGTCCAGGACGGACTTCTTCCAGGCCGTGAACTGGTCCAGGCCGATCATCTCGGCGTACGCCTGGCGCAGGCCCTGGTGGCGCGCGGAGGAGTAGGCCGCCTTGTCGGGCCTGGTCTTGGGCATGCCCTCGATCCAGTTCTGCCCGACGGCCTCGCCGGCCGTGACGTAGACCGAGACGACGGGGACCCCGGCCCGCACGATGTGCTCGGCGTCGGGGCTCATGAAGTACAGGTCGTCGTCGGGGTGCGCCATGACCTGCAGCAACAGGGAGTTCCCGGTGTTGGTGAAGGACTGGGTGGCGCTGGGGTCCACAGCTCTTATGGGGCTGGGGGAGGCCTTGGGCTTCTTGCCGCCCCCTCCGCTGCACCCCGCCGCGACGGCCGCCGTGACGGCGGCCAGGCCGGCGAGCGCGGTCCGGCGGGATATCACCATGTGCTGTGAGATGTTCAACTACATGACTCCGTCCCGTTGTGCAGACGCGGTCCCCTGCTGCCCCGGCGTGATAGGGGACGACGGGGGGAGCGCGGCGGTTGCCCGGGGCCGCGGCAAACCCCGGCAAAGTGCGGATTTCTCGGCGACCGGCAGGCGTGGAGCAGGTGACCTGGGGGACCCGAGCGGCGGTCGAGGTGTAAGAGCCATAGTGTCCCGTATGTCGGCGAGGTGGTTTGACAACTGAGCCGGTCGGGGTACCGTCTTCGGCCACGATTGGCGCCTCTTCGGCCGCGTATGGCACACTGTTCAGGTTGCTCGGTTGAGTGCCGATGCTGCGCGCCTCCCGCCGGGAGGACTGGAAGCGAGTCCCGCAGTACTCGTCGCCTCTTATCAGGGGCGGAAGTACGGGAATCTTCCGGGAAGTGTCAGCGGGGCCCCAGCCAGGCACTCGGTGGGTGTCTTTCCCCCACAACCCCCTTCACCAGGGAATTTCCTTAGGGAAATCTGCTGGAAGGGGCGCGACACGCCCGACCGCGTGGGTCGGAGGTGGAGTGGGGAAGGACGGCGTTCGGAAGCGGTTTCCGGGCGCAGCCGGCCGAGTCCCAGAGCGTTACGAGAGACAGGACTACTGAGTAGCCATGGCGGGACAGAAGATCCGCATCCGGCTCAAGGCCTACGACCACGAGGTCATCGACTCCTCGGCGAAGAAGATCGTCGAGACGGTGACGCGCACTGGTGCGTCGGTCGCGGGCCCGGTGCCGCTGCCCACTGAGAAGAACGTGTACTGCGTCATCAAGTCGCCGCACAAGTACAAGGACTCGCGCGAGCACTTCGAGATGCGCACGCACAAGCGCCTCATCGACATCCTCGACCCCACGCCGAAGACGGTTGACTCGCTCATGCGTCTCGACCTGCCGGCGGGCGTCGACATCGAGATCAAGCTCTGAGGTGACGCGCGAGATGGCTAAGAACATTAAGGGCGTCCTGGGCGAGAAGCTCGGCATGACCCAGGTCTGGGACGAGAACAACCGGGTTGTCCCGGTGACCGTCGTCAAGGCCGGGCCCTGCGTCGTCACCCAGGTCCGCACCAACGACAGCGACGGCTACGAGTCGGTCCAGATCGCCTTCGGCGAGATCGACCCGCGCAAGGTGAACAAGCCCCTCAAGGGTCACTTCGCCAAGGCCGACGTCACCCCGCGCCGCCACCTGGTGGAGCTGCGTACCGCTGACGCCAGCGAGTACACGCTCGGCCAGGAGATCACCGCTGCCGTGTTCGAGTCGGGCGTCAAGGTTGACGTCACCGGCAAGAGCAAGGGCAAGGGCTTCGCCGGTGTCATGAAGCGTCACAACTTCCGTGGCCTCGGCGCCGGGCACGGCACCCAGCGCAAGCACCGCTCCCCCGGTTCCATCGGTGGCTGCGCCACCCCGGGCCGTGTGTTCAAGGGCCTCCGCATGGCGGGCCGCATGGGCAACGAGCGGGTCACCACCCAGAACCTGACCGTCCACGCCGTTGACGCGGAGAAGGGCCTGCTCCTCATCAAGGGCGCGGTTCCTGGTCCGAACGGCGGCCTCGTCCTGGTCCGTACCGCGGCCAAGGGGGCCTGAGGTAACGATGAGCACCATTGACATCCTTTCGCCGGCAGGCGACAAGGCCGGGACCGTCGAGCTCCCCGCGGAGATCTTCGACGCGAAGGTCAGCGTTCCGCTGATCCACCAGGTCGTCGTCGCGCAGCTGGCCGCTGCCCGTCAGGGCACGCACAAGACCAAGACCCGTGGCGAGGTCCGCGGCGGTGGCAAGAAGCCGTACCGCCAGAAGGGCACCGGTCGCGCCCGTCAGGGTTCGACCCGCGCGCCGCAGTTCGCCGGTGGTGGCGTCGTGCACGGTCCCGTGCCGCGTGACTACTCGCAGCGCACCCCGAAGAAGATGAAGGCCGCCGCCCTGCGCGGTGCCCTCTCGGACCGCGCGCGTCACTCCCGCATCCACGTCGTCTCCGACGTGGTCGAGGGTGCGGCGTCCACCAAGGCCGCGAAGAGCCTGTTCGGCAAGATCAGCGAGCGGAAGAACCTGCTCCTGGTCGTCGAGCGCTCCAACGAGGCCGCGTGGCTGTCCGCCCGCAACCTGCCCCAGGTTCACATCCTGGAGCCGGGCCAGCTGAACACGTACGACGTGCTCGTCTCCGACGACGTGGTCTTCACCCAGGCCGCCTTCGAGTCCTTCGTGTCTGGCCCCAAGGCCGTTGAGACCGAAGGGAGCGAGGCCTGATGACTGAGGCCGTCGTCACCAGCAAGACGTTCTCGGACCCGCGCGACCTCCTGGTCAAGCCGGTTGTCTCCGAGAAGAGCTACGCGCTGCTGGACGAGAACAAGTACACGTTCATCGTCGACCCGCGCGCCAACAAGACCCAGATCAAGCAGGCCGTCGAGGCGGTCTTCTCGGTCAAGGTCACCGGGGTCAACACGATCAACCGTCAGGGTAAGCGCAAGCGCACCAAGACCGGTTTCGGCAAGCGTGCCAACACCAAGCGCGCCATCGTGACCCTCGCCGAGGGCGACCGTATCGACATCTTCGGCGGTCCGACCGCCTAAGGGCGGTCTGGATCGTCCGGAATCGGACGAGGACTGAGAAATGGGTATCCGCAAGTACAAGCCGACGACCCCGGGCCGTCGTGGCTCCAGCGTCGCCGACTTTGTCGAGATCACGCGGTCCACGCCGGAGAAGTCGCTGGTCCGCCCCCTGCACAGCAAGGGCGGCCGTAACAACACCGGTCGTGTGACCGTCCGTCACCAGGGCGGTGGCCACAAGCGCGCCTACCGTGTGATCGACTTCCGTCGTCACGACAAGGACGGCGTGCCGGCCAAGGTCGCTCACATCGAGTACGACCCGAACCGCACCGCGCGCATCGCGCTCCTGCACTACGCAGACGGCGAGAAGCGCTACATCATCGCTCCGGCCAAGCTGGGCCAGGGCGACCGGATTGAGAACGGCCCCGGCGCCGACATCAAGCCGGGCAACAACCTCCCGCTCCGCAACATCCCGGTCGGTACCACGATCCACGCGATCGAGCTCCGTCCCGGTGGTGGCGCCAAGTTCGCCCGCTCTGCCGGTTCCTCCGTGCAGCTGCTGGCGAAGGAGGGCCAGTACGCCCACCTGCGTATGCCGTCGGGCGAGGTCCGCCTGGTCGACGTCCGCTGCCGCGCCACGGTCGGCGAGGTCGGCAACGCCGAGCAGTCGAACATCAACTGGGGCAAGGCCGGCCGCATGCGCTGGAAGGGCGTTCGCCCGACCGTCCGCGGTGTCGCGATGAACCCGGTTGACCACCCGCACGGTGGTGGTGAGGGCAAGACCTCCGGTGGTCGCCACCCGGTCTCCCCGTGGGGTCAGAAGGAGGGTCGTACTCGTTCTCCCAAGAAGGCGAGCAACAAGTACATCGTCCGCCGCCGCAAGACGAACAAGAAGCGCTAGGAGCGGGTTTAGATGCCGCGTAGTCTCAAGAAGGGACCCTTCGTCGACGGACACCTCATCAAGAAGGTGGACGCTCAGAACGAGGCTGGTACCAAGAACGTCATCAAGACCTGGTCCCGTCGCTCCATGATCGTGCCGGCCATGCTCGGCCACACGCTCGCGGTGCACAACGGCAAGACGCACGTCCCGGTGTTCGTCACCGAGTCGATGGTCGGCCACAAGCTCGGCGAGTTCTCGCCGACCCGCACCTTCCGCGGCCACGTCAAGGACGACCGCAAGTCGAAGCGCCGCTAAGCGGGGTGCGAACGACTATGACTGACACCGAAGGGACAACCATGGAAGCCAGGGCCCAGGCGCGGTACATCCGCGTCACGCCCATGAAGGCCCGCCGCGTGGTGGACCTCATCCGTGGCATGGATGCCACGGAGGCTCAGGCGGTCCTGCGTTTCGCCCCGCAGGCCGCGAGCGTGCCGGTGGGCAAGGTGCTGGACAGCGCCATTGCCAACGCCGCGCACAACTACGACCACACGGACGCTTCGTCGCTGTACATCAGCGAGGCGTTCGTGGACGAGGGCCCGACCCTGAAGCGGTTCCGTCCGCGCGCCCAGGGCCGTGCCTACCGGATCCGCAAGCGGACCAGCCACATCACCGTGGTCGTCAGCAGCAAGGAAGGAACCCGGTAATGGGCCAGAAGGTTAACCCGCACGGGTTCCGGCTCGGCATCACCACGGACTTCAAGTCCCGTTGGTACGCCGACAAGCTGTACAAGGACTACGTCAAGGAAGACGTTGCCATTCGTCGCATGATGACGAAGGGCATGGAGCGCGCCGGTATCTCGAAGGTTGAGATCGAGCGCACCCGCGACCGCGTCCGCGTTGACATCCACACCGCTCGCCCGGGCATCGTCATCGGCCGCCGCGGCGCCGAGGCCGACCGCATCCGCGGTGAGCTGGAGAAGCTGACCGGCAAGCAGGTCCAGCTGAACATCCTCGAGGTCAAGAACCCCGAGGTCGACGCTCAGCTGGTGGCCCAGGCCGTCGCCGAGCAGCTGTCCTCCCGCGTCTCCTTCCGTCGCGCCATGCGCAAGAGCATGCAGTCGACGATGAAGGCCGGCGCCAAGGGCATCAAGATCCAGTGCGGTGGCCGTCTCGGCGGCGCCGAGATGTCCCGCTCGGAGTTCTACCGCGAGGGCCGTGTGCCCCTGCACACGCTCCGCGCGAACGTCGACTACGGCTTCTTCGAGGCCAAGACCACCTTCGGCCGCATCGGCGTGAAGGTCTGGATCTACAAGGGCGACGTCAAGAACATCGCCGAGGTCCGCGCCGAGAACGCCGCTGCGCGTGCGGGCAACCGCCCGTCCCGCGGCGCCGGCGAGCGCCCGGCCCGTGGTGGCCGTGGCGGCGAGCGTGGCGGCCGCGGCCGCAAGCCGCAGCAGAACGCCGCTGCCGAGGCCCCCAAGGCCGAGGCCGCTGCCGCTGCTCCGGCTGAGTCCACCGGAACGGAGGCCTGACCGACATGCTGATCCCTCGCAGGGTCAAGCACCGCAAGCAGCACCACCCCAAGCGGAACGGCATGGCCAAGGGTGGCACCGAGCTCGCCTTCGGTGAGTACGGCATCCAGGCCCTGACCCCGGCCTACGTGACGAACCGTCAGATCGAGTCCGCTCGTATCGCCATGACGCGTCACATCAAGCGTGGCGGCAAGGTGTGGATCAACATCTACCCGGACCGTCCGCTGACCAAGAAGCCGGCCGAAACCCGCATGGGTTCCGGTAAGGGTTCTCCGGAGTGGTGGATCGCGAACGTCAAGCCCGGTCGGGTGATGTTCGAGCTGTCTTTCCCGAACGAAAAGGTTGCTAAGGAGGCGCTCACCCGCGCCGCCCACAAGCTTCCGATGAAGTGCCGCATTGTTCGGCGCGAGGCAGGTGAGTCGTGATGGCCGCTGGTATCAAGGCGACCGAGCTGCGCGAGCTCAACGACGAGGACCTCGTCGCGAAGCTCCGTGAGGCCAAGGAAGAGCTGTTCAACCTCCGCTTCCAGGCGGCGACCGGGCAGCTTGAGAACCACGGTCGGCTCAAGTCCGTCCGTAAGGACATCGCCCGGATCTACACCCTGATGCGCGAGCGTGAGCTGGGCATCGAGACGGTGGAGAGCGCCTGATGAGCGAGAAGAATGTGACTGAGACGAACGACCGCGGTTTCCGCAAGACCCGTGAGGGTCTCGTCGTCAGCGACAAGATGGACAAGACCGTCGTCGTCGCCGTCGAGGACCGCGTCAAGCACGCGCTGTACGGCAAGGTCATCCGCCGTACGAACAAGCTCAAGGCGCACGACGAGCAGAACGCTGCCGGCGTCGGCGACCGCGTCCTCCTGATGGAGACGCGTCCGCTGTCGGCGACCAAGCGCTGGCGCGTCGTCGAGATCCTCGAGAAGGCCAAGTAATTTCTGAGGGGTTTCCCTCGGATAAGTTCCGCCAGGCTCGGCGTGGGGTCCTCACCTCGGTGAGGCCCCCCGCCGGGAACCGGCAGACGATCAGGAGATAGACGTGATCCAGCAGGAGTCGCGACTTCGGGTCGCCGACAACACTGGTGCCAAGGAGATCCTTTGCATCCGTGTTCTCGGTGGTTCGGGTCGCCGCTACGCGGGCATCGGTGACGTCATCGTCGCCACCGTCAAGGACGCGATCCCCGGTGGCAACGTGAAGAAGGGTGACGTCGTCAAGGCCGTCATCGTTCGCACCGTCAAGGAGCGCCGCCGTCCGGATGGCTCGTACATCCGCTTCGACGAGAACGCCGCTGTCGTTCTCAAGAACGACGGCGACCCCCGCGGCACCCGTATCTTCGGCCCCGTGGGCCGAGAGCTGCGCGAGAAGAAGTTCATGAAGATCGTCTCGCTCGCGCCGGAGGTGCTGTAACCGATGAAGATCAAGAAGGGCGACCTGGTCCAGGTCATCACCGGTAAGGACAAGGGCAAGCAGGGCAAGGTCATTCAGGCCTTCCCGGCTGAGGACCGTGTTCTCGTCGAGGGTGTCAACCGGGTCAAGAAGCACACCAAGGCCGGCCAGACCGCCCGTGGTTCCAAGACCGGTGGCATTGTCACGACCGAGGCCCCGATCCACGTGAGCAACGTTCAGCTCATCGTGGAGAAGGACGGCAAGAAGGTCGTCACCCGCGTCGGTTACCGCTTCGACGACAACGGCAACAAGATCCGCGTTGCCAAGCGCACCGGTGAGGACATCTGATGACTGCCACCACCAACGCGCCGCGTCTCAAGCTGCGCTACCGCGAAGAGATCGTCGGCAAGCTGCGTGAGGAGTTCTCGTACGAGAACGTCATGCAGGTTCCCGGCCTCACCAAGATCGTGGTCAACATGGGTGTGGGCGACGCCGCCCGCGACTCCAAGCTGATCGAGGGCGCCATCCGCGACCTCACCACGATCACGGGCCAGAAGCCCGCCGTCACCAAGGCTCGCAAGTCCATCGCGCAGTTCAAGCTGCGTGAGGGCCAGCCGATCGGCGCCCACGTCACCCTCCGTGGTGACCGCATGTGGGAGTTCCTGGACCGCACCCTGTCGCTCGCGCTGCCGCGCATCCGCGACTTCCGTGGTCTGTCCCCGAAGCAGTTCGATGGTCGGGGCAACTACACCTTCGGTCTCACGGAGCAGGTCATGTTCCACGAGATCGACCAGGACAAGATCGACCGCGTCCGGGGTATGGACATCACCGTGGTGACCACGGCGACCAACGACGACGAGGGCCGCGCCCTCCTTCGTCACCTCGGCTTCCCGTTCAAGGAGGCGTAAGCGAGATGGCGAAGAAGTCTCTTATTGCCAAGGCTGCTCGCAAGCCGAAGTTCGGTGTGCGCGCGTACACCCGCTGCCAGCGCTGCGGCCGCCCGCACTCCGTGTACCGCAAGTTCGGCCTCTGCCGCGTGTGCCTTCGTGAGATGGCTCACCGTGGCGAGCTGCCGGGCGTGACCAAGAGCTCCTGGTAACAACCCACTTGGGTTGACCAGGACTCTCGGTAAGCATCCTGGACGGCGGTCGCCCGACCCGATCATCTCCGGCGAGCTTCGTGCTCGCGTAGAGTTGAAGGGTTGGGTGCCCGCCGCCCATGACCGTCTTACTACGCCGTAGGTCCCCGCACCGCACCCGCCCCGACCCTGTTCGGGGAGAGGGATGGCGCAGATAGGAAACCACGGCGAGAGAGGCCGAAGGCCAAACATGACCATGACCGATCCGATCGCAGACATGCTGACCCGTCTGCGGAACGCGAACTCGGCTTACCACGACTCCGTGGCCATGCCCCACAGCAAGATCAAGGCGCACATCGCCGAGATCCTGCAGCAGGAGGGCTACATCGCCGGCTGGAAGGTCGAGGACGCCGAGGTCGGCAAGAGCCTCGTCATCGACCTGAAGTTCGGTCCGAACCGCGAGCGCTCGATCGCCGGGATCAAGCGCATCTCGAAGCCGGGCCTGCGTGTCTACGCAAAGTCCACCAACCTGCCGAAGGTCCTCGGCGGCCTGGGCGTGGCGATCATCTCCACGTCCCACGGTCTCCTGACCGGCCAGCAGGCCAGCAAGAAGGGCGTGGGTGGGGAAGTCCTCGCCTACGTCTGGTAACCAGGGAACGGAGGAATAGCCAATGTCGCGTATTGGACGGCTGCCCATCCAGGTTCCCGCTGGTGTGGACGTCACCATCGATGGCCGTACGGTCCACGTGAAGGGCCCCAAGGGCTCCCTCACGCACGCCGTTGCCGCGCCCATCGAGATCGCTAAGGCCGAGGACGGCACCCTTGTCGTCTCTCGTCCGAACGACGAGCGTCAGAACAAGGCCCTGCACGGCCTGTCCCGCACGCTGGTGGCGAACATGATCACCGGCGTGACCGCGGGCTACAGCAAGGCTCTTGAGATCAGCGGTGTCGGTTACCGCGTCCAGGCGAAGGGCTCCAACCTGGAGTTCTCTCTGGGCTACAGCCACCCGATTCTGATCGAGGCCCCCGAGGGCATCACCTTCAAGGTCGAGTCCCCCACCAAGCTCAGCGTCGAGGGCATCGACAAGCAGAAGGTCGGCGAGGTTGCCGCCAACATCCGCAAGCTTCGCAAGCCCGACCCCTACAAGGCCAAGGGCGTGAAGTACGCGGGTGAGGTCATCCGCCGCAAGGTCGGAAAGGCTGGTAAGTAAGCCATGGCATACGGTGTGAAGATCGCCAAGGGCGATGCTTACAAGCGCGCCGCCAAGCAGCGCCGCCACATCCGCATCCGCAAGAACATGTCGGGTACGGCCGAGCGTCCGCGCCTGGTCGTGACGCGCTCCAACCGTGGCATCACCGCCCAGGTGATCGACGACATCAAGGGTCACACCCTGGCGTCGGCGTCCCACCTGGACGCGTCGATCCGCGGTGGCGAGGGCGACAAGAGCGCCCAGGCCACGAAGGTGGGCGCCCTGGTCGCCGAGCGTGCCAAGGCCGCCGGCGTCGAGGCTGTCGTGTTCGACCGCGGTGGCAACCAGTACGCCGGGCGCATTGCCGCTCTGGCGGACGCCGCCCGCGAAGCCGGGCTGAAGTTCTAAGCCCCGGTTCCGGAGCTAGCGGACGTAACAGAGAGAGGTAAATCCAATGGCTGGACCCCAGCGCCGCGGAAGCGGTGCCGGTGGCGGCGAGCGGCGGGACCGGAAGGGTCGCGACGGTGGCGCTGCCGCCGAGAAGACCGCGTACGTTGAGCGCGTAGTCGCGATCAACCGCGTCGCCAAGGTTGTCAAGGGTGGTCGTCGCTTCAGCTTCACCGCGCTCGTCGTGGTGGGTGACGGTGACGGCACCGTGGGTGTCGGTTACGGCAAGGCCAAGGAAGTTCCGGCTGCCATCGCCAAGGGCGTGGAAGAGGCCAAGAAGAACTTCTTCAAGGTCCCCCGTATCCAGGGCACCATCCCGCACCCGATCCAGGGCGAGAAGGCCGCGGGCGTCGTCCTGCTCAAGCCGGCTTCCCCCGGTACCGGTGTTATCGCCGGTGGCCCGGTGCGTGCCGTGCTCGAGTGCGCCGGCGTTCACGACATCCTGTCGAAGTCGCTCGGTTCTTCGAACCCGATCAACATCGTGCACGCCACGGTGACGGCCCTCCAGGGACTCTCCCGTCCCGAGGAGATCGCCGCCCGTCGTGGCCTGCCGCTGGAGGACGTGGCTCCCGCCGCTCTGCTGCGGGCGCGTGCAGGGGCGGGTGCGTAATGGCTCGCCTCAAGGTCACGCAGGTCAAGTCCTACATCGGTAGCAAGCAGAACCACCGCGACACCCTGCGTTCGCTTGGTCTCAAGAAGATCAACGACGTGGTTGTCAAGGAGGACCGTCCCGAGATCCGCGGCATGGTGCAGACCGTCCGCCACCTCGTGACGGTTGAGGAGGTCGACTGACATGGCGGAGCAGAACCCGCTGAAGGTCCACAACCTCCGTCCTGCCCCGGGCGCCAAGACCGCCAAGACCCGTGTGGGTCGTGGTGAGGCGTCCAAGGGTAAGACCGCAGGTCGTGGTACCAAGGGCACCAAGGCCCGTTACCAGGTTCCGCAGCGCTTCGAGGGTGGGCAGATGCCCCTCCACATGCGCCTGCCGAAGCTCAAGGGCTTCAAGAACCCGTTCCGCACCGAGTTCCAGGTCGTGAACCTGGACAAGCTGGCCGCGCTCTACCCGCAGGGTGGCGAGGTCACGGTGGCCGACCTGGTCGCCAAGGGTGCGGTTCGCAAGAACCAGCTCGTCAAGGTCCTGGGCCAGGGCGAGGTCTCCGTGGCGCTGCAGGTTTCGGTTGACGCCGTCTCCGGCTCCGCCAAGGAGAAGATTGTCGCTGCCGGCGGCACCGTCACCGAGCTCGTCTGAGCTCGTTGAACTGACAACCGGGGATGTCCCAAAAGGGGCATCCCCGGTTGGTCGTTCCAAGGGGGGCACGGTCGCCGGTAAGGTGGCGTGCACTGTTAACCTCCGCGCGGCCTGTGTCCGCGCGGATTTTGACTGATAAGTATTCGTCGATCCTCAAGACCGTCACCTCTCGCGTGGCAACGTGAGAGGCGCAGGAGGCACCGTGCTCACCGCGTTCGCCCGGGCGTTCAAGACGCCCGACCTGCGCAAGAAGCTGCTGTTCACGCTGGGCATCATGGTGCTCTTCCGACTCGGTGCGCACGTACCGGTGCCGGGAGTCGACTACCGCAATGTCCAGATGTGCATGGACCAGACCAAGAGTGGTCAGGGCCTCTTCGGCCTCGTGAACATGTTCAGTGGTGGCGCGCTGCTGCAGATCACGATCTTTGCGCTCGGGATCATGCCGTACATCACGGCGAGCATCATCCTGCAGCTCCTGACCGTCGTCATTCCACGGCTGGAAGCCCTCAAGAAGGAGGGGCAGTCGGGTCAGGCGAAGATCACGCAGTACACGCGCTATCTGACCGTGGCTCTTGCGATCCTTCAGGGCACCGGCCTGGTCGCCACTGCCCGCAGCGGTGCCTTGTTCGGGGGCTGCACCGTCGGGAACCAGATCGTTCCCAACCAGTCGATCTTCACCACCGTCGTCATGGTCATCACCATGACCGCCGGTACCGCACTGATCATGTGGCTCGGTGAGCTCATCACCGACCGCGGCATCGGCAACGGCATGTCGATCCTGATGTTCACCTCCATCGCCGCCGGTTTCCCGAGCTCCCTCTGGGCGATCAAGCTCCAGGGCAGCCTGATGGGCGGTTGGCTGGAGTTCTCCCTGGTCATCCTGTGCGGCCTCGCGATGGTCGCGCTCGTCGTCTTCGTCGAGCAGGCCCAGCGCCGGATCCCCGTGCAGTACGCCAAGCGCATGATCGGCCGCCGTTCCTACGGCGGTACGTCCACCTACATCCCGCTCAAGGTGAACCAGGCGGGCGTGATCCCCGTCATCTTCGCCTCGTCGCTGCTCTACATTCCGGCGCTGCTCGTGCAGTTCACCGGCTCCAAGGCGGGCTGGGCGAACTGGATCAACGCCAACCTGGTCAAGGGTGACCACCCGATCTACATGGCCACCTACTTCCTGCTGATCGTTTTCTTCGCCTTCTTCTACGTCGCCATCTCCTTCAACCCCGAAGAAGTTGCCGACAACATGAAGAAGTATGGTGGGTTCATCCCGGGCATCCGGGCGGGTCGTCCCACCGCGGAGTACCTGAGCTACGTGCTGAACCGCATCACGTGGCCGGGCTCTCTCTACCTGGGCCTGATCGCCCTGGTGCCCACGGTGGCACTGGTCACACTCAACGCGAACCAGAACTTCCCATTCGGGGGAACCAGCATCCTGATCATCGTGGGTGTCGGTCTGGAGACTGTGAAGCAGATCGAGAGCCAGCTTCAGCAGCGCAACTACGAAGGGTTCCTCCGCTGATGCGAATCGTCCTCGTCGGGCCGCCCGGCGCCGGCAAGGGTACGCAGGCCGCGTACCTCGCCAAGAACCTCGCGATCCCGCACATCTCGACGGGCGACCTCTTCCGGGCGAACATCAGCCAGGGCACGCCCCTGGGCCAGAAGGCCCAGGAGTACATGCGGGCCGGCCAGCTCGTGCCGGACGAGGTCACCATCGGCATGGCCAAGGACCGCATGGACCAGCCGGACGCCGCCGGCGGCTTCCTGCTCGACGGCTTCCCGCGCAACCTGGCCCAGGCCGAGGCGCTGGACGCCATCCTCAAGGGCGACGACCTCAAGCTCGACGCCGTCCTGGACCTGGAGGTCCCGGAGGACGAGGTCGTCAAGCGGATCGCCGGCCGCCGGATGTGCCGCAAGGACAGCAGCCACATCTTCCACGTGATCTACAACCCCCCGAAGACCGAGGGTGTGTGCGACGCGTGCGGCGGCGAGCTGTACCAGCGCGAGGACGACAGCGAGGAGACCGTCCGCCGCCGGCTGGAGGTCTACCACAGCGAGACCGAGCCGATCATCGACTACTACAAGGCCCAGGGCCTCGTGGTGACGATCTCGGCCCTCGGCAAGGTCGCCGAGGTGACGGGACGGGCGATGGCCGCGCTGGAGCGCGAAGACGCCTGACATGGCCTGTGCTACGGCCGCGGTGCCCTTCGGGGCACCGCGGCCGTAGTGTTTGTTTGAGCATTTGGACCGCAAGACCCAGGAAGGCATCCCATGGTCGAGATCAAGACCGCCGAGCAGATCGCGAAGATGCGCGAGGCCGGCCTGGTCGTCGCCGCCGTGCACGCGGCCACCCGGGAGGCGGCCGTCCCCGGTGCCACGACCAAGGACCTGGACGACGTCGCCCGCAAGGTGATCGCCGAGCACGGCGCGAAGTCGAACTTCCTCGGGTACGGCGGCTTCCCCGCCACCATCTGCACCTCGGTGAACGAGGTCGTCGTCCACGGCATCCCGGACACGAAGACCGTCCTCAAGGACGGCGACATCATCTCCATCGACGCCGGCGCCATCGTCGACGGCTGGCACGGCGACGCGGCCTTCACGGCCTTCGTGGGCACCGGTCACGCTCCGGAGCTGCTGGAGCTCTCCCGGGTGACCGAGGAGTCCATGTGGGCCGGCATCGCCGCCGTGAAGAACGGCAACCGCCTGGTGGACATCTCCCGGGCCATCGAGGGCTACATCCGCCGCCAGCCCCGCCCGGCGAGCGGCAAGTACGGGATCATCGAGGACTACGGCGGCCACGGCATCGGCTCCGAGATGCACATGGACCCGCACCTGCTGAACTACGTCTCGCGCAAGCGCGGCAAGGGCCCCAAGCTCGTCCCGGGCTTCTGCATCGCCATCGAGCCCATGGTGAGCCTCGGCACGGCCCGTACGCACGTTCTGGAGGACGACTGGACGGTCCTCACGGACGACATGTCCTGGTCCTCCCACTGGGAGCACTCCGTCGCTCTGACGGAGGAAGGGCCGCTGGTGCTGACGGCGGTCGACGGGGGCAAGGCGAAGCTGGCGGAATACGGGGTCACGGCGGCTCCGGACCCCCTCGCCTGACCTCCGCTTAAGGATCACTGCGGCTGGGCAGTCACCCCTGGATTAGTCTTTCGGGTTGCCCTGACGTAGACTGACGCGTCGGCTCTCGTGTATCCGCATGCCTTCGTACCGATGGCACGCACATACGAGAGTTGATCAAGGTAGCCGATTCGAAAGGCGAAGCGTGGCCAAGAAGCAAGGTGCCATCGAGATCGAGGGCACCGTGATCGAGTCTCTGCCGAACGCAATGTTCAAGGTGGAGCTCCAGAACGGTCACAAGGTCCTCGCGCACATCAGCGGCAAGATGCGGATGCACTACATCCGCATCCTTCCGGATGACCGGGTCGTCGTGGAGCTCTCTCCCTACGACCTGACGCGTGGCCGGATCGTCTACCGCTACAAGTAGATCTTGTCGCCGTCCCGCTCGTACGGGGCGACGGCACTGACCCGGAGAACCTCACACCCATGAAGGTCAAGCCGAGCGTCAAGAAGATCTGCGACAAGTGCAAGGTGATCCGCCGCCACGGCCGGGTCATGGTCATCTGCGACAACCTGCGCCACAAGCAGCGCCAGGGCTGACGCAGAACCTGCACTTCGCAGTTTCTTCGCGCGACGCGAGCAAAAACGTACATACGCAGAACCCGTCCAGTGCTCACTGGCGACACCTCCGGCGGGGGCCGGGGACCCGGAACGTACCTAGTACGGCGGCCGGGATCGGTTCTGTGTCAGACCCCCGAGAACATCTGGAGCCATTGAATGGCACGCGTTTCCGGTGTTGACATCCCGCGCGACAAGCGCGTGGAGGTTGCACTCACCTACGTCTTCGGTATCGGCCGCACCCAGTCGCAGGCGACCCTCGCCGCCACCGGTGTGAACCCGAACACCCGCGTTCGTGACCTTCCCGAAGAGGACCTGGTCAAGATCCGCGAGTACGTGGACGCCAACCTCAAGACCGAGGGTGACCTCCGTCGCGAGATCCAGGCCGACATCCGCCGCAAGGTCGAGATCGGCTGCTACCAGGGTCTGCGTCACCGCCGCGGCCTGCCGGTCCACGGTCAGCGCACCAGCACGAACGCTCGTACCCGCAAGGGCCCGCGTCGCGCCATCGCCGGCAAGAAGAAGCCGGGCAAGAAGTAGTCCACAGCGGACGCTGCGGTGCTCCGGGGGGCAACCCCCGGGTCGGCCGCATTCCAGCGGTCTTCGCTGTAGGACCGACCACCTCCCTCCATCAGGAGTAAGACATGCCCCCCAAGGGTCGTCAGGGCGCTGCCAAGAAGGTGCGCCGCAAGGAAAAGAAGAACGTCGCTCACGGCCACGCGCACATCAAGAGCACGTTCAACAACACGATCGTGTCCATCACGGACCCGACCGGCAACGTGATCTCCTGGGCCTCCGCCGGCCACGTCGGCTTCAAGGGCTCGCGCAAGTCCACCCCGTTCGCCGCGCAGATGGCCGCCGAGTCCGCCGCGCGTCGTGCGCAGGAGCACGGCATGCGCAAGGTCGACGTCTTCGTCAAGGGCCCGGGTTCCGGTCGTGAGACCGCCATCCGTTCGCTCCAGGCGACCGGTCTCGAGGTCGGCTCCATCCAGGACGTCACCCCGACCCCGCACAACGGCTGCCGCCCCCCGAAGCGTCGTCGCGTCTGACGCGGCGCGGCTTCGGCTGCTGCCTTGAGGGTCGGGCGGTACGGCTTCCCTTCCGGGGGGCCGTGCCGCCCGTACCCTTGTAATACCTCGGGACATCAAATAGTGGGTGTCCATGACTGAAGGATTCATCGCATGCTGATCGCTCAGCGCCCCTCGCTGACCGAAGAGGTCGTCGACGAGTTCCGCTCCCGGTTCGTGATCGAGCCGCTGGAGCCGGGCTTCGGCTACACCCTCGGCAACTCCCTGCGCCGTACGCTCCTCTCCTCGATCCCGGGTGCGGCGGTCACGTCCATCCGCATCGACGGTGTCCTGCACGAGTTCACCACCGTGCCGGGCGTCAAGGAGGACGTCACCGACCTCATCCTGAACATCAAGCAGCTGGTCGTCTCCTCGGAGCACGACGAGCCGGTCGTGATGTACCTGCGCAAGCAGGGCCCGGGTCTGGTCACCGCCGCCGACATCGCCCCGCCGGCCGGTGTCGAGGTGCACAACCCCGACCTGGTCCTGGCGACCCTGAACGCCAAGGGCAAGCTGGAGATGGAGCTGACCGTCGAGCGCGGTCGCGGCTACGTCTCCGCCGTCCAGAACAAGCAGGTGGGCCAGGAGATCGGCCGTATCCCGGTCGACTCCATCTACTCGCCGGTTCTCAAGGTCACCTACAAGGTCGAGGCGACCCGAGTCGAGCAGCGCACCGACTTCGACAAGCTGATCGTCGACGTCGAGACCAAGCAGGCCATGCGCCCGCGCGACGCCATGGCGTCCGCCGGTAAGACCCTGGTCGAGCTGTTCGGTCTGGCCCGCGAGCTCAACATCGACGCCGAGGGCATCGACATGGGCCCGTCCCCGACGGACGCCGCCCTGGCCGCCGACCTGGCGCTGCCGATCGAGGAGCTCGAGCTCACGGTCCGCTCGTACAACTGCCTCAAGCGCGAGGGCATCCACTCCGTGGGTGAGCTCGTCGCCCGCTCCGAGGCCGACCTGCTCGACATCCGCAACTTCGGTGCGAAGTCGATCGACGAGGTCAAGGCGAAGCTGGCCGGCATGGGCCTGGCCCTCAAGGACAGCCCGCCCGGATTCGACCCGACCGCCGCGGCCGACGCCTTCGGCGCCGACGACGACGCGGATGCGGGTTTCGTCGAGACCGAGCAGTACTAAGAGCTCGGACCTTACGGTCTGATCTTGGCTGCGAGTCCGCTTCGGCTGGTCGCGCAGTTCCCCGCGCCCCTTCGGGGGCGCGGTCTCCGACAGGCGACCGCCTGCTCGGATACTGACTCCGGTACCTGATACGGCCGGGGCAGACACCTAGGAGAAACACCATGCCGCGTCCCACCAAGGGTGCCCGTCTGGGCGGCGGTGCCGCGCACGAGAAGCTGATGCTGGCGAACCTCGCCAAGTCGCTCTTCGAGCACGGCCGCATCACGACGACCGAGGCCAAGGCCCGCCGCCTGCGTCCGGTCGCCGAGCGCCTGATCACCAAGGCGAAGAAGGGCGACATCCACAACCGTCGCCAGGTGCTGCAGACGATCACGGACAAGGGCATCGTGCACGTGCTCTTCACCGAGATCGCTCCGCGCTTCGCCGAGCGTCCGGGTGGCTACACCCGTATCACCAAGATCGGTAACCGCCGTGGCGACAACGCGCCCATGGCCGTGATCGAGCTGGTCGAGGGCGAGATCGCCAAGAAGGCGACCGTCGCCGAGGCCGAGGCCGCCACCAAGCGTGCGGTCAAGGAGTCCGAGGCTGCCGCCGAGGCTCCGGCCGAGGAGTCGAAGGACGCCTGACACCGCTGATGCGTGTCAGTGACGGGCCCGCCCCTTTCCGGGGGCGGGCCCGTCCCGCATTTCTGAGAGGAACCCCTGGTGAGTGACGAGGTGGCACCCGGTTACGTTCGGGTGCGGCTGGACCTTTCGTACGACGGCAAGGACTTCTCCGGCTGGGCCAAGCAGCGCGAGGGCCAGCGCACGGTGCAGGCCGAGCTGGAGGACGCGATCCGGACCGTGACGCGGTCCAAGGAGACGTACGAGCTGACGGTCGCGGGCCGTACCGACGCCGGAGTGCACGCCCGGGGCCAGGTCGCGCACGTCGACCTGCCGGCCGAGGTGTGGGCCGAGCACGAGGAGAAGCTGCTGCGCCGGCTGGCGGGGCGGCTGCCGCACGACGTACGGGTGTGGCAGGTCGCCGAGGCGCCGGCCGGGTTCAACGCGCGCTTCTCCGCGATCTGGCGGCGCTACGCCTACCGGGTGACGGACCATCACGGCGGTGTCGATCCGCTGCTGCGCGGTCATGTGCTGTGGCACGACTGGCCGTTGGACGTCGATGCCATGAACGCGGCCTCGAAGGCGCTGATCGGCGAGCACGACTTCGCCGCCTACTGCAAGCGGCGTGAGGGTGCGACGACCATCCGGACGCTGCAGCAGCTGAGTTGGGAGCGGGACGCTTCCGGCGTCATCACGGCGACCGTGCGGGCGGACGCCTTCTGCCACAACATGGTGCGGTCGCTGGTGGGCGCGCTGCTGTTCGTGGGTGACGGGCACCGGCCGGTGGAGTGGCCGGGCAAGGTGCTTGCGGCGCGGGTGCGGGATTCGGCCGTGCACGTGGTGCGTCCGCACGGGCTCACGCTGGAGGAGGTCGGGTATCCGGCCGACTCCGAGCTGGCGGCGCGGAACCTTGCGGCGCGGAACAGGAGGACGCTGCCCGGCGCGGGTTGCTGCTGACGTAAACGCAGGTGGGGCCCGGCGAAAGCCGGGCCCCACCTGCGTTGTGGGATCAAGCGGGGCAGCTGACCGCCAGGTCGCTGTTGACCGTGAAGTACGGCTTGATGCCGTCGACCTTCGGGTACAGGTCCGTCTTGTTGCGGTCGACGATGTCGCCGATGAGACGGGCCACCTTGACCGGCTCGCCGTCCGGGGTCAGGCGCAGGGCCAGGTCCCAGACGGTGTTCTCCTCGCCGGTGCCGCGGGCGTGCCGCAGCTCGGCGTAGGGGACGGTCACCCGGAAGGCCGTGCTGTCGACGGCGGTGACCTGCGCGGTGACCTTGTCGGCCGTGTCCGCGCGGGGCGTGGCGACGAGGACCGGCTCGGCGCCGTCGGCGAACTCGGCGCCGTGCAGGGTGCCTTCGACGGTGAGGGCGGTCTCGTCCTGGCGGACGAGGCGGGCCTCGGCGTGGACGGGGCGGTTCCAGGCGCGCAGGGCGAGGAAGCCGTCGACCGTCGGGTAGGGCACCCACCAGGTGAAGGGGGCGCCGGGCAGCGGCTCCAGCTCGACCAGGCCGCGGCCCTCGGCGAGGTGGGAGACGACGCGGCGGCGGGCGCCGTCGTCGCCGCGGACGACGTGCAGGTCCCAGCGGCCCTCGCCCAGGCGCAGCTGCTTGCGGTCGAGGACGGCGGTGTACGGGTCCTTCGGGCCGGCCGGTGCCTTCAGGGGCACGGCGACGGGCTTGCCCTCCTTGCGGCGGGTGACCGTGAGGGAGAGCTTCTCGCCGGAGAGGCCCTTGCGGTCGACGGAGACGAGGATGTTGCCGTCGGCGTCGATGCGGCAGGAGGCGGTGCAGCGCAGCGGCTTGCGGACGATCTCCTTGATCGCGGCCTTCACCGGCGGGGTGGAGGGCTTGGCGACGCTGCGGCGCAGCGGGCGGAGGATCTTGCCGGCGGTGCGGCGCAGCATCTTCGTCAGCGGGACGGGCGCGGGCTTGCGCTCGGCGGTGCCGGAGCCGGCCGGGGCCGCCGCCGAGGCCGGGGCGGAGCCGTCGCGGACGCCGCCGAGGCTCTCGATGAGCTCCTCGTAGCGGCGGGCGATGGCGTCCGGGTGGTAGCGCTCGGCGGAGACGCGGGCGGCCTTGCCCATGGCGTGCCGCAGCTCGTCGTCCTCGATGAGCTTGAGGAGGCCCTTGGCGATGGCGTCGCTGTCGAGGTTGGTGACGAGGAGGCCGTCGTGGCCGTCCTTGATGATCTCGCCGGGGCCGTGCGGGCAGTCCGTGGCGACGACGGGGACGCCGCAGTTCATGGCCTCCACGATCGTCATGCCGAAGGACTCCTCGCGGGAGGTCACGGCGGCGATGGAGCCCTTGGCCCACTCGGTCTCGATGGGGGAGTGGGGGCCCATGAGGGTGATGTGCTCGGTGAGGCCGAGCTGGTCGATCTGCTCGCGCAGCTTGGCCTGCTGGGGGCCGCGGCCGTAGATGCGCAGCTTCCAGTCGGGGCGGGCGGCGGCGACGGTGACCCAGGCCTTGACCAGGAGGTCGTAGCGCTTGACGGGGATGAGGCGGCCGGCGGCGACGACGAGCTTGGCGTTGCCGTCGGAGGGCTCGACCTCGGAGGCGGGGACGCCGTTGGGCAGCGCGACGAGCTTGGTCCTGATGCCGGGGAACTGCTCGCGGTGGGTCGCGGCGTCGGCGTCGGAGACGGCGGTGTGGGCGTCCAGGTGCGGGATGGCGCGGTCCTGGGCGGCGCGGATGTTCGGCTCGTGGGTGCCGTAGATCCGGTGCTCCTGGCCGATCCGCAGATAGCGGTCCTGCCCGAATTCGGCCAGGTACATGACCAGGCCGGGGCGGGTGGCGACGACGACGTCGGCGTCGGTGCGGGCGAGGTGCTCGGCGACGCGCTTGTCGGTCAGGGCGCTGAAGTGGGCGCCCTTGGCCTCGACGGGCGGGATGTGGGCGCTGTCCTGCTCCAGGAGCGGGTTGTCCCGGTCGGCGCCGGTCTCGGCGCGGGTGTCGATCAGGTGGACCAGCTTCACCTTGCGGTGCAGGGGGAGCTTGGGTGTGCCACCGGTCCTGTGGATGGACACGATCTCCACGTCGTGCCGGGCGGCGAGCGCGCCGGCGACGTTGAAGGTGGAGCGGATCGTGCCGCCGATGCCGTAGGCGTTCTGCAAAAGGAAAGAGATCTTCATGGCGGTGTGTGCGCGGCGTTACGGGCGGCGCGTCCGTCCTTCCCCCTGGCCTGGGTGTGCGGGTCTCCCCTGTCGGCCGGATGCTTCGGTGGTCCGGTCCGATCCGTCGGTTAAGACCGTTGGGAGGGATTTCGGTTGCCTGTCGAGGCTACATTGTGGCTTGAGTCACGTCGCTTACGTCAAGGGTGAGATCGTTCTCCGGGTCGAAGACGGGGCGCACGGCGACGGTACCCCGCACGGGGTGTTCCAGGTCGCGCGCCGGGTGCACGTCGGTGCGTTTGCGGTCCACGCCGTCGCCCGTGAGACGGCCGAGCGGGACGGGCGGTTCCGCGGGGGCGGGGCGCAGTTCCAGGCGCCAGACGTCGTGGGCGGTGCCGCGGCGGGCGAACAGCAGGCCGTAGGGAACGGTGCAGCGCAGCCGCCGTCCGGGGAGGGCGGTGAGGGGGACCTCCACGTCGTGGGCGGGGTCCTCGGGCGATACGAGGGCGATGCGCGATGCCGGGCCGAGGGGTGCGGTGGTGCCGAGCACGGTGGCGGTCACGGTGAGGGAGTCCTCGCCGACGGCGATCTCGTCGAGCTCGGCGTGGGCGGGGCGGCGCCAGGTGCGCAGGGTCAGGGAGCCGGCGGCGGTGACGTAGGGGACCCAGGCGGTGACGTGGCCGTCCTGCTCCTGCCGCAGGGGCAGGGTCAGCAGCCGGGCCTGTTCGACGAGATCGGCGGCGACGCGGGCGCGCTTGCGGTCGTCGGCGCGCTCGGCGAAGAAGTCCCAGCGGCCCTCGGCGAGGGTGGTGCCGGACCGGTCGAGGACGGCGGTGAGCGGGCCCTTGCCGGTGGCGGGGCGGGTGAGGGGGATCTCGATCCGCTCGCCCTCGCCGGTGCCGTCGGTGCCGCGCAGGCGCGCCGTGAGCGTCAGCCGCTCGCCCGTGACGCCCGCGCGGGGCAGCCGGACGGCGAGGCCGCCGTCGGGCGTGGCGCGGGCTGAGGCGCGGGGGCGCAGCGGTTTCAGGGGTGCGGGCGGGGCGGGCCGCTCCGCGGCGGTCGCGGTGCGGGCGGGCCCGAAGGCCTCGGCGGCCTTGCGGCGCAGCGGCCGTACGAGGCGGGCGGCGGTGCGGCGCAGGGCGGCGGGGGCGGATGCGGGGGCCGCGGCGGGTGGCGCCGGGGTCTGCGGCGGCAGCAGCTCCGGGCGGACCGCGCGGACGATCTCCTCGAAGCGCTCGGCGATCCGGGCGGGGGCGTAGCGCAGGGCGGAGTCGCGGGCGGCCCGGCCCATGGAGCGGCGCAGCTCCTCGTCGTCGATGAGCTTGAGGAGGCCCTCGGCCACGGCGTCGGCGTCGCCGGGCGGGACGAGCAGGCCGTCCACCCCGTCCTCGATGATCTCGCGGGGGCCCTGCGGGCAGTCGGTGGCGACGACGGGGACGCCGCAGTGCATGGCCTCCACGATCGTCATGCCGAAGGACTCGAAGTCGGAGGTGACGGTGGCGATGGAGCCCTTGGCCCACTCGGTCTCGATGGGGGAGTGGGGGCCCATGAGCGCGATGTTCTCGGCGAGGCCGAGCTCGTCGATGCGGGCGCGCAGGGCCGCGCGCTCGGGGCCGCGGCCGTAGATGCGCAGGCGCCAGTCGGGGCGCTCGGCGACGACCTTGGCGAAGGCGTCGACCAGGAGGTCGTAGCGCTTGACGGGGATGAGGCGGCCGGCGGCCACGACGAGCTTGGCGGTGCCGTCGGAGGGCTCGACGTCGGCGGCCGAGACGCCGTTGGGCAGTGCCGCGATGTGCGTGCCGGCCTCCGGCAGCATCTCGCGGTGGGTCGCGGCGTCCGCCTCGGAGACGGTGGTGTGGGCGTCCAGCAGCGGGATCGCGGCGTCCTGGGCGGCGCGGACCTCCGGGTGGTGGCCGCTGTGGATGAGGTGCTCCTGGCCGATGCGCAGGAAGGTGCGGTCGGTGGCGAGGCGGGTGAGGTGGACGAGGAGGCCGGGGCGGGTGGCGACGACGACGTCGGCGTCCGTGGCCTCCAGGTACTGGGCGACGCGCAGGTCGGCGAGGCGGGTGAAGGCCTTGACGTCGCGCTCGCGCGCCGGGAGGAGGGCGCTGGGCTGCTGCTGCAGCTCGTTGTCCGTCTCCGAGCCGGGGGCGTCCTTGCGGATGTCGATCAGCGACGTGAGCCGTACGCGGCGGCCGGCGGGGAGCTTCGGGGCGTCCGCGCTGCGGTAGACGGAGACGATCTCGACGTCGTGGCGGGCGGCGAGGGCGCTCGCGAGGTTGCCGGTGGCGCGGATCGTGCCGCCGATGCCGTAGGCGTTGTGGATCAGGAAGGCGATCTTCATGAGTGTGGGCCCCCTCTCCGTCTCTCCGTGCGCGTGTGGAGTCCGTCCGTTTGTTCGGGCGAGCGAACTGTAGGGGTAGCCGCGATGCTTCCGTCAAGCGGTGCATCGAACGGAAGTCCAGAGGGTAACCGGGTGGCCGGGCGTGGCGCGGGGACGGACCCCGCAGGCGCTGGGAGGCTGTGCCCTGTGAAGGCGATGGTGGCGGTCTCCGCGGTCGTGGCCCTCGGGCTGACGGCGGGATGCGGCGGCACTGGCGGCGACGGCGGACTCGACGGCAACGGCGGCTCCGGCGGAGGAGGCGGCCGCGGCGGCGGCCGCGGCGAGGCCAAGGACACGCGCGGTGCCGTGCGGATACTGAGCTCCGCCCAGCTCCGGCACGTCGAGCTGGGGCCGCGCGAGGTTCCCGGCTTCCAGATCGAACGCGCGAGCAGCTGGGCCGCCGGGGGCGGGCGGCCCGTCGCCGACGACGCCTCCTGCCGGCCCCTCGTCGAGGCCCTCGGCTCCCGGCCCCGGCCCGCGCCGGCCGCGTCCGTCGTCAACACCTTCGCCAAGGCGAGCGAGGACCTCGACTTCCAGGGCCTCATGGGGATGATCCGCGTCTCCACCTACCGCGGCGACGGCGCCGTCTCCACTCTCGACGGGCTGCGGTCCGCGGCGGCCGGCTGCGCGGGCGGCTTCCGCATGCGCACCGGGGAGGGCGAACCCCAGGAGTTCCGGGCGGTCCGGACGCTCACGGCGCCCCGGCTGGGGGACGAGGCGGTGGCCTACCGGCTGGAGAACGCGGCGGAGCGGGCGCCGAGCCTGATCACCGTCGTGCGCTCGGGCGCCACGCTCGCGATGTTCTTCGCCACCAGCCTGTCCGACCCCGAGGACGTCGAAATCCCACCGGAACTCGTCGACGCCCAGATCGCCAAACTGGCCCGCGCCGAACAAAAGGCCCCCACGGTGCCGCCGCCCTCCTCACCGATGGCGGTGGGGGAGGGCGGGGAGGCGGGGGACGGCGGCGACGGCGGGTGACACACGCCGCCCCGCATCCTTGTACCGCCGCGGCGGCGCGCAGCCACGACGGTGGAGTTCGGCGGTGCCGTACGGCCCTCGGGTGGGTTCGGCACCGCCGGGCTGCTTGGTGGGGGCTGGGCGCCGTGGCGGCGGGGTTTTTCTGCCTGCGGCAGGGGGGCGGCGTTGCGCCCGGCCCCGCCGCCTACGCCTGTTTCTTGTTGCCCGGGGACGGGGAGGCCGAGGCCACCGATGCCGCTGCCTGGGAGTTGGCCCGGGCCATGATGCGGCGGAAGGTGTAGCCCGCCACGTCGCGGCCCGCCTGGAGGGCGTCCTTGTCGTCGTCGGGGACGGCCTTGCCGTTCAGGTAGCCGGCCACGGTGAAGTACGCGTAGCGGCCCTCCGCATTGGCGGTCAGGCGGCAGGCCGTGGCCCGGCAGAAGGCGGGGCCGTCACCGGAGAGCGAGGCGATGTTCCCCGTGGACTGCTCCTTGGCCTTGTCGGCCGCGGCCTTCGTGTCGAAGACGGCCACGCCGACCGTCACCGCCACCCCGTCCCGCTTGTACGTCGCCCGCATCACCTTCCGGCAGCCGTTGTCGGCGAGGACGGAACCGAGCCCGCCCTGCGTCGCCGAGGCGCAGTCCTCGGTCGTGGCCGTGTCGACGCGGTCGTACTTCCTCTTGTCGAGGGAGGGCTTGCTGTGCGGGAAGAGCGTCTTCGTGCTGAGCGGCGCCTTGTCCTTGTCCGCGCTGGCTATGAAGTCGCGCGGGTTGGGCGGAGGCGGCGGCGCGACCTGCGAGAACGACGGCTCGGGCGAGCCGGAGGAGCTCGGCAGCTTCTGTGCCGACGGCAGGTCGGAGGCGGATTTGCCGCCCTTGTGCGAACCGACGACGAGGGCCGCCACGGTGCCGGCGACGGCGACCGTGGCCAGCGCGCCGCCGCCGACCAGCAGCCACTTGCGGCGCCGGCCGCGGGCCGCGGTGGTGTCGGCGAGGGCGTCCCAGTCGGGGGTCTGCGAGGCCTGGCCCGGGGCGGAGGCCCACGGCGCGGGCGGTGCGGGCGGCACGGGGTGGTGCTGGGGCGCCGGCTGCGGCTGCGCCTGCTGGGGCGCCGGCTGCGGCTGCGCCGCGGGCTGCCCGGCCTGGGGCGACAGGTCCGGCGGCGGACCGAACTGCCCGGCCGGCGGCATCGGCTGTGAGCCCGGCGGCGGCCCCGAGGGCGGACCCGGGAGCGGACCCGGCTGCTGGTTCGGCTGCTGCGGATCGCCCGGGGGCCCGTACGGCCCTGCCTGCCCAAAACTCATGGCGTGCATCGTAAACCGCGAAAACGGGTTGGTCGCCCCCTCGGCGAGCAGGGAGAATCCCGCCCATGGGACACGTGGAAGCAGCACATCTGGAGTACTACCTCCCGGACGGGAGGGTGCTCCTCGGCGATGTCTCCTTCCGCGTCGGCGAAGGCGCCGCGGTCGCCCTCGTCGGTGCCAACGGCGCAGGCAAGACCACGCTGCTGCGCCTGATCGCCGGCGAGCTGCAGCCGCACGGCGGTACGGTCTCGGTCAGCGGCGGCCTCGGCGTGATGCCGCAGTTCGTGGGCTCGGTCCGGGACGACCGTACGGTCCGTGACCTGCTGGTCTCCGTCGCCCAGCCGCGCATCCGCGAGGCGGCGCGGGCCGTGGACGCCGCCGAACTCGCGATCATGGAGCGGGACGACGAGGCCGCGCAGATGGCCTACGCGCAGGCCCTCTCCGACTGGGCCGAGGCCCGCGGCTACGAGGCCGAGACCGTGTGGGACATGTGCACCATGGCCGCGCTCGGCGTCCCGTACGAGAAGGCGCAGTGGCGCCAGGTGCGCACGCTCTCCGGCGGCGAGCAGAAGCGGCTCGTCCTGGAGTCCCTGCTGCGCGGCACGGACGAGGTCCTGCTGCTGGACGAGCCGGACAACTACCTGGACGTCCCCGGCAAGCGCTGGCTGGAGGAGAAGCTGCGCGAGACGAAGAAGACGGTCCTCTTCGTCTCCCACGACCGCGAGCTGCTGGCCCGCTCCGCCGAGAAGATCATCAGTGTCGAGCCGGGCCCGGCGGGCAGCGACGTCTGGGTGCACGGCGGTGGCTTCGCCACGTACCACGAGGCCCGCAAGGAGCGCTTCGCCCGCTTCGAGGAGCTGCGGCGGCGCTGGGACGAGAAGCACGCCCAGCTGAAGAAGCTGGTGATCACGCTGCGGCAGGCGGCCGCGGTCAGCCACGAGATGGCCTCGCGGTACGCCGCGGCGCAGACCCGGCTGCGCAAGTTCGAGGAGGCGGGCCCGCCGCCGGAGCCGCCCCGCGAGCAGGACATCCGGATGCGGCTGCGCGGCGGCCGTACCGGTGTGCGCGCCCTGACCTGCGTAAACCTGGAGCTGACCGGCCTGATGAAGCCGTTCGGGCTGGAGGTCTTCTACGGCGAGCGGGTAGCGGTGCTGGGCTCGAACGGCTCCGGCAAGTCCCACTTCCTGCGGCTCCTGGCGGGGGACGCCGAAAATCCCGTGGCGCACACGGGCGAGTGGAAGCTGGGCGCCCGCGTCGTGCCGGGGCACTTCGCGCAGACCCACGCCCACCCGGAGCTGATGGGGCGCACGCTCGTCGACATCCTGTGGACGGAGCACGCCAAGGACCGCGGCGGGGCGATGTCCGCCCTGCGGCGGTACGAGCTGGAGAATCAGGGCGACCAGGCCTTCGAGAAGCTCTCGGGCGGCCAGCAGGCCCGCTTCCAGATCTTGCTGCTGGAGCTGGCGGGGACGACCGCGCTGCTCCTGGACGAGCCCACGGACAACCTGGACCTGGAGAGCGCGGAGGCCCTGCAGGAGGGTCTGGAGGCGTACGAGGGGACGGTGCTGTGCGTCACACACGACCGCTGGTTCGCCCGTTCCTTCGACCGGTTCCTGGTCTTCGGTGCGGACGGCCGGGTCCGGGAGGCCCCGGAGCCGGTGTGGGACGAGGGGCGCGTGGCGCGCGCCCGGTAGTGGGCCGTGTGGCCGCGCTCCGGCGCCGGTGAGACCATGTGTTTTGACCCCGCCGGTGGGCGCCCGGTACTCTACGAGTTCGTTATGCGTATTGGCTTGGTCGTTCTCACGCGAGGGGCCCTTACGCTTGCCCACCAGAGTGGCCGCCAGCGGCCCGCACCCGGGTTGCGTCCCCGGAGTGCGTCCCTCGCCGGCAGCCGCCTCAGGCGGGCCGTGTCAGGACCCACTCACTGAAGAAGCGAAGGCTACGACCGTGCGTACGTTCAGCCCCAAGCCCGGCGATGTCCAGCGCCAGTGGCACATCATCGACGCGCAGGACGTCGTCCTGGGCCGTCTGGCCTCTCAGGCCGCCTCCCTGCTGCGCGGCAAGCACAAGCCTGTGTACGCCCCGCACATGGACATGGGTGACTTCGTCGTCATCATCAACGCCGACAAGGTGCACCTGTCCGGCAACAAGAAGACCCAGAAGATGGCGTACCGCCACTCTGGCTTCCCGGGTGGTCTGCGCTCCGTCCGTTACGACGAGCTGCTCGACAAGAACCCCGAGAAGGCCGTCGAGAAGGCGATCAAGGGCATGCTGCCCAAGAACTCCCTCGGCCGTCAGATGCTCTCGAAGCTGAAGGTCTACTCCGGCGCCGAGCACCCGCACGCCGCCCAGCAGCCGCAGCCGTTCGAGATCACCCAGGTCAAGCAGGGCTAAGTCCCGGCCACCGCCGAACCAGAAAGTCTGAGGAGAATCGTGGCTGAGACCACTGCCGAGATGCCGGTCGAGGGCGTCGAGGAGTACACCACCGAGACCGAGGTCGTTGAGTCGGAGTACACCTCCGAGTCCCTCGCGTCCCGCTTCGGCGACCCGCAGCCGGCCGCCGGCCTGGGCCGTCGCAAGAACGCCATTGCCCGTGTCCGGATCGTTCCGGGCTCCGGCAAGTGGAAGATCAACGGTCGCACCCTTGAGGACTACTTCCCCAACAAGGTGCACCAGCAGGAAGTCAACGAGCCCTTCAAGGTGCTCGAGCTCGACGACCGCTACGACGTCATCGCCCGCATCTCGGGTGGCGGCGTCTCCGGCCAGGCCGGCGCCCTGCGCCTCGGCGTGGCCCGCGCGCTGAACGAGGCGGACGTGGACAACAACCGCGGCCCGCTGAAGAAGGCCGGCTTCCTGAGCCGCGACGACCGTGCGGTCGAGCGCAAGAAGGCCGGTCTCAAGAAGGCCCGCAAGGCCCCGCAGTACAGCAAGCGCTAATCACGCGACTTCGCTGCTCTGCTCGAACGCCCCGGCGGCACACTCCGTGCCGGCCGGGGCGTTTCGGCTATCGGTCACCCGGGACGTATCGGCGTATACCTGAAGTCAACGTTCCGGTTCCGGACCCGACACTTTTGTTTGCGGGGCCCGTTCACAGGCAGGCCCCGTATCCGCGCGTTTTTCGGAGGACACCAGTGGGACGACTCTTCGGTACGGACGGTGTGCGCGGCGTCGCCAACGCCGATCTGACGGCCGAGCTCGCACTCGGCCTGTCGGTCGCCGCGGCGCACGTGCTCGCCGAGGCGGGGACGTTCGAGGGCCACCGCCCGGTGGCCGTCGTGGGCCGCGACCCCCGCGCGTCCGGGGAGTTCCTGGAGGCCGCCGTCGTGGCCGGCCTGGCCAGCGCCGGCGTCGACGTGCTGCGGGTGGGCGTCCTGCCCACGCCCGCCGTCGCCTATCTGACGGGCGCCCTCGGCGCCGACCTGGGCGTGATGCTCTCCGCGAGCCACAACGCCATGCCCGACAACGGCATCAAGTTCTTCGCCCGCGGCGGCCACAAGCTCGCCGACGAGCTGGAGGACCGCATCGAGCAGACCTACCGGGCGCACGCCTCCGGCGAGCCCTGGGAGCGTCCCACCGGCGCCGGCGTCGGCCGCGTCCGCGAGTACGACCAGGGCTTCGACAACTACGTCGCCCACCTGATCGGCGTCCTCCCCAACCGCATGGACGGCCTGAAGGTCGTCATCGACGGCGCCCACGGCGCCGCGGCCCGCGTCTCCCCGGAGGCGTTCGCCCGCGCCGGTGCCGAGGTCATCACGATCGGCACCGAGCCCGACGGCCTCAACATCAACCACGAGTGCGGCTCCACGCACCTGGACAAGCTGCGTGCCGCCGTCGTCGAGCACGGCGCCGACCTGGGCGTGGCGCACGACGGCGACGCCGACCGCTGCCTGGCCGTGGATCACAAGGGCAACGAGGTCGACGGCGACCAGATCCTCGCCGTCCTGGCCCTCGCGATGCGCGAGGCGGGCTCGCTGCGCAAGAACACCGTCGTCGCGACCGTCATGTCCAACCTGGGCTTCAAGCTGGCCATGGAGCGCGAGGGCGTCGAGCTGGTCCAGACGGCCGTCGGCGACCGCTACGTCCTGGAGGAGATGAAGGCCCACGGCTTCGCCCTCGGCGGCGAGCAGTCCGGGCACGTCATCGTCCTCGACCACGCCACGACCGGCGACGGCACCCTGACCGGCCTGATGCTGGCCGCCCGCGTCGCCGCCACGGGCCGCTCCCTCGCGGACCTGGCCGCCGTCATGGAGCGCCTGCCGCAGATCCTCATCAACGTCCGCGACGTCGACAAGAACCGGGTGAACTCCTCCGAGGAGCTCGCCGCGGCCGTCGCCGACGCCGAGGCACAGCTGGGCTCCACCGGCCGCGTGCTGCTGCGCCCGTCCGGCACGGAGCCGCTCGTGCGCGTGATGGTGGAGGCCGCCGACATCGAGCAGGCCCGCACCGTGGCCCAGCGCCTCGCCGACGCGGTCAAGTCGGCTCTGGGCTAGGCCGGTATTCCGCTCGCCGCCGTGGCCCACGCCGCGGTGGCACCTCGCCGTAGCGGCGGAAGAACATGCCGGGTACCGCCTGCGCATCTCTTCCGCCGCAGCGGCGCGGGACGACGGCGGGGCCGTCAGCCCTTCGGGCCGCTTGCCGCCACCGCGGAGCGGGCCCGCTGCCTGCCCCAGAACCACTTCTGGGCGAGGAGCGTGAGCGTTCCCGCCACCACGATCCCCGCGAGGTTCAGCGCCAGCTGGACCGCCGACCCGCGGGTCTCGGCCCAGTCCCCGTAGGACAGGGCGACGGCCGCGTTCGCCGCGGCCGGCACCGTCGTCACCGAGATCGCCACGCCGATCAGCGCCCCCGACTTCGCCGAGGTCAGGGAGAGGATGCCGGCGATGCCGGCCAGGAACGCCACCACGAAGGAGAAGGCGTCCGGCTGCCAGATGAAGGACGTCTGGGGGCGGGGGGCCAGGAACTTCGCCTCGTGGAAGAGCCCCAGCGCGTCCATCAGGAGGCTGAAGCCGCCGGTCAGCGCCATCGCCACGGGGAAGCCCACGAGCAGCGCGCCCACCGACCGCCAGGCCAGCCGGGGCGCCCGCCGCACGATCGCCGTGCACAGCCCGGCCAGCGGGCCGAACTCCGGGCCCACCGCCATCGCGCCCACGATCAGGATCGCACTGTCCATGATCACACCGCAGGCGGCCAGCATCGTCGCCACCGTCAGGAACGCCAGGAACGTGACGGTGAGCGTCGACTCCTCGTGGGTCTCCTCGACCAGCGACTCCCACACGATCGCGTCCGCGCCCGAGCCGGGCGCGGCCAGCTCGGCGCGCTGCGCGCGCCGGGACAGGCTCAGGTCGATCTCCTCGACCGAGACCGCGCCGACCTCCGGCAGCCCGCTCGCGCGCAGCGCGTCCAGCAGCTCGTCGGCCGCCTCGCGTGCCACGTCGCACAGCACGATGTCGCCGTGCGGGTCGCGGCCCGCGCCGGGGACGACGGCCAGATGGGTGGCGCCCACCGTCTTCTCGACGAGGGCGACCACGTCGTCGGTGCGCGCGGGCGGGCAGATCATCCGCAGGTGGAGCATGGCTCTCCCGGGTGGTCGGAGCGGTGTTCGCTGCGGTGGTCGGAGCGGAGGTCGCTGCAGTGGCGGCCGCGGTGGTCAGAGCTTGCGCAGCGACAGCCGCTGCACCTTGTGGTCCGGGCCCTTGCGCAGGATCAGGTTCGACCGGCCGCGCGTGGGGGCCACGTTCTCCAGCAGGTTGGGCTTGTTGATGGTGCGCCAGTTGCGGCGCGCGTAGTCCAGGGCCTCCTCCTCGGAGACCTGGGTGTAGCGCCGGAAGTAGGAGTCGGGGTCGGTGAAGGCCGTCGCGCGCAGCTTCTTGAAGCGCTCGTAGTACCAGCGCTCGATGTCCTCCGCGCGCGCGTCCACGTACACGCTGAAGTCGAAGAAGTCGGCGAGTCCGACGCGGGTGCGGCCGTCCTTGCCGGGCAGGGCCGGCTGGAGGACGTTGAGGCCCTCGATGATCAGGATGTCGGGGCGGTGCACGGTCAGCTTCTCGCCGGGCACGATGTCGTAGATCAGGTGGGAGTAGACGGGGGCCGAGACCTCGTCCTTGCCCGCCTTCACGTCGGCGACGAAGCGGGTCAGGGCGCGCCGGTCGTAGGACTCGGGGAAACCTTTCCGCGACATCAGGCCGCGGCTCTGCAGCTCGGCGTTGGGCAGCAGGAAGCCGTCCGTGGTGACCAGCTCCACGCGCGGGTGCTCGGGCCAGCGGGCCAGCAGCGCCTGCAGGAGGCGCGCGGTGGTCGACTTGCCGACCGCCACGCTGCCCGCGACGCCTATGACGAAGGGCGTGCCGGGCTGGGAGCCGTGCCCGTCGCCCACGTCGCCCAGGAAGGTGTTCAGCGTGCCCCGCAGCCGGCTGGTGGCCTCTACGTACAGGTGCAGCAGCCGGGACAGGGGCAGGTAGACCTCCCGCACCTCGTCCAGGTCGATGACGTCCCCGAGGCCGCGCAGCCGCTCGACCTCGTCGGCTGTCAGCGGCAGCGGGGTGTTTTCCCGCAGAGCGCTCCACTCGGCGCGGGTCAGGTCCACGTACGGGGACGAGTCCGCGCGGCGGCGCTGCGGCGGCTGGTCTGTGGTGGTCGGCACGGGCCCATTGTGCGCGGGTCGCGCCCGGCGCTCACTTCCGGGTGGCGGGAGCGGGTGTTCTCGTGGGATTTGGGTGACTCGTACGGCGGGTAACGGGGCGCAACGGTGGGTGAACTTTCACCGGCCTCTGTACCTACTGACCGGTCAGCCACTACGTTCCGCTCGCGGGCCGCACGCGCACGCCCCCCACCACGCGGCCGCATCACGTAGGGATGCCGTGTTGTCTGTGTTCGCCCTCAGAAACCTGCGCCGGAGAACCGCCGCCGAAGCCGAGCGGGAGGACTTCGCCGCCCGCGTCTGCGCCGAGCTGGCCGACGACCTGCCCGACGAGGACCTCACCCAGGACCTCGGCGACTGCCTCGACCGCTACGAGCTCGGCAGCAAGCCGCGCTGCGAGGAGGTCGAGTACCTGGAGATGGTGCAGGACGCCATCGACAGGATCGAACGGGGCTGCTGAAGCCCCCCGCCGGATGTCCCGCCGGATGCCCTGCCGGACGCCCCGCCGATCCGGCGCCGGCCCGGGCGGTCGTGCCGGCGGTTGTGCCGTTGCCGCCACGAGCGGGGCCGCCCGCGCCGTAACCTGCTCCGCATGTGCGGAATCGTTGGCTATGTGGGAGGGCAGTCCGCCCTCGATGTCGTATTGGCGGGGCTGCGGCGGCTGGAGTACCGCGGCTATGACTCGGCCGGGGTCGCGGTGCCGGCCGACGGCGGTCTCGCCGCCGCGAAGAAGGCGGGCAAGCTCGCCAATCTGGAGAAGGAGCTGTCCGACCGGCCCCTGCCGTCCGGCCCGACCGGCATCGGCCACACGCGCTGGGCCACGCACGGCGCGCCCAACGACGCCAACGCCCACCCCCACCTGGACAACCCGGGCCGCGTCGCCGTCGTCCACAACGGCATCATCGAGAACTTCGCCGAGCTGCGGGCCGAGCTGGCCGGGCGCGGCCACGCCCTCGCGTCGGACACCGACACCGAGGTCGTCGCGCACCTGCTGTCCGAGTCCTTCTCCTCCTGCGGCGACCTGGCCGAGTCGATGCGCCAGGTCTGCCGCCGGCTGGAGGGCGCGTTCACGCTGGTCGCGGTGCACGCGGACGAGCCGGACGTGGTGGTCGGCGCGCGCCGCAACTCCCCGCTCGTGGTCGGCCTCGGCGACGGCGAGTCCTTCCTCGCCTCCGACGTCGCCGCCTTCATCGAACACACCCGCGAGGCCGTCGAGCTCGGCCAGGACCAGGTCGTGGAGCTGCGCCGCGACGGCGTGACCGTCACCGGCTTCGACGGGGCGCCCGCGGAGGTCCGTCCGTACCACGTCGACTGGGACGCCTCGGCCGCCGAGAAGGGCGGCTACGACTACTTCATGCTCAAGGAGATCGCCGAGCAGCCGAAGGCCGTCGCGGACACCCTCCTGGGCCGCATCGACGCCGCGGGGGCGCTGTCGCTGGACGAGGTGCGGATCCCGGCGTCCGTGCTGCGCGAGGCCGACAAGATCGTCATCGTGGCGTGCGGCACGGCGTACCACGCGGGGATGATCGCCAAGTACGCGATCGAGCACTGGACCCGCATCCCCTGCGAGACGGAGCTGGCCAGCGAGTTCCGCTACCGGGACCCGATCCTGGACCAGCGGACGCTGGTGATCGCCATCAGCCAGTCCGGCGAGACCATGGACACCCTGATGGCCCTGCGGCACGCCCGGGAGCAGGGCGCGAAGGTCCTCGCCATCTGCAACACCAACGGCTCGACGATCCCGCGGGAGTCGGACGCGGTCCTGTACACGCACGCGGGCCCGGAGGTGGCCGTCGCCTCGACGAAGGCGTTCCTCACCCAGCTGGTGGCCTGCTACCTCGTCGCGCTGTACCTGGGCCAGGTGCGCGGCACCAAGTGGGGCGACGAGATCGTCTCCGTGATCCGCGAGCTCTCGCAGATCGCGGGGCAGGTGGAGGAGGTCCTGGAGACCATGGAGCCGGTCCGCGAGCTGGCCCGCTCCCTGGCCGACAAGAACACGGTGCTGTTCCTGGGCCGCCACGTGGGCTACCCCGTGGCCCTGGAGGGCGCGCTGAAGCTCAAGGAGCTCGCGTACATGCACGCGGAGGGCTTCGCGGCGGGCGAACTCAAGCACGGGCCGATCGCGCTGATCGAGCGCGACCTGCCGGTCGTGGTCGTCGTGCCGTCGCCGCGCGGCCGGTCCGTCCTCCACGACAAGATCGTCTCGAACATCCAGGAGATCCGGGCGCGGGGCGCACGCACGATCGTGATCGCCGAGCGGGGCGACGAGGCGGTGCGGCCGTACGCCGACCACCTCATCGAGATCCCGGAGACGCCCGTGCTGCTGCAGCCGCTGGTGGCCACGGTGCCCCTGCAGGTCTTCGCCTGCGAGCTCGCCACGGCCCGCGGCAACGAGGTCGACCAGCCGCGCAACCTGGCGAAGTCGGTGACCGTCGAATGATCGTCGGAGTCGGCATCGACGTCGCCGCGATCGACCGCTTCGAAGCCGCCCTGAGACGTACGCCCGGGCTCGCGGCGCGGCTCTTCGCGGACGGGGAGCTGCACCTGCCGAGCGGCGAGCGGCGCGGCATCGCCTCCCTCGCGGTCCGCTTCGCCGCGAAGGAGGCCGTGGCCAAGGCGCTGGGCGCCCCCGGGAACCTGCTGTGGACGGACGCCGAGGTGACGACGGAGAGCAGCGGCCGGCCGCGGCTGGTGGTCCGCGGCACGGTCGCGGCACGGGCGGAGGAGCTCGGGGTGACGTCGTGGCACGTGTCGCTGAGCCACGACGCGGGGGTCGCTTCCGCTGTGGTGATCGCGGAGAAGTGAGGCGGGGCCCGCGCCCCCGGCCTGCCGCCCCGGCCGGTGGGGCGGCGCGCCTCGGCACGTACGAACGGCCCCCGGGGCGGGGGCCGTTCGCGGCGTGCCTGTCATAGGGCAGGAGTACGGTTTCCGTGTCACGTCAGAAACGGAGCTCCGTATGCCCCCGCACAATGGCGAGCACACCGGCGCGCGCATCGCTCGCGCGCGCAAGGTCCGGCGCCTGACCCAGCGCGAGTTGTCGGACCTGGCCCATGTCTCCTACAGCACTCTGACCAAGGTCGAGCAGGGCGCCCTGCCCGCGAGCCCGTCGGTCATCGGGGCGCTGGCCCGTGCGCTGTCCCTGCCCGTCACCGAACTGACCGGCCAGCCCTACCTCGACGAGCTGCGGGCCGACCAGCTGGACGGGCTGATCCAGCCGATCCGCGAGGCGCTGGACGTCTACGACCTCGGGCCCGACCCGGACGTCACGCCCCGCCCCTTGGCGGAGCTGGAGGCGCACGCGGACGAACTGTGCGCCATGGTCCGCGCGACGAACATCAAGCAGGTCGCCGTGGCCCTGCCCGGGCTGATCCACGAGGCCACCACGGCGGCGCACGCCTCTCCCGGCGACCGCAGCTGGCGCGTCCTGGCCAGCGCGTACCGGACGGCGTACGACGTGACCACGAAGCTCGGCTTCCTCGACCTGTGCACGGTCGCGCTGGACCGCCTGGAGTGGGCCGCGCAGCGCGCCTCGGACCCGGTTCTCGCCGGGATGCGCCAGTACCTGCGGGCCCTCGCCTACCTCCGCGCCAGCGACTACCGCACGGGCAAGCGGCTCGTACGGCTCGCCATGTCCACCTTGGCGCAGGCCGAGGCGGGGCGGGTGCGCGACGTCGTCACGGGCCAGCTGCACCTGGGCGCCGCCGTGCTCGCGGGCCGGGACAAGGACGGGGACGCCGCCACGGGCCACCTGGACGAGGCGCGGCGGATCGCGGAGCGCACCGGGGAGGCCGGGAAGGTGCACTGGCTGTCCTTCGGGCCGACCAACGTCGGGGCGCACCACGTGAGCGTTCTCGCCGAACTGGACCGGTATCCGGAGGCCGTGCGCGCGGCCGAGGAGACGGCGATCCCGGACGCCTGGCCGCCGTCCCGCCGGGCGCACCACTACAGCGAGGTCGCCCGGGCCGAGCTGTGGACCGGCCGCACGGACGCGGCCTTCAGGAACCTGCAGCTGGCCCGGAAAGTGGCGCCGCAGCAGACGCGCTACCACCCGACGGTGCGCGAGACGTTCGCGGGGCTGGAGTCGGCGAAGCGGCGGATGCCCGAGACGTTCAGCAACTACGGTGCCTGGCTGGGCAGGTGACGCACGGCGAGGCGATGGCCGGAGCTATCAGCAACTCCTGGTAGTTCCGGCCCTGTTGTGTCGCCACTGTGTGGTGGTCGGAAGGACCCCCGCGGCCGCGCGAACGGCCCGGGGGCATGGCCCACGCCACGTAGGAGCGTCGACATGCGCAACACTGTCCGCCGCCTCGCCACCTGGCTGAGGATCGGCCGCGAACCGGCCACCCCGGCGGCCCCGGCCGCGCCCGCCGCGTCGGTGCCGGCCGCCCCGGCAGACCCGGCCGTACCCCCGGCGCAGGTGAAGCCGGCCGCGTGCGGCATCTACGTATGGGCGACGGCGCACGGCATCGACCTCAGGCCCAGGCATTCCCTGCTCACCTGCACGTGTTCGACCCGCGCGGAGCGCGCGACGCCCGTCGTCGGGGCGTTCGTCGTGGATGCGCGCGGCGGAGGACTGGCGCAGGTCGTCGCCGCGGAAGGCGCCCGCCTGCGCCTGCGCCCGCCCGCCGGAGGCGAAACCTGGGAGGCGGAACCGGCCCTGCTGCGCCCCGCCGCGGAGGCCGAGCAGCTGAGCGCGAAGGTCGCGGAGGCGAACCGGGCGAGCCGGTGGGGGAACGGCGCGGGCTGTGACTAGTGGGCCCGGGCGGCGAACGCCGCCCGCATCGGCTTGCTGTTGACGATCAGGACGACGCCGGCCAGAAGGACGCCGCACACGGCCTGCTCCACCTTCAGCCATGCCGGAAACGCGCCCGGCAGCGCGACGATGACGGCGATCGCCACCGTCATGCCGCCCGAGGAGAAGCGCAGCCGGGCGTACGAGGGGCTGTGGCCGCGGGCCGTCCGGGCGGCGAACCAGGCCATGAGGAACGACGCGGCGACGACGATGCTCGCCCGCGCCCAGACGGCGTCGGTCACGAGGTCGTGGTGGTTGCGCAGCAGGGCGACGGCGCCGAGGGTGCACAGGCTGAGGCCGGCGAAGCAGCCGATGAGCAGCTTGGCGCTGCGTAACGACCGCTGGATGCGGGGGTGGTTGAGGCCGTCGGCGGAACCGGGCGTTGCCATGGTGATCCTTTCGCTTCCCTGTGAGGTCGCTAAAAGGATCCGTTCCGCTTGCGGTCCGATCATCGTCCACTCGGACGAGACGCGGCTCGCCCGGCCTCGGGGGCCTGCCCGGGGTCGTCCCGTAGGGGCCCCGGCCGGGCCGCGCGGGGTGCGGGCGCGGCCGGGAGGAGCTAGTCGCTGATGCAGACGTTGCCGGAGGCCGAATTGAGCAGGCCGACGACGTTGAGGCTGAGGGAGCACAGGTTGATGGGCACGTGGACCGGGATCTGGATCACGTTGCCCGAGATCACGCCGGGGGACTTGTGCGCGGTGCCGGCCGCGACGCTGTCGGCGGTGGCCGCGCCGGCGCCCGCGGCGGCGAGGAGCGTGGCGGTGGCGGCCGCGGTGGCGGCAGCCTTGGTGGTGGGTGTCATGGGAACTCCCGGGGATGGGGGGTCGATGCGCGGCCAAGTCTCGCGCACACTTCTCCATTTTTGTCTCATTTGCCGCTTGTGCCGTATTTGGTCGGCGGTAAATCCGTTGTTGACTCTCCAGCGACCGGAGACTCCAAGGTGAGGGACATGGACGACGACACCTCGTACTCCCGGGAGGCCCCGGGATCCCCGGAGCCCCCGCACTCGCTGCACTCCATCGGGGAACTGGCCCGGCTGACCGGGCTGACGGTCAGGACCATCCGGTTCTGGTCCGACACGGGCGTGGTGCCGCCGACCGACCGCACACCCGCGGGCTACCGCCTCTACGGCCCCGACGCGCTCGCGCGCCTCGGCCTCGTGCGGACGCTGCGCGACCTCGGCGTGGGGCTCCCCGTCATCCGGCAGGTGCTGGAGCGGGAGGTCACCGTCTCCGAGGCCGCGGCAGTCCACGCCGAGGCCCTGGACGTGCAGATCCGCACTTTGCGGTTGCGTCAGGCCGTGCTGCGGGCGGTGGCCGGGCGCGGGTCGACACCCGAGGAGATGGAACTCATGCACAAGCTCGCCACCCTGTCCGAGCAGGAACGGCGCCGCCTGATCGGCGAATTCATCGACAGCGCCTTCGAGGGCCTGGACGTCGACCCGGACTTCCTCGCCTCGATGCGCAACGGCATGCCCCGGCTGCCGGAGGACCCCTCGCAGGAGCAGCTCGACGCCTGGGTGGAGCTCGCGGAGCTCGTCCAGGACGAGGACTTCCGGGCCGGGATCCGCCGGGCGGCCGAGGACCAGACGCGCGCCTGGCGGGAGTCCGGGCGGCCCGACGGCGAGCGGACGAAGCACGCCGCGCAGGTGATCAAGGAGCGTACGGCCGAGGCGCGGCAGGCCGGGATCGCCCCGGACAGCCCCGCGGCCCGGCCGTACGTCGACCGGCTCGCCGCCGCCCTCGCGGAGGTGTCGCGCCGCGAGGACGGGCCGGCGTTCCGGGCCTGGCTGCTGGAGCGGCTGGAGACCGGCAACGACCCGCGCTACGGCAAGTACTGGCGGCTCGTGGCCGTGATCAACGGCTGGGCGCTGCCGGACATGGAGCCGGCCACGGAGTGGTTCACGGCCGCGCTGCGGGCCGCGGTCCGGGGGTAGGGCTCGCCCCGTCCGTGCACAGGACCCGGCCCGGTGCGCCCCCCGTCGGCGCACCGGGCCGGGTGCCGGGGCGGTGCCGGAGCGGTGCCGGGCCGGGCGTCCGGTTCCCGTCAGGCCGTGAACCCTCCGTCCACCTCGATCGACGCACCCGTCACGTACCGGCCCCCGTCCCCCGCCAGATGGACGACGGCCGCCGCTATGTCGTCCGGCGCGCCGTAGCGGCCGAGGGCCGTGAACCCGCGGATGGCCTCGGCGTTCGGGTACTTCGCGGGAGCCGAGCCGTCCTCGGTCTGCGCCGGGCTCACTTGCTCCAGTCGCGGAGCATCTCGGCGACCGAGGCCGCGGTGGCGCCGGGCCTCTTGAGCTCGTGAGCCAAGGCCGTGACGTCTGTCTGCGTGGGTTTCACCTCGATCCCGGACGCCGTCAGGTAGCCGTGAGCCACGCCGATGGCCACGCGTAAATTCGACCGCTCCAGCCATGGGAGCCGCCCCAGTGTGTGGGCCAGCGCCGCGGCCCGCGCGTACACGCCGTCATAAACATCCTGACCGGCGAGTACGGCCCGGTGTCGTTCGACAGCGGCGATCGCTACGCCGTAGTCGTCAGGTGCCGGGTCGTCCTCACCGGTCAGGCGGGCGGCTGCCAGGAGCCATGACAGGTCGATGTGGAGGATCACGCGGCGGCCTCGATCTCGTCGATGAGGTCGCCGTAGCCGTCAAGGATCTCCTGGACCCCGGCCATGAACGCTGCGCGGAGCTGCTCGTTGTCCGCGCGGATCAGCTGTTCCACGTACTCGTTGACCGGGATGTGCCGCGTCTCGGCGGCCTGCTTGGCCATCTCGGCAGTGGATTCCTCGAGCCGGAGGTTCACCTGTGTCTTCGCCATACCAGCGAAGCTATCGCCTGATAGCAGCTGACGCCGTGGGTTGACGGGATCCCTTGGAAGCGGGGCGGAGCCGTCTCCGCCGAGGACCGCTTCGAGGCACGCGCATCCGCAGAACCCCCTGTCACCACCCTCGTCCTGACGTATCGTCGGTTGGCGGAAACGCGCTCGGAGGGGACAGTGGTGCACCCGGCGAAGGAACGTATCGCAGCGGTATTCGGACGGAGTCAGGGCAGCGGATACCTCCTCGCCCCGAACCTGGTGCTGACGGCCGCACACGTGGTCGGTGACTGCGCGAACCCGCGGGCGATCGTCCCCGGCGGCGTCGGGCAGGTGCGCTGCAGAGTGGTCTGGGCGCGCGACGACAACCGCCGCTGCGACGTCGCCCTGCTCGTCGGCGAGCGGGACCTCGTCGCCGAGGACGTCGCCGAGGCCTTCGAACCCCTCGTCTGGGGCCGCGCCTACGACCTGAGGGTCTGGCCCGGCGCCCAGGCCATCGGCTTCCCGCACGTCCAGCGCGACGAAGCCGGCGAGCTCGACACCGAGCAGATCGTCGGCTCCCTCAAGCCGGGCAGCAACCTGCTCAGCGGCCGGCACGTGCTCGACAGCGAGTACGGGCCCCCGCAGCCGCCCGCCGGCGGCGGTTCGCCGTGGGCCGGGATGTCCGGCGCCGCCGTCTTCGTGGACGGCCTGCTCGCCGGCGTGGTCTGCGCCGACCCGAACGGCTGGCGGCACGGGCGGCTCACCGTCACCCCGTCCGCCACGCTCTGGCAGGACTTCGCGTTCCTCAGCGAGTGCCTGCTCGTGGGCCACAAACCCGAGTCCCGCTCCCTCGCCTCGCCGCGGCAACTGGAGATCGAGGCCTTCGAACGGCGCCTGCGCGACTACATCGTCGAGAAGTCCGGCGAACTGACGATCATCGGCCTGACCCTCTCCGACGGCGAGGGCGAGACCTGGCCCCTGGACGCCGCCTACCTGAGCCTGGAGCTGACCGGCGGCGCGGCGCGCGGCGCGGGCGGCGCCGAGGCCAGGGCAATGGGGGAGTGGCTGCCCGAGAACTCCACCCCGTCGCCCCAGCGCGCCGAGGAAGCCCTCGCCGGCCGCCGCCGCGTGCTCCTGCGCGGCGCCGCCGGCTCCGGCAAGACGACGCTGCTGCAGTGGCTCGCCACCATCACCGCCCGCGGCGACCTGCCGCCCGGCCTCGGCCACCTCAGCGGCTGCCTGCCGCTCACCCTCCCCCTCCGTACGCTCATCCGCCGCGGCGAACTCCCGCAGCCCGAGGAGTTCCTGGCCGCGGCCGCCGGCCCGCTCGCCGGCCTGCCCGCCGCCCAGGGCTGGGTGACCCGCAGGCTCACCGAAGGCACCGCGCTGCTGCTGATCGACGGCGTGGACGAGGTCCCCGAGGCCGACCGCCGCCGGACCCTGACCTGGGTCAAGGACCTCCTCGCCGCCTACCCCGACGCCCGCTACGTCATCACCACCCGCCCCTCCGCCGTGCGCGAGGGCTGGCTCGCCGACGCCGGCTTCACCGAGCTCGAACTCCTCCCCATGAGCCGCGGCGACGTCATCTCGTTCATCGGCCGCTGGCACGACGCCGCGGGCGCGCGCCACCACGAACCCCTGCGCGCCTTCCGCGACTCCCTCACCACCGCCGTCGTCGCCAAACGCGACCTCGGCATGCTCGCCACCAACCCCCTGATGTGCGCCCTGATCTGCGCCCTCAACCGCTCCCGCAAGGGCTATCTCCCGCACGGCCGCATGGAGCTCTACCGCGCCGCCCTGGAGCTGCTGCTCGTCCGGCGCGACCGCGAGCGGGGCGTGGTGGTCGGCGAGGACGGCCCGGAGCTGGAGCACGCGCAGCAGGTGGCCCTGCTGCAGAAGATCGCCTACTGGCTGATCCGCAACGGCCGTACGGTCATCGAGTGGCACAAGGCCGTCGAGATCCTCGACCGGGCCCTGCCCGCCATGCCGGCCGTGGCCGCCCGCGGCGGCGCCGAGGACATACTGCGCCACCTCGTCCTGCGCAGCGGTCTGCTGCGCCGCCCCACGAACGAAACCCTCGACTTCATCCACCGCACCTTCCAGGACTACCTCGGCGCCCAGGCCGCCGTGGACGACTGGGACTTCGACGTCCTGGTCCACCACGCCCACGACGACCAGTGGGAGGACGTCCTCCGCATGGCCGTCGGCCACGCGCCGCCGCGCGCCCGCGCGGAGCTCTTGCGCCTGCTGCTGGAACGCGGCGACAAGGAGCCGGCCCACCGTGCCCGGCTCCACCTCCTCGCCGCGGCGTGCCTCGAACACGCGACGGAGGTCGACTGGGAGGTCCGCGCGCGGGTCGAGAAGGCGGCGGGGGAGCTGGTGCCGCCGCGGGACCTTGAGGCGGCGAAGTCGCTCGCCGCGGCGGGGAGGGTGGTCCTGGACCTGCTTCCCGGCCCGGAGGGGCTTACGGACGACGTCGCGCATGCGGTGGTCGTCGCGGCGACGACGGTGGCGGACGACAGGGCGTTGCCCTTGCTGTGCCGGTACGTGGACCACCCTTCGCTGGAGGTACGGGCACAGCTCGCGTGGGCCTGGGACCGGTTCGAGACGGAGGCGTACGCGGAGGCGGTGATCGGGCGGCTGGCGTACGAGGACGGGCTCGACTTCGTGGTGAAGTCGCGTGAGCACCTGGCTGCGTTGAGGCGGCTCGGGGGGCGGCCGCGGGTCCAGCTCCGAGGGATGGAGGCCACCGAGGACTTGTCGGATCTCGCCACGTCGGCCCTCGCTGACGTGACCTTCCGGGGCATGAGTGATGTTGTCGACTTGCGTGTGCTGCGCGGCTGCCCTCCGCTGCGAGCCCTGCGCGCCGTCGAGACCCCGCAGGTGCTCCAGCTGAGTGCACTGGACGTCAGCGCGTTGCAGACCCTGCATCTGTGGCTGGAGGGCTGGCCAGAGGATCTCAGCGCGCTGCCCGCCATGACCGAGTTGCGGAATCTGACGTTGCACTGGGAGACCACGGGGCCCTGGATGCCGCCTTGCGAGGTGTGGCTACCCCGTGCGCTCCGCTATCTGCACCTCGGCCCCGGTGCGTCGTCAGCCGCAGAGCTGCCCGACCTGGCAGGGCATCCGGCGCTCCGGCAGTTGGTGATTCACGGGGGCCGCGCCCGGACGCGATTGCCGTTGGCGTCTCTTTCCGAGCTGCGGTTCCTCCGGGTCTACGGGGAGAATCTGCAGTACCTCGCGGACGTGGAGCCCCTGCCACAAGTGGAGGAGCTCCACGTGAAGGAGAGCACCGGCCTGTCCGGGCTGGCCCACGTGTCGCGCGTCTACCCGGCAGTCAAGAAGATCAACATCATCGACCCCGTGAGGGACGGGAGCGGGGAGCCGGTCGACCTGGGGCTGCTCGGGAACCTGGGGCCGTTGAACGTGCGCATCAGGCACTCGGGGCCGGTCATCAACCGCGATGCCCTTCCCCCCGGCTCCGAACTGACCCTCATCGCCGATCGGAACTGAGCACCCCCCTCCACGCCCCCCGCAGCTCCTCCGCCACCCCCATCGCCGTCAGCGGCGCAGCCCCCCGCTCCCGGGCCGCCAGCCCGTGCAGGTACGCCCCGGCCGCGGCCGCGTCCCAGCCCGGCAGCCCCGCTGCCAGCAGGGAGCCCGTGAGCCCCGACAGGACGTCGCCGCTCCCCGCCGTGGCCAGCCACGGAGTCCCCGTCGGGTTGACGCGCACCGTGCGGCGGCCGTGGCCGGGGCCGCCCGTGGAGGCGATCAGGGTCGTGGAGCCCTTGAGGAGGGCGGTGGCGCCGTAGCGTTCGGAGAGGGCGCGGACGGCCGCCAGGCGGCCGGATTCGACCCGGTCGCGCGAGACGCCCAGCAGGGCCGCGGCCTCCCCGGCGTGCGGGGTCAGGACGGTCTCCGCCGCCCGGCCCCGTACCGCGTCGGCCGGCATCAGGCGCAGCCCGTCCGCGTCCACGAGCACCGGCACGTCCGAGGCGAGGACGTCTTCCAGGGCCTGCCGGGCCTCGGGGCCGTCGCCGAGGCCGGGGCCGACGACCCAGGCCTGGACGCGGCCCGCCTTGGACGGGGGGCCGGCGGAGACGAGGGTCTCGGGGAAGCGGGCGATCACGGCGTCCGCGGCCGGGCCGGCGTAGCGCACGGCGCCCGCGCCGCCGTGGAGGGCGCCCGCGACGGCGAGGACGGCCGCGCCGGGGTAGCGGGCCGAGCCGGCGACGACGCCGACGACGCCGCGCCGGTACTTGTCGCTCTCCGCGGCGGGCCGCGGCAGCAGCGCGGCGACGTCGGCGTGCTGCAGGGACTCGACGTCGGGCCGGGCGGGCAGCTGCAGCCCGATGTCGACGAGCCGGAGGGCGCCGGCGTGCTCGCGGGCGGGGGCGACGAGGAGGCCGGGCTTGTACGCGCCGAAGGTGATCGTCGCGTCGGCGCGTACGGCGGTGCCGCGTACCTCCCCGGTGTCGGCGTCGACGCCGCTCGGCAGGTCGACGGCGACGAGGATCGCGCCGCCGTCGGCGGCGGCCCGGACGAGCTGGGCGGCGTCGGGGCGCAGGCCGCCCCTGCCGCCGATGCCGACGATCCCGTCGAGGACGAGGTCCGCGCCGCGCAGAACCCCGTCCGCGGCCTCGGCGGAGGCCACGCGCCCTCCGGCGGCCCGCAGGGCGGCGAGCCCGGCGGCGTGGGCCCGCTCGGGCGCGACGAGCACGGCGGTCACTCCGGCGCCGCGCCGGGCGAGCCGGGCCCCGGCGTAGAGGGCGTCGCCGCCGTTGTCGCCGCTGCCGACGAGCAGGGCGATCCGTGCCCCGTACACCCGCCTGAGCAGCCCGGCGCAGGAGGCGGCGAGCCCCGCGGCGGCGCGCTGCATCAGGGCGCCGTGGGGGAGCTGTGCCATGAGCGCGCGCTCGGCGGCCCGTACGGTCTCGACGCTGTAAGCAGTCCTCATGCCCTCAGTCTCACCACCGGACGCCCCGCACGCTCCCGATAGGGCGACCCTGATGGATCCGGGTGTGACCTGATGGGGCCTGGTGCGACCCGATGCGGCCTGACGTTCCGGAAAAGACCGCCCGAAATGACAGCCTGAGGCCCACCCCTCATCGCCCGCGCGGACGTCCTGAGAGACTGACGGGGATGAACGAGACTCCGATGCGCGCCCGTGCCCTGGTCGACCTGGCCGCTCTGCGGGCCAACGTACGCACGCTCAAGGCCCGCGCGGCCGGGGCGCAGCTGATGGCCGTGGTCAAGGCGAACGCCTACGGCCACGGCGCGGTGCAGTGTGCCCGGGCGGCCCGCGAGGCCGGTGCCGAGTGGGTGGGCACGGCCACGCCGGACGAGGCGCTGGCGCTGCGCGCGGCGGGCGACCGGGGCCGGCTGATGTGCTGGCTGTGGACGCCGGGCGGGCCGTGGCGCGAGGCCGTGGAGGCGGACGTCGACGTGACGGTCGGCGGGCTGTGGGCGCTCGCGGAGGTCGCGGAGGCCGTTCGGGCCGCGGGGCGTCCCGCGCGCGTCCAGCTGAAGATCGACACCGGTCTGGGGCGCAACGGCTGCCAGCCCGACGACTGGCCGGAACTGATCGCCGCGGCGCGCGAGGCGGAGGAGGCCGGCCTGCTGAAGGTGACCGGCATCTGGTCGCACTTCGCGTGCGCCGACGAGCCGGGCCACCCCTCCATCCAGGCCCAGCTGAGGGTCTTCCGCGACGCGGTGGCGTACGCGGAGCGGCAGGGCGTCGAGCCCGAGGTGCGCCACATGGCCAATTCCCCGGCGACCCTCACGCTCCCCGAGACGCACTTCGACCTCGTGCGGACGGGCATCGCGATGTACGGCGTCTCGCCGAGCCCCGAGGTCGGCACGCCGCAGGAGCTGGGCCTGAAGCCGGTGATGACGCTGTCGGCGTACCTGGCGTCGGTGAAGCGGGTGCCGGGCGGCCACGGCGTCTCGTACGGGCACCACTACATCACCCCGGGCCCCACGACCCTCGCGCTCGTCCCCGTGGGCTACGCGGACGGCATCCCCCGCGCGGGCTCCGGTACCGGCCCGGTGCTGGTGGGCGGCAAGTGGCGGACGGTGGCCGGCCGGGTGGCCATGGACCAGTTCGTGGTCGACCTGGGCGGCGATACGGCGCAGGTGGGCGAGGAAGCGGTGCTGTTCGGGCCGGGCGACCGGGGCGAGCCGACCGCCGAGGACTGGGCGCGGGCCACCGGAACGATCGCTTACGAGGTGGTCACGCGCATCTCCAACCGCGTGCCCCGCGTCTATGTCGGTGAGAACGTGGACGGGTACACCGAATAGGTCCGCATAAACCGGGCGCACGGACCCGGTGCACGGACCTGGTGGGCGGGCCCGGTGGAAAGGCCGGGCGCACAGACCCGGTGGAAAGACCGGGCGGGCAGGCCGCACGATTGGGCCCGGCCCGCACGGGCACGAGCACGGGCACGATGAGTACGCGGACGTGGACATGCCGAAAAGCGGGGACACGGGGGGCGCGCGATGAACGGGAACAGCACGGGCGCGGGCACGGCGGCCGGCACGGCGGCGGCGGCCGCCGGGGCCATCGAAGCCGTCGGGGCCGTCGCGGCGGCCGGCGGCATGACGCCGCCGGGAGCGGGCACCGGATGGCGGCGCGGCGCCGGCGTCGCGGGAGCGGCTCTGGGCGTCCTGGCCGCGGGAGCCGCGGTCGGCGTGGCGGTCGAGCGGCTGACGGTCGGGCGCGGCATGCGCCGCGACGCCCGGCTGGCCCTGGACTCGGCGGGCCCGTACGGGACGCTGCGCGGGACGCCGGGCTCGGCGGTCGCGGAGGACGGCACGCAGCTCTACTACGAGGTCGACGAGGTGGAGGGCGCGCGCGAGGAAGCGGACGGCTCCGCCTCCCGGCGCCTGTTCGGCGGCCGCCGTGCGCCCGCCGCTCCGCCCCTGACGGTCGTCTTCAGCCACGGCTACTGTCTCAGCCAGGACTCCTGGCACTTCCAGCGCGCCGCCCTGCGGGCCGCCGGCGTCCGCGCGGTCTTCTGGGACCAGCGCAGCCACGGCCGCTCCGAGCGCAGCCGTACGGGCGCCGTCTCCATCGACCTCTTCGGCCGCGACCTCAAGGCCGTCATCGACGCCGCGGCCCCCGAGGGGCCGCTGGTGCTCGTGGGGCATTCGATGGGCGGCATGACGACGATGGGGCTGGCCGCGCAGTACCCCGGCCTGATCGCCGGGCGCGTCGTCGGCGCGGCCTTCCTCGGCACGTCCTCGGGCGGGCTCGCGGAGAACACGTACGGGCTGCCGGCCGCCGGGATGGCCCTGGTCCGGCGGCTCGTCCTGCCGGGCGCCTTCAAGCTGATGGCCGCCCGGCCCGAGCTGATCGAGAAGGGCCGCCGGGCCACGTCCGACCTGTTCGCGGGCATCCTCCGGTGGTACTCGTTCGGGTCCAAGGACGTGGACCCGGCCGTCGTGCGGTTCTCGGAACGGCTGATCGAGGCCACGCCGGTCGACGTCGTCGCCGCGTTCTACCCGGTCTTCGCCGAGCACGAGAAGCGGGAGGCGCTGCGCGCCTTCGACGGCCTGCCGGTGGTCGTCGCGGCCGGCGACAAGGACCTCCTGACGCCGAGCGAGCACAGCGAGGCCATCGCGGAGGCCCTGCCGGGCGCCCGGCTCCTCCTCCTGGAGGACACCGGACACCTCGTGATGCTGGAGCGGCCCGAGGTGATCACCGCCCAGCTGGGCGAGCTGCTCGCCGCGGCGGCCGGCGGCGGAGCCCTGGGGCGCGGGGAGCGCGCGGCGGCGGGGGCGCGCGGCCGCGCCTGAAACGCGCCGGGACCGCCCGGCCCCGTACCATCGGCGGGTATGAGCGCCCAGCCTGACATCACCGCCGCCACCACCGCGACCAGCACAGAGCTCACGGTCAAGACCGCCGACGCCATGCGGGAGGTGGGCCGCCGGCTGGCCGGCCTGCTGCGCCCCGGCGACCTGGTGCTGCTCACCGGCGAGCTCGGCGCGGGCAAGACGACGCTGACCCGCGGGCTCGGCGAGGGTCTCGGCGTGCGCGGCGCGGTCACCTCCCCGACGTTCGTCATCGCGCGCGTCCACCCCCACCTCGGCGGCGGCCCGGCGCTCGTCCACGTCGACGCCTACCGGCTGTCCGGCGGCCTGGACGAGATGGAGGACCTGGACCTCGACGTCTCCCTCCCCGAGTCCGTGATCGTCGTGGAGTGGGGCGACGGCAAGGTCGAGGAGCTCTCGGAGGACCGGCTGCACGTGGTCATCCACCGCGCCGTGGGCGCGAGCGCCGCGGATGCGGCGGACGTGGCCCACGCGGCGGAGGACGCGGACGACGTGCGGAGCGTCCGGGTGACGGGCGTGGGGGCGCGCTGGGCGGGCGTGGACCTGTCGCCGCTCGGCTGAGGAACAGCCGAGGACAGCGGAGGACGGCGGAGGACAGCGGAGGAACACGCGTCGCTGTACGTTCCGACAAGCCGTCGGCAAGATGTTGCGTCGGCGGCTGCGGGCGTGGTCACATGGTAGGCAGAGACATGGTTAGGTCTACCTAACCTTGCCCAGATGCCCCCCAGGAGGCACCATGCCGGCCCCAGAGCAGCCGCAGTCCGGGACCCGCTCGGAAGAGCGGCCTCCGTCGACGTCGATGCGCGACCTGCTGGCTTCCTGCGCGGCGGCGGACGCGGTGTCGAAACCGCCGCGAGCGCCGGGGGCGCCGGAGGCGCAGGGCGACGACGAGGCGGCGCCCGGCACGCAGGACGCCGCGTAAGCCCCCTACGCGACCACGACCACCTTCGTACCGTTCAGAGCGAAGTCCCACATGGCCCGCCCGTCGGCAGGCATCTCCCGCACCGCACCCGTCTTCCTGCCCGCCGCCGCCGGATCCGGCAGCGACCCGTCCACCGCCGCGCTGAAGCCGAAGACGACCCCCGCCGGATTGCGGTGGAACCGCACCACGTGCTCGATGGCCTTGCCGTCGGACCCCGTGCCCGTGGCGTCCCGCGAGGTCACCGCGTAGGGCCCCGGAGCCGGGTTCACCGCGCTCGGCGCGACCTCGAAGCTGTGCGTCGCCTTGCCGTCCGCGCCGACCAGCCACACCCGCTTCTGCCCGAGCGCGTAGACGACCCGCTTGCCGGTGCCGGAGCCCGCGGGCACGTCCGGGATGGCGGCCTTCGCGCCCTCGTCCTTGCCGGAACCGGTGCCGGAATCCGCCGGCGCGCCGTCCTTGCCCTTGTCCTCGCCCTTGCCGGCGGCGCCCGCGCCCGCAGCGTGCGAGGACTGCGGCTTGTCGGGAGCGGCCTCGGCCTGGACGGCGAGGAAACCGACGCCCGCGAGGGCCGCCGCGGTGAGCGCGGCCACGAAGACCCCCGAGCTGCTGCGTGCCACGGCTGCGCACCCTTCTCAGGACCGCCGGTCCTGGTCCTACGTACATATAGATACGGCGTTGCGGCTGACCGTAGCACCCGCCCGCGCCCCCGCCGCGCCGTCGGCCCGGCCCACGCGCGGCCCAGGTGCGCACCGTCCGCCCCACGGTGAGCCGTAGTCTGTCAGTGTGCTGCTGCTCGCTCTTGATACCGCCACGCCCGCCGTCACCGTCGCCCTCCACGACGGGGACAAAGTCATCGCCGAATCGCGTCAGGTCGACGCGCGCCGGCACGGTGAGCTGCTGCTTCCCGCCGTCGACCGGGTGCTCGGCGAAGCGGGCCGCAAGCTCGACGCCGTGACGGACATCGTGGTCGGCGTCGGCCCCGGCCCGTACACCGGCCTGCGGGTCGGCATCGTCACCGCCGCCACCTTCGGCGCCGCGCTCGGCGCGCCCGTCCGCGGCCTGTGCTCGCTCGACGGCCTCGCGTACGCGGCCGGGCAGGCGGGGCTGGAGGGCGAGTTCGTCGTGGCGACGGACGCCCGCCGCAAGGAGGTCTACTGGGCGCGGTACGCGGATGCCCGTACCCGTATCACCGAGCCCGCCGTGGACCGCCCGGCGGACCTCACCGAGAAGCTGGCCGGCCTGACCGCCGTCGGCGCGGGCGCCGTGCTCTACGCGGACTCCTTCACGGACGTGCGGGCCGACATGCCCGAGCACCAGTCCGCGGGCGCCCTGGCCTCCCTCGCCGCGGAGCGCCTGCGCACGGGCGGCGAGTTCCTGCCGGACCAGCCGCTCTACCTGCGCCGCCCCGACGCCCAGGTGCCCGCCAACTACAAGGTGGTCACCCCCAAGTGACCGTGAACGTGCGTGTCCGCGAGATGCGCTGGTGGGACATCGGGCCGGTGCTGGAGCTGGAGCGCGCGCTCTTCCCGGACGACGCCTGGTCCAAGGGCCTGTTCTGGTCCGAGCTGGCCCACGCGCGCGGCGCGGGCGCCACCCGCCGCTACGTCGTCGCCGAGAACGACGAGGGCCGCGTCGTCGGCTACGCGGGCCTCGCCGCGATCGACGGCACCGGCGACGTCCAGACCATCGCCGTCTCCCAGGACCACTGGAGCACGGGCCTCGGCTCCCGCCTCCTCGGCGAGCTCCTGACCGCCGCGACCGACTTCGAGTGCCGCGAGGTGCTCCTCGAAGTGCGCGTCGACAACACCCGGGCGCAGCGCCTGTACGAACGCTTCGGCTTCGAGGCCGTGGGCGTGCGCCGCGGCTACTACCAGCCCGGCAACATCGACGCCCTGGTGATGCGCCTCTCCGATCCCCTCTCCGCAGTGCAAGGAATGACCCATGGCTCGCAAGGCTGACGAACCCCTCGTCCTCGGCATCGAGACCTCGTGCGACGAGACCGGCGTCGGCATCGTCCGCGGGCACACGCTGCTCGCCGACGCCGTCGCCTCCAGCGTGGACGAGCACGCCCGCTTCGGCGGCGTCGTCCCGGAGGTGGCGAGCCGCGCCCACCTGGAGGCGATGGTCCCGACCATCCAGCGCGCGCTGAAGGAGGCCGGCGTCTCCGCGAAGGACCTCGACGGCATCGCGGTCACCGCGGGCCCCGGTCTCGCGGGCGCCCTGCTCGTCGGCGTCTCGGCGGCCAAGGCGTACGCGTACGCCCTCGGCAAGCCGCTCTACGGCGTCAACCACCTCGCCTCCCACATCTGCGTCGACCAGCTGGAGCACGGCCCGCTGCCCGAGCCGACCATGGCGCTGCTGGTCAGCGGCGGTCACTCGTCCCTCCTCCTGGCCCCCGACATCACCTCGGACGTCCGCCCCCTCGGCTCGACGATCGACGACGCGGCCGGCGAGGCCTTCGACAAGGTCGCCCGCGTGCTGAACCTCGGCTTCCCCGGCGGCCCGGTCATCGACCGCTACGCCCGCGAGGGCAACCCCGACGCGATCCGCTTCCCGCGCGGCCTGACCGGCTCGCGCGACCCGATCTACGACTTCTCCTTCTCTGGCCTGAAGACGGCCGTGGCCCGCTGGATAGAGGCCAAGCGGGCGGCGGGCGAGGACGTGCCGGTCGCGGACGTCGCCGCGTCGTTCCAGGAGGCCGTCGTGGACGTCCTCACGCGCAAGGCCGTCCGCGCGTGCAAGGACGAGGGCGTCGACCACCTGATGATCGGCGGCGGCGTCGCGGCGAACACGCGGCTGCGGGCGATGGCCCAGCGCCGCTGCGAGGACGCGGGCATCACGCTGCGCGTGCCGCGGCCGAAGCTGTGCACGGACAACGGGGCGATGGTGGCGGCGCTCGGCGCGGAGATGGTGGCGCGGGGGCGCGCGGCGTCCTCGTGGGACCTGTCGGCGGACTCGTCGCTGCCGGTGACGGAGACGCATGTGCCGGGGGAGGCGCACGACCACGACCACGACCACGACCACGGCGGCGGTCATGGCCACTCCCACTCCCATGATCACGACCACGTCCACGAACTGAGCAGGAAGAACCTGTACGAGTCGTAAGGGCGGGGACGGACGATGGCGAACCCGCCAACCCCCGGTAGGACAGGGCGGACGGAAGAGCGGAACGGCTACGCCGGCTGATCCGGGGCGAGGCGGGTGACGCGGTCACCCGCCTCGCCCACCTCGAACGCCGTCGGCCCGCGGAAGGCGTTCCCGGAGACCTGTCCTGCCGCTGCCTGCGAAGGCGCTCCGTACTTTTCCGCCAGGGACTTCAACTCCTCCGCCGCGGCTTCCCGTTGTTCCGCGGGGAGGCTCTCCAGCAGCGTCTCGAAGCGGTCCTGCCAGACGGCCTCCTGGCGGTCGCGGGTCCGCTCCGTCTGCCCGGACCGGGCCGCGGTCTCCAGGGCGCCGGCCGTGCGGTCGAGCCGTTCCCGTTCGGCGCGCTCGCGCGTCTCGTCGCCGCGCCCGAACCACCGGGCGATCCGTTCCCGGAGCCCGGTCCACGCGTCGGTTCCCGCCGTCTGTACGACCGCCGTACCGCCCGCCGCGGCCACCGTCGTCAGTGCCTCGCTCAGCATCCCGCCCGCCCCCGTCGTCTCCGTCGTCCGCCGCCGGCGTGCCCCGTGCCGGACGCCGGACGCGACGCACGCTAGCGCCGAACCGGCCCTCGCAGCGTCCGTTCGGCGGGAAATACGACCGGTCGCCCGGCGGCGGATCCGCGCTACCCGGAATCGCGGGCGAGTTCGAGCGCCAGGGTCTGCAGGATCTCCTCCGTCGGCGCCTCGGGCGTCGTCTCGTCGTAGGCGTCCGCGACCGCTTCGAAGGCCAGCATCAGGCCGCTGATCAGTGCGCTCATGGGCGCGGAGAGCTGGTTCAGCACGGCGAGTCCCACCTCGCGCGCCTCCGCGCCGACCGGCACCATGAACTCGTCCGGGATCACCTCGCCGAGGAGGGACGACACGTAGTCCGTCCCCACGCCGCCGCGCAGGGCCGTGAGCGCCGCGATGGCCTTGAGCTTGATCTCGTTCTCGTTCAGGTTCTTGCTCATGGGGCGAGCGTAGGAGGAACGGGCCCCTTACGCGCGGACCTCCCGCCCCAGCAGCATCACCGGCGCTCCCGCCGCCCGGGTCAGCACGATCACGCAGGAGTTCGGGCCGGCGAGCTTCAGCTTCTTGCGGAGGTCCTCCGGCTCCACTGCCGAGCCCCGCTTCTTGATGACGGCGACGCCGATGCCCCGCTCCCGCACCACGGCCTTGAGCTTCTTCAGGTTGAACGGGAGGACGTCCGTGATCTCGTACGCCGACGCGTAGTCCGTCGCCCGCAGCTCGTCGCTCGTCACGTACGCGATCGTCTCGTCGATCAGCCCGCCGTCGTCCAGCGCGGCCGCCACGTCCGCCACCAGGTGCGCGCGGATCACGGCACCGTCCGGCTCGTACACGTACCGTCCCACCGGCCGTACCGCCGGGTCGGGCAGCCCGGCGCCCACCAGCGAGTGCCCGCCCGGCAACAGCGTCGCCCGCCGCGCGCCCGGCGCCGTGCCGAACCACAGCACGGCCTCCTTCACGTCGCCGCCGTCCGAGATCCACTCGGCCTCGGCGTCGTCCGGGACGGCCTCGTGAGGCACCCCGGGGGCGATCTTGAGGGCTGCGTGCGGGGCCTTCCGGGCGGCTTCGATCGCCCACGACAGCGGCGGCGAGTACGCCTCCGGGTCGAAGACGCGGCCGCGGCCGCCCCGCCGCGCCGGGTCGGCGAACACCGCGTCGTAGCCCGAGGTGTCCACGTCGGCGACATCGGCGCAGCGCACCTCGATGAGGTCGGACAGGCCCAGCGCTTCGGCGTTCGCGCGGGCGACCTCGCAGGTCAGCGGGTCGCGGTCGACGGCGAGGACGCGGATGCCCAGCCGTGCCAGCGCGATCGCGTCGCCGCCGATGCCGCAGCACAGGTCGGCCACGGAGCGGACGCCGAGCGCGGCGAACCGGCCGGCCCGGTATTCGGCCACGGACCGCCGCGTCGACTGCTCCACGCCGTTCGGCGTGAAGAACATCCGGTACGCGTCCTCCGGCCCGAACTTCGCCACCGCCCGCTGCCGCAACCGGGCCATGCCGAGCGCCGCCGAGACGAGCTCCGCGGGGTGGTCGCGGCGCAGCCGGGTCGCCGTGGCCAGTTCCCGGGCGGGGTCGTGGTCGCGCAGCCGGGCGAGCAGGCCGCGGCCCTCGTCCGTGAGAAGGGCGGTGAAGGCGGCGACGGCGGCGGCCGCCGACGCGTCCGGCTCGTTCGGCTCGTTCGGTTCGTTCTGTGCTGGCACCCGGCCATTCTTGCCCAGGCCTCCTCCCCGGCCCTCCGACAGGCCCGCCCTTCCGCCGGGTCCGCCCGGCTCGAACGCATGCACAACAATCGGATGCGTGAGCACCCCTATATCCGGCCCGATATCCGTCCGCACGCCGGCCCGCGTGTCCGCCCGCACGGCCACGGTCACCACGCTCCTGCTGGCCGCCCTGCTCCTCAGCGGCTGCTCCGGTTCCTCCGGCGGCGGCAAGGGGGCGGCGTCCGCGTCCCCCTCCCCGCGTACGGACGCGGCCTCTTCGCCCTCGGCCTCCGCCGTCCCGGACGCCGCCGCCTACCGCCGCTGGGGCCTGGACAAGCCCCTCGCCGCGCCGCCCGCCCCTCCGGCCACCAAGCTGACGGAAGGGATGAGGTCCGGCGCCACGCCCAAGGTGATCCGGCGCGTGCCCACCGACGACAAGGTCGTCTTCCTGACCTTCGACGACGGGGCGGAGAAGGACCCGGAATTCGTGAAGATGGCCAAGGACCTGAAGCTGCCCTTCACGATGTTCCTCACCGACGACATCGCCCGCGCGGGCAGCGGCTACGGCTACTTCGAGCAGCTGTGGGGCGGGGGGAACCGCAACGGCATCCACAACCACACCCTCTCCCACCCCAACCTCCGCACCCTCTCCGCCGACGCGCAGCGCCGCGAGGTCTGCGGCCAGCAGGACGTCCTGGAGAAGCGGTACGGCAGCAAGCCGCCGCTGTTCCGCCCGCCCTACGGCAACTACAACGACGCCACCCTCGCCGCGGCCGGCAGCTGCGGGGTGAAGGCGCTGCTGCTGTGGGAGGCGACGATGCAGATCAACGACATGCGTTACGCGGACGGCGGCAAGCTGCGCTCCGGCGACATCGTCCTCGCCCACTTCCGCGGTCCCTCGGAGCTCAAGGGCACGACCATGACGCAGATGGTCGCCAACATGCTGCGCAGCATCGAGCGGCAGGGGTTCACCGTGGCGCGTCTGGAGGATTACGTGTAGGGCCGTGCGCAGGGATCGCCGTACGCGCCGGACGTGCCGTACGCGTCGCGTGAGAATCCGGAGGATTACGACCCGCGGCCCGCGGGCAGATCCACCTCCGCGCCGGAACGCCGGGGCGCGCCGCCCCGGCCGTCCGGGTGCTGACCCCCAGGGGTGAACCGCAGGCTCGCCGCACGGCGAATTGGCACTCCGCTTGACCGAGTGCTAACCGCGTCATAGTCTCGGCTCCGTTGGCACTCTCCACCCGGGAGTGCCAAACACAGCGACGGGCAGAATCCGGCACCCGCGACGACGGATCCTCCTGGTCGCCACCTCAGACAGATAACCCCGTGAATCTCCGAAGGGGGAGGTCGGATCGTGACGACCGCCAGCTCCAAGGTTGCCATCAAGCCGCTCGAGGACCGCATCGTGGTCCAGCCGCTCGACGCCGAGCAGACCACGGCCTCTGGCCTGGTTATTCCGGACACCGCCAAGGAGAAGCCCCAGGAGGGCGTCGTCCTGGCCGTGGGCCCGGGCCGCTTCGAGGAGGGCAACCGTCTTCCGCTCGACGTGAACGTCGGCGACGTCGTGCTCTACAGCAAGTACGGCGGCACCGAGGTGAAGTACAACGGCGAGGAGTACCTCGTTCTCTCGGCTCGCGACGTGCTCGCGATCATCGAGAAGTAATTCACCCCGTTTGATGTGATCTGCGCCCTGGTTCCCGTGTGTATGTGCCGCCGGGGTCCGGGGCGCGGTTCGTTTGAGAGGACTTGAAGCAACCATGGCGAAGATCCTGAAGTTCGACGAGGACGCCCGTCGCGCCCTCGAGCGCGGTGTCAACAAGCTGGCGGACACGGTCAAGGTGACGATCGGCCCCAAGGGCCGCAACGTCGTCATCGACAAGAAGTTCGGTGCCCCGACCATCACCAACGACGGCGTCACCATCGCCCGTGAGGTCGAGATCGAGGACCCGTACGAGAACCTCGGCGCCCAGCTCGTCAAGGAGGTGGCGACCAAGACCAACGACATCGCGGGTGACGGCACCACCACCGCGACCGTCCTGGCCCAGGCGCTGGTCCGCGAGGGTCTGCGCAACGTCGCCGCCGGCGCCTCCCCGGCCGCCCTGAAGAAGGGCATCGACGCCGCGGTCAAGGCCGTCTCCGACGAGCTGCTCGCGACCGCCCGCCCGATCGACGACAAGGCCGACATCGCCGCCGTCGCCGCCCTGTCCGCCCAGGACAAGCAGGTCGGCGAGCTCATCGCCGAGGCGATGGACAAGGTCGGCAAGGACGGTGTCATCACCGTCGAGGAGTCGAACACCTTCGGTCTGGAGCTGGACTTCACCGAGGGCATGGCCTTCGACAAGGGTTACCTGTCGCCCTACATGGTCACCGACCAGGAGCGCATGGAGGCCGTCCTCGAGGACCCGTACATCCTCATCCACCAGGGCAAGATCTCCTCGATCCAGGACCTGCTGCCCCTGCTGGAGAAGATCATCCAGGGTGGCTCCTCCAAGCCGCTGCTGATCATCGCCGAGGACGTCGAGGGCGAGGCCCTCTCCACCCTCGTGGTCAACAAGATCCGCGGCACCTTCAACGCCGTGGCCGTCAAGGCCCCGGGCTTCGGCGACCGCCGCAAGGCGATGCTGGGCGACATGGCCACCCTGACCGGCGGCACCGTCGTCGCCGAGGAGGTCGGCCTCAAGCTCGACCAGGTCGGCCTGGACGTGCTGGGCTCCGCCCGCCGCGTGACCATCACCAAGGACGACACCACCATCGTCGACGGTGGCGGCAACTCCGAGGACGTCCAGGGCCGCGTCGCCCAGATCAAGGCCGAGATCGAGGCCACGGACTCCGACTGGGACCGCGAGAAGCTCCAGGAGCGCCTCGCCAAGCTCGCCGGCGGCGTCTGCGTCATCCGCGTGGGTGCGGCCACCGAGGTCGAGCTCAAGGAGAAGAAGCACCGTCTGGAGGACGCCATCTCCGCGACCCGCGCCGCGGTCGAGGAGGGCATCGTCTCCGGTGGTGGCTCCGCGCTCGTCCACGCCGTCAAGGTGCTCGAGGGCAACCTGGGCAAGGAGGGCGACGAGGCCACCGGTGTCGCCGTCGTCCGCCGCGCCGCCGTCGAGCCGCTGCGCTGGATCGCCGAGAACGCCGGCCTCGAGGGCTACGTCATCACCTCCAAGGTGGCGGAGCTCGACAAGGGCCAGGGCTTCAACGCCGCGACCGGCGAGTACGGCGACCTGGTGAAGGCCGGCGTCATCGACCCGGTCAAGGTCACCCGCTCCGCCCTGGAGAACGCCGCGTCCATCGCGTCGCTGCTGCTCACGACCGAGACCCTGGTCGTCGAGAAGCCGGCCGACGAGGAGCCCGAGGCCGGTCACGGCCACGGTCACTCGCACTGACCCCGCGCCGCACAGCGGCCGCAGTCCGGAGCCCGGCACCCCTGGTGGGTGCCGGGCTCCGGCCGTTCGTCCGTCCGTCCGGCCGTCCGGCCGGTCACGGGTGCCTGCGGTTCACACCGGCCCCGCCTCCAGCTGCCGCATCAGCCGCATCAGGTCGTAGAACCACCAGCTCTCGGCGATCTTCCCGTCCCGGAAGCGGAAGACGGTGGTGCCCGTCATGAGCACTTCCTGCCCGGTGGGCTGGTGACCCATGAAGTCGCCCTGGTGCGTGCCCCGCCAGGTCCAGCGCGTGGCGACCTCGTCGCCGTCGGCGATCTGGGAGTGGAGGGTGAAGGCGAAGTCGAACGCCTCCCGCCAGCCCTCGACGTCGGAGCGGATGACGTCCCGGCCGGTCATGTCGGGTTCGGCCTTGCCCATGTCGTGGTCGCGGTGGTCGGCGGCGAAGAGCTCCTCGATCAGGCCGAGATTCCCGTCCCGCGCCACCTCGTCGAAGAAGCGGCGGGCCGCGGCCTTGTTGAGCTGCTCGTCGCGGACCACGTCCAGGTCGGTGAAGGTCGGCATCCCGTCGCAGAGCGCGACCATCTCGGCGAAGATCCGGTCGGTCTCGGGGAGCTTCGAGTTGCGCATCGCGTCCTCGTAGGAGGGGAACTCCACGATCTCCACGTAGTGGTCGCCCTGCGCGCGGTCCTTGCCCACGATCGAGTGCGTGGCGGTGCGCTTCCCCTCGGTCGCGGCGAGCCAGTCGTCCATCAGCCGGTTCATGTCGTCGTACCGGCTCGTCTTGCAGTCGATGATCTGTACGAAAGTCATGGCGCCTCCCGGGTGATATATCCAGGTTAGTCCTGAATGGATCACCCGGGAGGGCGGGATTCTCCGCTGCAGCGGAGAAGGCGCGCTACTTCGGCCCGTACTTGCGGCCCGTCGTCGACGACGCCCGCGACACCACCCTGCGCGGCGCCAGCTTCATCAGGCCCGTCATGGCCTTGTACCGCGGGTCGGGCACCGACAGCGTCTTCCCCTGCGACAGGTCCCGCAGCGCGGCCGTCACCACCTTGTCGGCGTCCAGCCAGAGCCAGCCGGGCACGTTGTCCGTGCCCATCCCGGCGCGCTGGTGGAACTCCGTCCGCACGAAACCGGGGCACAGCGCCATCAGCCGCACCCCGTTCCCGGCCAGGTCGCGCGCGGCGCCCTGGGTGAACTGCACGACCCAGGACTTGCTCGCGCCGTACGTGCCGCGCGGGACGAACGCGGCGATCGACGCCACATTGATCACCGCACCGCGCTTGCGCTCCCGCATCCCCTCGGCCGCCGCGGACGTCAGCCGCAGCACCGCCTCGCAGTGCACCTTGAGCATCTTGAGCTCGTCGGCGAGGGGCACCTCCAGATAGCCGCCCTTGTTGCCGAACCCGGCGTTGTTGACCAGCAGGTGCACCGGGCGCTCGCGGTCGCGCAGGCGCGCCTCGACCGCCTCGATGCCCTCCTCCTCGGCGAGGTCCGCGGGCAGGACCTCCACCTCCACGCCATGGCGGTCGTGGAGCTCGGTCGCATGGCGGCCGAGCCGCTCCTCGTCACGGGCCACGAGTACGAGGTCGTGGCCGTCGCCCGCCAGGCGGCGCGCGAACGCGGCGCCGATCCCGGCCGTCGCTCCAGTGATCAATACAGTCGTCATACCGGCACGTTAGAGCCCGGCGGCGGCGCTTGCCGATCTCGTTCGGCGTTTTGACGGCGGGTCGGGCGCTGATTGACGGTCACGGGGTGGCAGCCGTGCCGCTCCGGACGCCCGGTCAGGGGCGCGGCGCCGCCCGCCCGGCCCGCCGCCGGAGCCGCTCCGGGGGCCTCAGAGGCTCGCCCGGTACGCCAGCGCCTTCTCGCGCGTACCGGCCGTAAGGGCGTCCCCGGCTGCCAGAACGTCGGGCAGGAGGGCCCGCTCGACGGTGCCGGCGCGGAAGAGGAAGGAGACCGTGACGTGGTGGCCGGGGCGGTGGACGACGGTGACGGGGTCGCCCGCGCGGATCTCGCCCGGCTCTATCACCCGAAGGTAGGCGCCGGGGGCTGCCTCCTGGGTGAACCGCTTGATCCAGCCCGCTTCGCCGAGCCACGTGGCGAACGTCCGGCAGGGGATGCGGGGAGCGCTGACCTCGAGCACCAGATCGGCACCGATGCGCCAGCGCTCGCCTATCAGCGCGCCGTTGACGTCGAGACCGCTGGTGGTGAGGTTCTCGCCGAAGGAGCCGTTGGGCAGGGGGCGGCCGAGCTCCCGCTCCCAGCGGTCGAGATCCTCGCGCGCGAACGCGTACACCGCCTGGTCGTCCCCGCCGTGGTGGCGCAGGCTGACGATCTCGTCACCCGCGAGGCCGCTGCCGCCCGTGCCCTTGGGGCCCGGCGCGGCCACGGCGACCGGCCCCTCGACGGGGCGCTTGTCGATTCCGGTGGCCATGCCGGCCTCGAAGCCGGGCGCGCCAGGGACGTCCGCCGTACCGGCGCGGCCCACATTCACGGAGAGGAGGTGCATGGACCGAGATTACTCGCTGCAACTCAAAGTGACCAGGGGGTAAGTCGCGACTTCCCCAAGGTTGCCTTATGCTCGCAGCATGATCGAGGCTCGTCATCTGAGGGTGCTGCGCGCGGTGGCCCTGACCGGTTCCTTCTCCGCCGCGGCGCGCGAGCTGGGCTGCACCCAGCCCGCCGTCAGTCAGCAGATGAAGGCGCTGGAGCAGTCCACGGGCACGCCCCTGCTGGTGCGCACGGGCCGCGAGATGCGCCTCACCCAGGCCGGCACGGCCCTCGTCCGGCACGCCTCCGGGATCCTGGCCGGGCTGACCGCCGCCGAGGAGGAGATCGCGGCCATCGCCGGGCTGCGCGCGGGCCGGGTGCGGCTCGTGTCCTTCCCCAGTGGCAGCTCGACGCTCGTGCCCGGCGCGCTCGCGCAGATGCGGGCGGCGCACCCGGGCACCGAGATCTCCCTGGTGGAGGCCGAGCCCCCGCGCTCGGTGGAGATGCTGCGCGACGGCGAGTGCGAGATCGCGCTGGCCTTCCGCTACCCGGACGTCCGGGGGTCGGATCCGGCCGTAGGCGCGGAATGGGAGGACCTCGTCGTCCGCCCGCTGCTGACCGACCGGCTCATCGGCGTGGTCCCGGAGGGGCACCGGCTGGCCGGGGCGGAGCGCATCGGCATCACCGACCTGGCGGAGGAGCCGTGGATCGCGGGCTGCCCGCGCTGCCGGCGGCATCTGGTGGAGGTCTGCGAGAGCGCCGGGTTCACCCCCCGCATCGACTTCGCGACCGACGACTACCCGGCGGTGTTCGGCCTGGTCGGCGCGGGGCTGGGCGTCGCGGTGATGCCGGAGCTGGCGCTGGAGTCCGTGCGTCCCAAGGGCGCGCGGGTGGTTCCGGTGGAGCCCGCGGTGCACCGCGAGATCGTGGCCCTGACCCTGCCGGACCTGGCGCGGGTGCCGGCGGTGGACGCGATGCTGGACAAGCTGGCGGGGACGGCCGGGCGCTGAGCGGGGCCCGGCGCAGGGGTGTCAGTCCCGCGCGCCGGGCGGGCGGCGCCCCGGCGCGGGCCTGCGGGCCGGCCGCGGTCCGGGCTCCTTACGAGCCGGCCGCGGCGATGGCTCTGTGTCGCGCGCGGCCCATCAGCTCCTCGCGCTCGTCCTCGGTGAGGCCGCCCCACACGCCGTAGGGCTCCCGCACGGCCAGCGCGTGCGCCGCGCATTCGGCGCGTACCGGGCAGCGCATGCACACCTCTTTCGCGGAGGTCTCGCGGGCGCTGCGGGCGGCGCCGCGCTCGCCCTCCGGGTGGAAGAAGAGCGAGCTGTCGACCCCGCGGCAGGCGGCCAGGAGCTGCCAGTCCCACAGGTCGGCGTTGGGACCGGGAAGCCGGGAGAAATCTGCCATTGCTATCCCCTCGAAGCGAACGGTCTGCCGGGCGGATGTAAATATGACTGATTGCGAATCTAGTCATAGACACCAGCAAATGGGAAGAAAAACTGCTCCGCATGGGCAAATGGGGCATATCTCAGTTGTGACACGGGCGGGGCGGGGGTGTGGCAGGGGTGGTGTGCCGGGCGCCCCCAATGCGCCCTGCTCCGTGTCCGCGCCCTCACGTAGAGTGCCGAACGTGCTCGACCGACCCCGTAACTCTTTCGGGTGACCGTCGTTGAGAGGGCGGAGGCGGTTGACGGATGAAGCAGTCGGGCAGGTGTCCGACCCGGCGCCAGAGTCGTCGATCGCACAGGTGACGATCAGTACCAGCCTGGAGGCTCAAGGTGACGCGCATCAGCTGCGGAGGACGGTCATGACATCCGTCCTCGTCTGCGACGATTCCCCGCTTGCCCGTGAGGCGCTCCGCCGCGCGGTGGCGACCGTGCCCGGCGTCGAGCGTGTGACGACGGCAGCCAACGGCGAGGAAGTCCTCCGCCGCTGGGGAGCCGATCGTTCGGATCTGATTCTGATGGACGTACGCATGCCCGGTCTCGGTGGAGTCGAGACCGTGCGCCGGCTGCTGTCCGCGGACCCCGGGGCCCGCATCATCATGCTCACCGTCGCCGAGGACCTCGACGGTGTCGCGCTCGCGGTCGCCGCCGGAGCGCGGGGCTATCTGCACAAGGACGCCTCGCGCGCCGAGCTGCGGGCCACCGTGACGCAGGCCCTCGCCGACCCGACCTGGCGGCTCGCCCCGCGCCGGCTGCGCTCGGCCGAGATGGGCGCCGCACCCACGCTCACCGCGCGCGAGATCCAGGTGCTCGAAGGCATGAGCCACGGCCGCTCGAACGCGGAGATCGGGCGGGAGCTCTTCCTCTCGGAGGACACCGTCAAGACCCACGCCAGGCGCCTGTTCAAGAAGTTGGGCGCATCGGACCGGGCGCACGCCGTGGCGCTCGGATTCCGCTGGGGCCTGGTCCGCTAGGCGCCTGACGTGCAGCGCAGCGGGGGAGCGACGTACCCCGCCCGTCCCCGAGCGGGCGGGGCGGGGTGCCGGAGCTGTCCGTCCCGCTGCACGTTTCCCGCGCGCTGCCGCATCCTTGGAGTATGGAGTTCCTCGGGGACGGCTCGGTCGGGCGTGATGGGAGGGCGCGGGAAATGACTGCCGGCGCACCCGCTCACAACGCATCGGTACAGGACTACGGACGGGACCACGGGCGGGACTGCGCACAGGGTCACGGACTCGGTGCCACGGAAAGTCCGACTTCAAGGCACCATGGACCGATGCGCGAAGACGATACGAAGGGGTCCCCGGCGGCGGCCGCCCCGGGAGAGATCGGCGCCCTCGTAGCCCGCGCCGTCGAGGGTGACCGGCGGGCCACCCACGACCTGCTGGCCCTCGTGCACCCCCTCGCGCTGCGCTACTGCCGCACCCGGCTGTCGCGGCTGCCGGGTGATGCCCGCCACTTCGTGGACGACCTCGCACAGGAGGTCTGTCTCGCCGTGCTCTGCGCCCTGCCCCGCTACCGCGACACCGGGCGCCCCTTCGAGGCCTTCGTCGTGGCCATCGCCGCGCACAAGGTCGCCGATCTCCAGCGGGCCGCCATGCGCCACCCCGGCAGCACGGCCGTGCCCTCCGACGAGATGCCCGAGCAGCCGGACGATTCGCTCGGGCCGGAGGAGCGGGCCCTGCTCAGCAGCGATGCGGAGTGGGCCAAGAAGCTCCTCGCAAGCCTTCCGGAGAACCAGCGCGAGCTGGTCCTGCTGCGCGTCGCCATCGGCATGACCGCCGAGGAGACGGGGCAGATGCTGGGCATGTCGCCGGGTGCGGTGAGGGTCGCGCAGCACCGGGCGCTCAGCAGGCTGCGCGCGCTGGCCGAGCAGTAGGGGAGCGGTGGGGGAGCAGTAGGGCCGGCCGGGCAGGAGGCCCGAGGGCCATCGCGGCCCGCAATCGTACGAATCTCCAAGTGACGCGATCCTCAGCCGTCGTGGAATGGGACACGTGTGGCGGCCGTTAGCATGGGAGTCCGCGCTGGGGCAAGACCATTTGGGAAGGTGTCATGACTGACAACGTCGACGGAATGCCCGGGAAATTCGCGATGCTCGGTCTGACTTACGACGACGTCCTGCTGCTGCCGGGCGCTTCGGAGGTCCTGCCGAACGCCGTCGACACCTCCTCCCGGGTCTCGCGCAACGTCCGGGTGAACATCCCGCTGATGTCGGCGGCGATGGACAAGGTCACCGAGGCGCGCATGGCCATCGCCATGGCCCGCCAGGGCGGCGTGGGCGTCCTGCACCGCAATCTCTCCATCGAGGACCAGGCCAACCAGGTCGACCTGGTCAAGCGCTCCGAGTCCGGCATGGTCACCGACCCGATCACGGTCCGCCCGGACGCCACCCTCGCCGACGCGGACGCGCTCTGCGCGCGCTTCCGTATCAGCGGCGTGCCGGTCACCGACCCGGCCGGCAAGCTCCTCGGCATCGTCACCAACCGCGACATGGCCTTCGAGCTCGACCGCAGCCGCCAGGTGCGCGAGGTCATGACGCCGATGCCGCTGGTCACGGGCAAGGTCGGGATCTCCGGCGAGGACGCCATCGAGCTGCTCCGCCGTCACAAGATCGAGAAGCTGCCGCTGGTCGACGACTCCGGCGTGCTCAAGGGCCTCATCACGGTCAAGGACTTCGTCAAGGCCGAGCAGTACCCGAACGCCGCCAAGGACGCCGAGGGCCGCCTGATCGTCGGTGCCGCGGTGGGCGTGGGCGACGAGGCCTACGAGCGCGCCCAGGCGCTCGTCGAGGCCGGCGCCGACTTCCTGGTCGTCGACAGCGCCCACGGCCACAGCCGCGGCATCCTCGACATGATCGCCAAGGTCAAGTCCAACATCAACGTCGACGTCGTCGGCGGCAACGTCGCCACCCGCGACGGCGCCCAGGCGCTCATCGACGCCGGTGTCGACGGCGTCAAGGTCGGCGTCGGCCCGGGCTCGATCTGCACCACCCGCGTCGTCGCCGGCATCGGCGTCCCGCAGGTCACCGCGATCTACGAGGCCGCGCAGGCGTGCCACGCCGCGGGCGTGCCGCTGATCGGCGACGGCGGTCTGCAGTACTCGGGCGACATCGCCAAGGCGATCGCCGCCGGTGCCGACGCGGTGATGCTCGGCTCGCTGCTCGCGGGCTGCGAGGAGTCGCCGGGCGAGATGGTCTTCATCAACGGCAAGCAGTTCAAGTCCTACCGGGGCATGGGTTCGCTGGGCGCCATGCAGTCGCGCGGCCAGGCCCGCTCCTTCTCCAAGGACCGCTACTTCCAGGACAACGTCCTCTCCGAGGACAAGCTCGTGCCCGAGGGCATCGAGGGCCAGGTGCCCTACCGCGGTCCGCTGGGCTCGGTGGCGCACCAGCTCATCGGCGGCCTGCGCGCCTCCATGGGCTACGTCGGCTCCGCCAACATCCAGGAGCTCAAGGACAAGGGCACCTTCGTCCGCATCACGTCGGCGGGCCTCAAGGAGAGCCACCCGCACGACATCCAGATGACGGTGGAGGCGCCGAACTACTCCCGCCGGTAGCCGGTCCTACTGTCACCGGTAGTAGTACGCGTTTAAAGCATTTTTACGGAGCCCGCGACCGCTCAGGCCGCGGGCTCCGCCGCGTCGGGGATACTGGATGCGGCAGGACGTAGAAGGAAAGGCCACACACGTGACTGAGATCGAGATCGGGCGCGGCAAGCGCGGCCGCCGGGCGTACGCATTCGACGACATCGCCGTCGTCCCGAGTCGCCGTACCCGCGACCCGAAGGAGGTCTCGATCGCCTGGCAGATCGACGCCTACCGCTTCGAGCTGCCGTTCCTGGCCGCCCCGATGGACTCGGTCGTCTCGCCCGAGACCGCCATCCGCATCGGCGAGCTGGGCGGCCTGGGCGTCCTCAACCTCGAGGGCCTGTGGACCCGCTACGAGGACCCGGAGCCGCTGCTCGCCGAGATCGCCGAGCTGGACGAGACCGCCGCGACCAAGCGCCTCCAGGAGATCTACGCCGAGCCGATCAAGGAAGAGCTGATCGGCCAGCGCATCAAGGAGGTCCGCGACTCCGGTGTCGTGACCGCCGCCGCGCTCTCCCCGCAGCGCACCGCGCAGTTCTCCAAGGCCGTCGTCGACGCCGGCGTGGACATCTTCGTGATCCGCGGCACCACCGTCTCCGCCGAGCACGTCTCCGGCGCCGCCGAGCCGCTGAACCTCAAGCAGTTCATCTACGAGCTCGACGTGCCGGTCATCGTCGGCGGCTGCGCCACGTACACCGCCGCCCTGCACCTGATGCGCACGGGCGCGGCCGGTGTCCTCGTCGGCTTCGGCGGCGGCGCCGCGCACACCACCCGCAACGTCCTGGGCATCCAGGTCCCGATGGCGACCGCCGTGGCCGACGTGGCCGCCGCCCGCCGCGACTACATGGACGAGTCCGGCGGCCGCTACGTGCACGTCATCGCCGACGGCGGCGTGGGCTGGTCCGGCGACCTGCCCAAGGCCATCGCCTGCGGTGCCGACGCCGTGATGATGGGCTCCCCGCTCGCCCGCGCCACCGACGCGCCGGGCCGCGGTTTCCACTGGGGCATGGAGGCCGTCCACGAGGACGTGCCGCGCGGCAAGCGGATGAACCTGGGCACGGTGGGCTCCACCGAGGAGATCCTCACCGGTCCCTCGCACACCCCGGACGGCTCGATGAACATGTTCGGCGCCCTGCGCCGCGCCATGGCCACCACGGGCTACAGCGACCTCAAGGAGTTCCAGCGGGTCGAGGTGACGGTCGCGCCGTCGCAGCACGACAAGCGCTGACGCGGAGCAGCAGCGCAGCTGACAGCCCGAAGGGCCCGGACCGCCGTCGCGGTCCGGGCCCTTCGGCGTCGTGCCGTGCCGTGCGGGGCCGCGGGCGTCAGCCGCCCAGCTTGCGGGCGGTCTGGAAGGCGCCCGCGCCGCCGAGTATGAAGAAGAGCGCGTCGATCGGCTCCAGGTACTCCTGCCAGGCCTCGGACAGCGAGTCGAAGTGCTCGAAGAGGATCTCGGTGACCGGGACGCGGAAGACGTCGCTCAGCTCCAGGGCGATGCCGAAGATCTGGCCCAGGTAGACGCCGAGGAGCCCGAGGAGCGCACCGACCACCGGCAGGGCGGGGTTGCGGCCGCCGACCTTGCCCAGGGCGGCGCCGATGAGCGCGCCCGTACCGACGGCGAGGTAGCCGATCTGGCCGCCGTCGGAGGCCTTGAGGATCCCGCCGTAGACAGCGGCGCCGACGAGCATGGCCACGAGGCCGAGCACCACGGCGAGGCCGGGGTTGCCCCGGCGGACCGGCGGGGGCGGCGGCGGGAAGCCGCCGGGAGGGCCGTACGGAGGCGGCGGCTGCTGCCCGTAGCCGAAGGGCGGCTGCTGGGGCGGGTAGGGCTGGTGCTGCGGCGGGTACGGCTGGGGCGGCGGCTGGCCGTACGGGTTGTGCTGCGGCGGCTGCTGCGGTTGCTGAGGCTGCTGCCAGGGCTGGCTCATCTGCGATGTCCCCCGAATGTGCTCGGTGTTGAGTAAGGGCCAAAAGGTATCAGCGTGCTACGACGCCGTCGTTACCCACAGCGAGCACACGGCTGTGAACTCCGTATAAAAGTTCGACCGTAAGGAATAATGGCAACTTATGGCGCAAAGCAAGTCGTTCAGCGGCAGGGACATGGGGATCGACCTCGGCACGGCGAACACCCTGGTGTACGTGCGCGGGAAGGGAGTGGTGCTCAACGAACCGTCAGTCGTCGCCGTGAACGCCGACGACGGCAGCGTGCTCTCGGTCGGCTCCGAGGCCAAGGAGACCATAGGCCGCACCCCCTCCAACATCGTCGCGGTCCGCCCGCTGCGCGACGGCGTCATAGCCGACTTCGAGGTGGCCGAGCGCATGATGCGGCACTTCATCAAGAAGGTCATGGGCAACCGCCTCTTCGCCCGTCCCCGCGTCGTGGTGTGCGTGCCCTCCGGCATCACCGGCGTCGAGCGGCGCGCCGTCATCGAGGCCGCCTCGCGCGCCGGGGCCCGCCAGGTGCACCTCGTCGAGGAGCCCATGGCCGCGGCGATCGGCGCGGGCCTGCCCGTCAGCGAGCCGACCGGCTGCATGGTCGTCGACATCGGCGGCGGTACGACCGAGGTCGCCGTCATCTCCCTGGGCGGCATCGTCACCGCCCGCTCCGTGCGCACGGCCGGCGACGCGATGGACGCGGCGATCATCTCGTACGTGAAGAAGGAGTACTCCCTCGCGATCGGCGAACGCACCGCGGAGGAGATCAAGATGAACATCGGCTCCGCCGCGCCGACCGGCTACTGGTCCGCGGCCGGGCTGGCCGCCCTCGCCAAGCAGCTGGAGAAGGACACCGGCCTGGAGGAGGTCGGCGGCGACCCGGAGGAGACCCAGGGCCTCAAGCCGCCGGAGCGCTGCACCATCCGCGGCCGCGACCAGGTCAGCGGCCTGCCCAAGACGCGCGAGCTGACGGCCGACGAGATCCGCCACGCGCTGTCGGAGCCCGTCGACGCCATCGTCATGGCGGTCCGCCAGACCCTCGACGAGACCCCGCCGGAGCTCTCCGGCGACATCATGGACCGCGGCATCGTCCTCACGGGCGGCGGCGCGCTGCTGCGCGGCCTCGACGTCCGGCTCAGCAAGGAGCTCGACATCCCGGTCATCATCGCCGACGACCCGCTGGACTGCGTGGCGGTCGGCACGGGCCGCTGCGTGGAGGACTTCGCGGCCCTGAGGACGGTCCTGGACGCGCCGAACAGGGCGCTGGGGCTGGGGCGGCTGTAATCCCTGGCCGCGGGGCGGCAACCCCTGGTCCCGGGGCGGCATTCCCTGGTCGTGGGGCGGCGCTCCTACAAGCGGTACCCCGCGCCGGCGGGTGTCGCCCCGCGTGTGTCCAGGAGCAGCTGCGCCTTCACCGCAAGGCCCTGCAGGTCGTAGGTCCGGTGATGCTGCAGCAGCACCGTGAGGTCGGCCGCGGCCGCAGCCTCGTACACGCTGTCGGCCCGCGGCACCGGCCGCCCCATCACCCGCCACTGCGCCACGTGCGGGTCGTGGTAGCTGAGCTGCGCCCCCAGCTCCATCAGCCGTGAGGCGATCTCGCGGGCGGGCGATCCCTGCTGGTCGGAGACGTCGGCCTTGTAGCTGACCCCCAGCAGCAGGACGCGGGCCCCGCGCGCGGACTTGCCGTGTTCGTTGAGGAGCGTGGCGCACCGCTGGGTGACGTAGCGCGGCATGCGCCCGTTGACCTCCTGGGCGACCTCCACCATCCGCAGCGGATAGCCGAGGCTGCGGCCCTTGTAGGACAGGTAGTTGGGGTCGATGGGCACGCCGGGCCCGCCGACCCCGGGCCCGGGGCGGAAGGCCTGGAAGCCGAAGGGCTTGGTCTCGGCGCAGCGCACGACGTCCCACAGGTCGACGCCGATGTCGTGGCAGAAGACGGCCATCTCGTTGACGAGCGCCACGTTGACGTACCGGTAGTTGGTCTCGAGGACGCGGACGGCCTCGGCCTCGCGCGGCCCGCGCGCGCGGACGACCTTCTCGCAGACCCGCCCGTAGAAGGCGGCGGCGGCCTCCGTGCACGCCGGGGTGAGGCCGCCGATGACCTTGGGGATGCCGGCGTAGCCGTGGCGCTTGGTGCCCGGGTCCACCCGGCTGGGGGAGTAGGCCAGGTGGAAGTCGTGGCCGGCGCGCAGCCCGGAGCCGGATTCGAGCAGGGGGCGCAGGTATTCCTCCGTGGCGCCGGGGTAGACGGGGGACTCCAGGAGAACGGTGGTGTGCGGGCGCAGCCGTACCGCGAGCGCCCGGGCCGCGGCACCGATGGCGGAGAGGTCGAGGGCCCTGTCCTCGCCGAGCCGGGTGGGGGCGCAGATCACTGCGGTACGCACCTTGCCGAGCTCGGCGTCGGCAGTCGTGGGGCGGAAGCCGGCGGCGATCATCCGGCGGACTTCGGCGGCGGTGAGGGAGCCGTCGGCGCACTCCAGGGGGAGCCGGCCGGCGCGCAGCTCGGCGACGGTGTGCGGGTCGGGGTCGTAGCCGATGGTGTCGATGCCGGCGGCGGTCGCGGCCTGGGCGAGGGGCAGTCCGAGGTGGCCGAGTCCGATGACGGCGAGATCTGCGGGCATGACGAGGCGGTCCTTCCCGGGGAGCCGGGGGGTTCGGCACGCGAACGAGTTACATCAGGTTAAGCGGATATATGACTGTTATTGGGGACCAACGCGGCGCGGCTCGCTCCCCTGCGCCGCCGGCGCGGCCAAACCGGCCGATCTGGGGCAGCATCGAGAGGGAAGGACGGAAGCACGGGAGCACGGAGGCGCGGGAGCGCGGGAGCACGGCAGTGCGGAAGTGCGGGAGCACGGAAGTGTGGAAGCACGGAAGCGCAGGGACCAGCGGAGCAACCGGCGGCCGAAACGGAGGCAGCGGTGAGGACAGCGACACTCGGGCCGGACGAGCGCAGTGCGGCACTCGCCCGGATGGCGGAGCGGGAACTGGACGTCCTGGTCGTCGGCGGCGGCGTCGTCGGGGCGGGCACCGCGCTCGACGCGGCCACGCGCGGACTCACGACCGGCCTCGTCGAGGCGCGCGACTGGGCGGCGGGCACCTCCAGCCGCTCCAGCAAGCTCATCCACGGCGGCCTGCGCTACCTGGAGATGCTCGACTTCGCCCTCGTCAGAGAGGCCCTCAAGGAGCGCGGCCTGCTGCTGGAGCGGCTCGCCCCGCACCTGGTCAAGCCCGTGCCCTTCCTCTATCCGCTGCAGCACCGCGGATGGGAGCGCCTCTACGCGGGCTCCGGCGTCGCGCTCTACGACGCGATGTCCGTCTCCTCCGGGCACGGCCGGGGCCTGCCCACCCACCGCCACCTCACCCGCAAGCGGGCCCTGCGCGTCGCGCCGTGCCTGAAGAAGGACGTGCTGGTGGGCGCGCTGCAGTACTACGACGCCCAGATGGACGACGCCCGCTACGTCACCACCATCGTGCGCACGGCCGCCGCCTACGGGGCCCACGTCGCCAACCGGGCGCGGGTGACCGGCTTCCTGCGCGAGGGCGAGCGGGTGGTCGGCGCCACGGTGCGCGACCTGGAGCAGGGCGGGGAGTTCGAGGTCCGGGCCCGGCAGATCGTCAACGCCACGGGGGTGTGGACGGACGACACCCAGAAGCTCATCGCCGAGCGCGGCCAGTTCCACGTCAGGGCCTCGAAGGGCATCCACCTGGTGGTGCCGAAGGACCGCATCCACTCCACCACCGGGCTGATCCTGCGCACCGAGAAGAGCGTGCTCTTCGTGATCCCCTGGGGCAGGCACTGGATCATCGGCACGACCGACACCGACTGGGACCTGGACAAGGCCCACCCCGCCGCGTCGAGCGCGGACATCGACTACCTGCTGGAGCACGTCAACGCGGTCCTGGCCGTGCCGCTGACGCGGGACGACGTGCAGGGCGTGTACGCGGGCCTGCGTCCCCTGCTGGCCGGCGAGTCGGACGCGACCAGCAAGCTCTCGCGCGAGCACACCGTGGCCCACCCCGTGCCGGGGCTGGTCGTCGTGGCGGGCGGGAAGTACACCACGTACCGCGTGATGGCCAAGGACGCCGTGGACGAGGCGGTGCACGCGCTCGACCGGCGCGTGGCCGAGTGCGTCACGGAGGACGTGCCGCTCGTCGGGGCGGAGGGCTACAAGGCGCTGTGGAACGGGCGCGCGCGGATCGCCCAGAACACCGGCCTGCACGTGGCGCGCGTGGAGCACCTGCTGAACCGGTACGGCTCGATGGTGGACGAAGTGCTGGAGCTCGTCGCCGCCGACCCCTCCCTGGGCGACCCGCTCACCGGCGCCGACGACTACCTCCGGGCCGAGGTCGTCTACGCCGCCTCCCACGAGGGCGCGCGCCACCTCGACGACGTCCTCACCCGCCGGACCCGCATCTCCATCGAGACCTTCGACCGCGGCACGCGCAGCGCCCGCGAGACCGCCGAGCTGATGGCGCCGGTGCTGGGCTGGGACCGGTCGCAGGTGGAGAAGGAGGTCGAGCGCTACGAGAAGCGGGTGGAGGCCGAGCGCGAATCGCAGCTGCAGCCGGACGACCTGACGGCGGATGCGGCGCGGCTGGGGGCGCCGGACGTGCAGCCGATCTGATGCGTCCGATCTGATGCGTCCGATCTGATGCGTCCGGTCTGATGTGTCCGAGCCGGTACCTCTGATCCGGTGCCTTTGATGCCCCGTTGGGGCAGTTGTGTCTGGTGAGCTCTGATGAGCGTCATGTGACAGCTCCGACGCGCCGGGAACCGTCCTGTCCGAAACCGGGTCCTGTAAAGGCAACGGACCCGTGCGGCACCCGCCGGCGTCGTCGTGCCGGGCGCCGCCGGGCCCTCGCGGCGCAGGTGGGCCGGGCCGGTGCGGCGGCGGCCGGCGCGCGTCGCGCGGAGGGCGAAGGGCGGCGGTGCGCCCGTATTGTCCGCCGGCCCGCGGACCCTGGCCTTCCGCCGGTCCGCGGATGAGAGACAATGGTGGCTCTGCCAGGGTCGGTTGGTCGCAGAGCTGATTGCCAGAGGGGACGCATGTCGGAGGCGGAGCAGACGCAGGGCACGGCAGGGCGCCTCCTGGCCGGGCGGTACCGCCTCGGGGACGTCCTCGGCCGCGGCGGCATGGGAACGGTCTGGCGTGCCAGTGACGAGACCCTGGGCCGTACGGTCGCCGTGAAGGAACTGCGGTTCCCGGCCAACATTGACGAGGACGAGAAGCGACGCCTCATCACGCGCACGCTGCGCGAGGCGAAGGCCATCGCCCGGATCCGCAGCGCGGGCGCGGTCACCGTCTACGACGTCGTGCACGAGGACGACCGCCCCTGGATCGTCATGGAGCTCATCGAGGGCCGCTCGCTCGCCGATGTCATCCGCGAGGACGGGCCACTGAAGTGGCGTCGGGCGGCCGAGGTCGGCCTTGCGGTCCTCGACGTGCTGGGCGCGGCGCACCGCCAGGGCATCCTGCACCGCGACGTGAAGCCGTCCAACGTGCTCATCTCGGACGACGGCCGCGTCGTCCTCACCGACTTCGGCATCGCGCAGGTCGAGGGCGACCCCTCCGTCACCTCCACCGGCATGCTCGTCGGCGCCCCCTCGTACATCTCCCCCGAGCGCGCCCGCGGCCACAAGCCCGGCCCTCCCGCGGACCTCTGGTCGCTGGGCGGCCTGCTCTACGCGGCGGTCGAGGGCGTCCCGCCGTACGACAAGGGCTCGGCCATAGCCACCCTCACCGCCGTGATGACCGAGCCGCTCGGCCCGCCGAAGAACGCGGGCCCGCTGGCCGAGGTCATGTACGGGCTGCTCGCCAAGGACCCGGAGAAGCGGCTCGACGAGGCGGGCGCCCGCGCGCTGCTGACCGACGCCGTCAACGCCCCCGACGAGCGCCTGCCCCCCAAGCCGAAGCCGGCCGCGCGGGACCTGGACGCCACGCAGGCCATCGCCGTCCCGCCGATACCGGAGACGGCCGTGCCCGCCCGGCCGCAGGCCAAGCCCTCCGTGCAGCGGGCGGGCGAGCCCGTGGCCAAGGCCGCGCACGCGCCTTCGCCGCAGGGGCCGCCGCGTGCCGCGCCCCCGGTCCACGGCGTACCGCGCGCCGCGGGCGCCGACTCCACCACCCGTCAGTTCTCCGGTGACGCCCCCGGCGGGCGGGGGAGCGAGGGCGGCAGCCTGCTCGGCATGCGACAGGGCGGCGCCGTGCGCAAGCCCCTCCTGGAGACGGTGCCGCGGCGGACGCTGGTCGTCGCGGCGGTCGTCGTCGTGCTGGCCGTGCTCGGCACGGTCCTCGCCTTCGCGCTGAGCGGCGGTGACGACGAAGGCGGCAAGGAAGGCAAGTCCGCGACCAGGCACGCGCCTTCGGCCGGGGCCTCGGGCCGGGCGGACGCCCAGGGCAAGCAGGACGGCCAGGGCAAGGCGGACGCCCAGGGCAAGGAGGGCAAGGACCTCAAGGCCAAGTCCGCTTCCGCCTCCGTTTCCGTCTCGGGTGGTCAGGGCACGGACATCGCCGGGTTCAAGCGGATCGAGAACGACGAATACCACTTCGCGATCGCCGTACCGGAGGGCTGGAAGCAGACCGGCACCGCCGGTGAGCACTCGGGCGCCATCTACAGCGCGTCCGGCGGCTTCCCGCGCGTCCAGGTCGACTTCGGCTCCGACCCGAAGTCGGACGCCGCCAAGGAGTGGCGCGAAGCCGACTCCGGCGCCCGCCACACCATGCCGAACTACAAGGGGCTGTCCGTCCAGGAGATCCGCGGCTGGGAGGGGCACGACTACCCGACCATCGCGGACTGGTCGTTCGAGCGCGACCAGAACGGCAAGCGCGTCCAGGTCCTCAACCGCGGCTTCAAGGTCGACGACGAGCGCGGCTACGCCATCATGATCACGTGCGAGAAGGACAAGTGGGGCGACGCCGAGTGCCGGGCGCTGCGGGACGCGGCGTTCAGGACCTTCTCGCCTGAGGACTGACGTCCTCGCTCCTCTTTCCCAGGTGCCTGGATGCCTGGATGCCTGGATGCCTGGGTGTCCGGATGCCTGGGTGTCCGTGACCCGGGAGGTTGGAGCCGACCTTTCTGACGGGTGTGGCGCGACGGACGACACCCCCGTACATCCCCGTAGCCACGTACTGAGCCGTACGCGCCCGAAGGGGCGGGTTCGGCACGTATCGTGAGGTGTCGTGGACGGTACGCAGCCGCAATAGGCGGCAAATTGACCGCTGTTGGCGGTTGTCCGGGCATTCGGGCGAGGTGCGGATCGCGCGCTTGGGGAGGCGTCGTGGACGACTACGCAGGGCGGATCCTGGCCGACCGGTATCGTCTGCCCCTGCCGCCGTCCGATGTCTTCGAACTCGTCGAGACCCGTGCCTTCGACACCTTGAGCGGGCAGGAGGTCCTCGTCCGGCAGATCCCGCTGCCGGAGGTCGTGGACGCCGAGGTGCTGGAGGGTGCTCCGGGTGCCGCGCGCGGCGGGGCGGGCCGTACGCACGGAGCCGCCGGGACCTCCGGAGCCGCCGGGACCTCCGGAGCTGCTGGGGTCTCCGGCGCCGGCAGCGATCCGGCGGTGAGGCGGGCCCTGGCCGCCGCCGCGGCCGCCGCGCAGGTCCCGGATCACCCCCGGCTCGACCAGGTCTTCCACGTCTTCGCCGAGTGCGGCAGCCTGTGGGTCGTCAGCGAGCTGCTGCCCGCCCGCCCGCTGGCCGCGCTGCTCGCCGAGCGGCCCCTGTCGCCCCACCGCGCCGCCGAGGTCGCCGCCGACGTCCTCACTGCGCTGCGTGCCCTGCACGACCACGGTTGGACCCACCGCAACATCACCACGCGCACCGTCCTCATCTGCGACGACGGCCGCGCCATCCTCACCGGCCTGGCCGCCGGCGCCGCCGAGGAAGCCCTCTGCGGCTACAACCCCGTCCCGGACGGCCAGACCCCACCTGCAGGCTTCGACGGCCAGGGCCAGGGCGGAATGCCGATGCCGCGGGGCTCCGGCGGGTCGGCGGGCCGGGCGGCGCCGAGGGGGCCGGGAGACGGCGGAGCCCTGGGCGCGGCCGGGCGCGGGGCCGGATACGGGCCGGGTGGAGGCGGGCCGGGTGGAGGCGGGCCGGGCTTGGGCACGTCGGGATCGGGCGAGCCGGGCCCGAGGCCCGCGCAGTCGCCGTACCGGGACCAGGGCGCCGCGGGCGGGTTCCTGCCGCCGAGCGGCCAGGGAGCACCGGTCAGGCCGTGGCCGCCGGAGGGTTTCCGCCCCCTGACGACGGGCGGACCGGGCGCGGTTCCGCCGACGCCCGGCCGGAACACCGGGCGCCCGGTGCCGGACGGGCAGGGCTTCGGCCGTCCGGGCGCGCGGAGCGCCGGGCTGCCGGGTGGGCAGGGCACCGGCTATCCGGGCGGACAGAGCGCGGGACGCCTGGGTGCGCAGGGCGCCGGGCAGCCGGGTGGCCAGGAGGCTGAGTCGCCGGGGGCCCAGGCCACCGGCTATCCGGGCGGACGAAGTGCGGGCCGCCCGAACGGGCGGGACGCTGGTTATTTCGGCGGGACGGGCACCGGGTTGCCGGGGCCGGGTGCGCGGGGTGCCGGGCAACCGGGCGGGCGGAGTGCCGGGCTGCCGGGTGGTCAGGGTGGTGCTTATGCCGGGGGGCCGGGCGCAGGCTCGGGCTCGGCGGGTGGGCAGGGCGCCGGTCAACCCGGTGGGCAGAGGACCGGGCCTGCGGGTGGGCAAGGCGCTGGGCACGTGGGCCGGCAGGGTGCCGGTCGGTCGGGTGGACCGGGCGCCGGGCGTCCCGCTGGACAGAACCCCTCCCGGCCCGGCGCGCAAGGTGCCGGGCAGGCCGGGCGGGAAGGCGGGCCACGGCAGGTGCGTTCCGCGGCTATCGCGGCCTATCGCGAAGGGGCCGCCCGCGCTGCGGCCGCCCGCGCGGCAGGGAGGAACGCGTCGTCCGCGACACCGACCGGCTCGTCCACGTGGGGCGGCGGCAGCGCCGCCAGCGGCTCCGCCCCGGTGCCCGCACCCCGGCCCGCGGGCCCCCTCCACGGCGCACCCCCCGGCAGGAACCGGCCCCGAGGCCCCTCCGACGGGGCGAACGCCGCCCGCCCGGACGTCCCCGACGTGAAGCTCCCCGGGACGGCCGCCTCTTGGCCCGGCCTTCCCGGCATGACCCCCGGCCCGACCCCTCCTCGCCCCGCCGTCACCCCGCCGCGCGCCCCTGCCGCACCCGAACCCCCACCCCCGCCCGCAGCCCCGCCACCCCGCCCTGCCGTCAGCTCCCCCGAGGCCTCGGCTGCTTGGGGCGCGCCAGGGCAGCAGCCCGGGAGCGCCCTCGCCGCCGAGCGTGCCCGGCAGGCCCGGATGGTCGTCGTGGGAGCCGTCACCGAGCGGTGGGCCCCGGAGCAGGCGTGGCCCGTGCAGGAGAGCTGGCAGCTGGCGCCCCCGGTCGGCCCCGCGGCCGACTTGTGGGCGCTCGGGGCCCTGCTCTTCCGCGTCGTGCAGGGGCACGCCCCCTACCCGGAGGACAGCGCGGCCGAGCTGGTGCGGATCGTGTGCGCCGAGCCGCCCGCGTTCGCCGAGGAGTGCGGCGCCCTGCGCCCCGTCGTCGAGTCGCTGATGCGCAAGGACCCGGCCGAGCGGCCGGAGTTCGAGGAGCTCCGCGGCTGGCTGCGCTCCCTGATCCGCTCCGCACCGGAACCGGATCCCGGCGGCCGCACGCTCACGGTGCCGCCCGCCGAGCCGGAGCCCGAGCCCCCGGCGGAGGACCGGCACCGGCTCCCGGTCGTCCGGCGCAAGGGCGAGGTCGCGCGCCGCAGGCGCGGCAGCCGTTCCATCACGGCCGTGGACACCGCCCCGGCCGCGCACGGCCGCCACAAGAAGACGGCCAAGGACACCGCCCCCGCCGCCCGCCCCGCGGCCCCCCGCACCGGTCACCTGCAGGAGCAGCGCGGTCGCCCTGCCCGCTCGGCGTACGGCCTGGGCCGGTTGCTGCTGGGCCTGGTCCTGCTGCTTCTCCTCGGTGCCGTGCTGTACGCGATGTTGTTCATGCCGCGCGCCGAGGAGAGCGCGGGTCAGGCGGGCCGGGCGCCCGCAGACCTCACGGGCACGGCCGATGCGCGCAGCACAGCGCCCAGTGCCCCGGCCACCGCGGGCAAGCCGGGCGGGAGCAGCCTGCCGGCGACGTCGGCGGCGCCGGTCACGTCGGCCTCGCCGGAGGCGCGGAGCGCCGGCTCCGGCGGCCTCGCCGAGGGCTTCGCGCTGCGTCAGGATCCCAAGGGCTTCACCGTGGCCGTTGCCGAGGACTGGCGGCGCCGGGGGGAGAACGACCGCGGGCAGGTCGTCTACGCAGGCGGGGGCTATCAGCTCATCGTGGTGCCCGGCCGGGACAAGGTGGCGGAGTTCGGCAGCGACCCGATGGCGTACCAGCAGGAGAAGGAGCCCGAGCTGGCGGCGTACCGCTCCTCGTCGTGGTCCGGGGCCTCCGGGCTGCGCCGCATCGACGTGGGCCGGACGGCGTCGGCGGAGGGCACGTTCAACTGGACGGAGAGCAGCGGCCGCCAGGTCTACGTGCGCAACTCGGCCACGATCCTGGGCGGTCGCTACCACCTGCTGCAGGTGATCGGGCCGGTGAACGAGCAGCGCGCGGTGGACCGCTTCTTCGAACAGGCGGCGGCCGCCTACCGGGCGGACTGACCGGGCTCGCCGCACGCCCCGAAGCGCTCCCGCAGCTTGTGCTTGAGCACCTTGCGCAGGGTGTTGTCGCGGGGGAGCCGGGCGACCAGCTCCAGCTGTTCCGGGATCTTGTGCACGGACAGCCCGGCGCCCGTCAGGTGGGAGGCGAGCTCGCCGAGGGTGAGCGGCGCCGTTCCGGGGGTCTGCTGGACGACTGCGCAGACGCGTTCTCCGCGTACGGGGTCGGGCAGTCCGATCACCGCGGCGTCGTCGACGGCGGGGTGGCGCCGCAGGAGCTGTTCGACCTCCTGGGCGGAGATGTTCTCGCCTTTGCGGATGATGACGTCCTTGGCGCGGCCGGTGAGGACGAGGTGGCCTTCGGCGGTGAGGAAGCCGAGGTCGCCGGTGATGAGGAAGCCGTCGGCGTCGAAGGCCTCGGCGGTCTGGGCGGGGTCGAGGTAGCCCCGGCAGACGGCCTCGCCGCGCAGCCGTATCCCGCCTTCGGTGCCGGTCGGCACGGGCTCGCCGTGCGCATCGGTCACGCGGATCTCCATGCCCGCGGGCGGCCGGCCTTCCGTGCGGGCCAGGTGTTCCGCCGTGTCCTCCGGGTCCCCCATGGTGATCATGGGTGCTTCGGTCATGCCGTAGCCGTGGGCCAGCCGGCACCCGAGCTCGCGGACCACCTCGCCGTAGAGCTCCGGCGGCCTGGGCGCGCCGCCGCCCGCCAGGAGCCGGAGGGTGGGGATGATCTTGCGCCCGGGTTGTTTGCGCTGTTCGGCGAGGAACATCGAATAGAAGGCGGTCGATCCGCCCGCGACGGTGACGCCGTTGCGGCGGTAGGCGTCGAGGGATCCGGGCAGGGAGAAGTGCTCCACGAGGAGGGCGGGGAATCCGCGCAGGAGGAGCATCACGGTGTAGTCGGGGCCTGCGACGTGTGCGTAGGGGAAGGCCATGGACCCGACGTCCTGCGGGGTGAGCCGCAGTGCGGCGGCCAGGCAGACGCCGGCGGTGATGAGCCCGCGGTCGGTGTGCAGGGCGCCCTTCGGGGCGGAGGTGGTGCCGGAGGTCCAGTGGATCCAGCGGACTGCGGTGCCGTCGGCGGGCGGGGGCGGGAGCGCCGCGGGGTCCCCTTCGGGCAGGCTGGCGTGGGCGGCGAGGACGAGGGGCGGCACGGGGAGCGCGAGGGCGAGCCGGCAGGCCATGGCGGAGTGGTCGAAGCCCCGCCATATGCCGGGGACGGCGAAGAACCCGGCCTCGGTGGCCCGTAGCGCGTGGCCGACCTCGTGGTCGCGGTAGGAGGGGATGAGGGGCGTCTGCACGGCGCCGAGGCGGGCCAGCGCGAAGGACAGGACGACGGTCTCGATGCGGGTGGGCAGCTGCCAGGCCACCCGGCTGCCGGGGCGCACCCCGAGCGCGTACAGCCCGGCGGCGGTGCGCTCGGCGCGCGTCCGCAGCTCTCCGAAGGTCGTCGTGCGGTCGCCCGCCCCGGGCCCGGTGCCGTCCGGCTCGTCGGCCTGGATGAGGGCCGGTGCGCCGGGGGTCAGCTCCGCGCGGCGGTCGAGCAGCTCCCACAGGGTGCGGGAGGCGGACAGGTCGTCGGCGGCGCGGGTCATGGCGGGCCCTCCATGAAACTGACTGTGCGTCAGAGAAGTGCCGCGAAGCGTAGGCCGTCACGGCTTGTCGGTCCAGGGGGCCGGGGCTAGCCTCATAACTGACTGACCGTCAGATAACGGGAGCGCCCCCCGATGGAACTGCCCCGCATCGTCAGCGTCGACGACCACGTCATCGAGCCCGCCCACCTCTTCGAGCGCTGGCTGCCCGCCCGCTACCGCGACCGCGGCCCCCGCCCCCTGACCGCCGGCATCGGCCGGCTCGAGTACACCGGCGGCAAGTACGCCATCTCCATGGACCCCGACGGGCCGCCCGCCGACTGGTGGATCTACGAGGACCTCCGCTTCCCGTACAAGCGCAACATCGCCGCCGCCGGCTTCGACCGCGACGAGATGACCCTGGAGGGCATCACCCGCGCCGAGATGCGCCCCGGCTGCTGGGACCCCGCGGAACGCCTCAAGGACATGGACCTCAACCACGTCGAGGCGTCCCTCTGCTTCCCGACCTTCCCGCGCTTCTGCGGCCAGACCTTCGCCGAGGCGCACGACAAGGAGGTCGCCCTCGCGTGCGTACGCGCCTACAACGACTGGATGGTCGAGGAATGGTGCGGCGACAGCGGCGGCAGGCTCATCCCCCTGTGCCTCATCCCGCTGTGGGACGTGGACCTCGCCGTCGCCGAGATCCACCGCAACGCCGCCCGCGGCGTCCGGGCCGTGACCTTCAGCGAGCTCCCCACCCACCTCGGCCTCCCCAGCATCCACACCGGCTACTGGGACCCCTTCTTCGCCGCCTGCCAGGAGACCGGCACCGTCGTCAACATGCACATCGGCTCCTCCTCGCAGATGCCCGCCGCATCCCCGGACGCGCCGCCCGCCGTCCAGGCGACCCTGTCCTTCAACAACGCCATGGCCTCGATGGCCGACTTCCTCTTCAGCGGCGTCCTCGTACGCCACCCCCGCCTCAAACTCGCCTACAGCGAGGGCCAGATGGGATGGATCCCCTACGCCCTGGAGCGCGCCGACGACGTCTGGGAGGAACACCGCGCCTGGGGCGGCGTGCGCGACATCGTCCCCGAGCCGCCCTCCACGTACTACTACCGCCAGATCTTCTGCTGCTTCTTCCGTGACAAGCACGGCGTCGCCTCGCTCGACGTCGTCGGCCGCGACAACGCCACCTTCGAGACCGACTACCCCCACGTCGACTCGACCTTCCCCCACACCAGGCAGGTCGCCCTCGAACACGTGCGGGGGCTGGACGACGAGACCGTCCGCAAGCTGATGCGCGGCAACGCCATCCGCATGCTCGGCCTTGACCTCGACCCCCTGGGCGGGTGAGGCGCGATGGACCTCACCCTCACCCGGGAAGAGGAGGACTTCCGCCGGCGGCTGCGCACCTGGCTCCACGACACCCTGCCCGGGCTGCCCCCCGAGCCGCCCGCCGACGACTGGCCCGCCCGCCGCGCCTACGACTGCGCCTGGCAGCGCGCCCTCCACGACGCCGGCTACGCAGGCCTGCACTGGCCCACCGAAGCCGGCGGCCGCGGTGCCACCCCCGCCCAGCACCTGATCTTCATCGAGGAGGCCGAGCGGGCCGGAGCCCCCTACGTGGGCGCCAACTTCGTCGGGCTCCTGCACGCGGGCCCCACCATCGCCGCCGAGGGCACCGCCGCCCAGCGCGCCCGCTGGCTGCCCCCGATCCTGCGCGGCGAGGAGATCTGGTGCCAGGGCTTCTCGGAACCCGACGCCGGCTCCGACCTGGCCTCCTTGCGCACCCGGGCCGTCCGCGACGGCGACTCCTACGTCATCACCGGCAGCAAGATCTGGACCTCCCACGCCGAGGTGGCCGACTGGTGCGAACTCCTCGTCCGCACCGACCCCGCGGCCCCCCGGCACCGCGGCATCTCCTGGATCGCCCTGCCGATGAACGCCCCCGGCGTCACCGTCCGGCCGCTGCGCACCCTCGCGGGGACCGCCGAGTTCGCCGAGGTGTTCCTCGACGAGGTGCGGGTGCCGGCGTCGCACCGCGTCGGCCCCGAGAACGACGGCTGGCGCGTCAGCATGGTCACTCTCTCCTACGAGCGCGGCACCGCCTTCGCCGGCGAGGTCGTCGCCTGCCGCCGCACCCTCGCCCGGCTCGCCCGCACCGCCCGCGCCAACGGCCGCTGGGACGACGCGGTACTGCGCCGCCGCCTCGGGCGCCTGCACGCCGAATTCACGGCGCTGTGGCGGCTCGTCCAGTGGAACGTCAGCGAAGCCGCCCACGCCGCGCGCACCGGCGGCGACGGAGTCCCGGGCGCCGGCGGCTCCGTCTTCAAGCTGCGCTACTCCCAGGCCCGCCAGGAGCTCTACGAGGCCGCCGCCGAGGTGCTCGGACCGGAGTCCCTGGACGCCCGTCAGGAGTGGACGGCGCAGCGCCTGTCCTCGCTCTCCTACACGATCGCCGCGGGCACCTCCCAGATTCAGCGCAACATCATCGCCGAGCGCATCCTCGGCCTCCCCAAGGGGCGATGACCATGGACTTCCGCCTCACCGAAGACCAGCGGGCCCTGCAGGCGGGGATGCGGAGCCTCCTCGCCGCCCGCCACCCCCGCGAGCGGCTGCGTGCCCTGGCCGACCCTCTTTCTCCGGCCGGCCAGGGCGGGCCGGACCCCGCGCTGTGGCGGGCCCTGGGGGAGGCCGGGTTCTTCTCCCTGCGGCTGGCGGAGAAGGACGGCGGGGTGGGGCTCGGCATGCCCGAGGCGGTCCTCCTCTTCGAGGAGGCCGGGCGCGCCCTGCTTCCGGGGCCGCTCGTCGCCACGCACCTGGCCGCGGGTCTTGTCGAGGGGGCGGCCGAGGGCAACTGTGTGGTGACGGCCCTGGACGGTCCCGGAGCGGCCGAGCACCTCGCCTCCGCCGAGGCCGTCCTGCTGCTCGACGGCCCGGCCGCACGGCTCCTGCACACGGGCGCCGGGGGAGCCCCGCGAGCCCTGCGGGCGCGGCCCGTCCGGTGCGTGGACCCCACGACGCCCCTCCACCTCGTACGGCAGCTGCCCCGGGCCCTGGACGGCGGAGCGCCCGACCTGCCCGCCGATGCGGCCCGGATGCGGCGGGAGGCCGCCCTGCTGACCGCCGCGCAGCAACTCGGCAGCGCCTTCCGGGCCGTCGAGCTGGCGGTCTCCCACGCCCGGCACCGCTCCCAGTTCGGCCGCCCGGTCGGCGGCTTCCAGGCGGTGCAGCACCTCTGCGCCGAGATGCTCGTACGCGCCGAACTCGCGCGTGCGGCGGTCTATGCCGCGTCACTCTCGGTGGAGCCCGGCGAACCGGCTGAAATCGCCGCCGCCAAACTGCTCGCTGACAGTGCAGCTGTGCGCAATGCTCGTGACTGTCTGCAAGTGCACGGTGGCCTGGGGTTCACTTGGGAATCCGACGTTCATCTGCACCTCAAACGCGCCTGGCTGAGGCTCCGTCAATGGCAGTCCTCCACTGATTCCGAGGAATTGCTTGCGAATACCCTGCTCGGCGATGCTTCACACATCCCGGGGCACTCTCCGGCGAATGATGCAACGGATGTTCTGGACGCAGAGAATGTCACGGCGTAATGGTCATGGGTGAAATGCCGGGCATGTCATGCCGAACCGCTCGCAGCATGTCGATATCAGGCTGTGTCCCGGACGTTACTCGTGACAGGGCGGAGTCGGGTCCGGGCTCGGGTACCCTCCCTTGAATGCGAGAGGTTCAGAAGCGCGACGGGGCGGAAGTTGCCCATGTGGCGTCGCCGGGCGTGCACATGTCTGATGCTCGTCCCGGAACGGGTCCGAAAGGCCCTCGGTGTTCGAGTCTCCGCAGCACGCGTCGCACAGTATGCAGCAGCCATACTCCTTTGCGCCGGAATATGCCCGAAGCGCTTGTTGGGGTGACTGTGCGTCAACCATGCTGTCTCGGAAAGAGATCACGTTCCGTGATCCCTCGGAGACGCGAGGCGTTGTGTCCGCCGGTACGGATGGTGTGAGCGGTGCAGGTGCTTCAGATGCAGATGGAGGTCCGGGCCGATCCCGCGGAGGTGGGGCGCGCCCGTAGGTGGGCGAGGTCGCGGCTGGCCGGGTCGGGGATAGGCGTCGATGAGCCGCTCGCCGAGACGCTGATCCTGCTGATCTCCGAGCTGGTCACCAACGCCGTGGTCCACACCGGCTGCCCGGCCGTGCTGCGGATGCTCTTCCCGGGTGCCGGCGCCGCCGGGGTCGGCGGCTACGGGGGCACCGTCCGCGTCGAGGTCGCCGACATCAGTGCCCGCCCGCCCCGCCGCAGGTGCGCGGGCGGCGAGGACACCGGCGGCCGCGGCCTGGAGCTGGTCGACGGCCTCGCCGACCGCTGGGGCTGGCAGGCCGAGGGCAGCGGCAAGCGCATCTGGTGCGAGGTCGACCGCACGGGCCCCTCATGGGTCGGCGCTTTCGATGGACCGCGCGCCGTCATAAATCGGGCTTAATCGACAAAGTCCAGACCAGGTGTTGACGTGAAGTGTCCACGTGATCACCCTTGGATGCAGCGATTCGTTGCGAGGGGACGTCGAGAGGCCCACGGTCACCGGGCTGCCTTGGCGAGTACGGGTCGCGGTCCGGCGCAGTCCAGGGCTCCAGCGCCGGAGCCGGCGGCGACGTGCGGTGCCGTGCTCGGGGTGCGCATCGGCACGTCGCCGCCTGCCCACGTCCCTTGGGTCCCTGTCCTGCCGGCCTGTCCGTCCGTCGCGGACTCAGAGCACGGCGACCGGCGCCACGGGCGCCCCCACCCCGCCCTCGAAGGGCTCGGGCGTCGCCGTCAGCAGGAAGGCGTAGCGCTGCTCCTCCGCGCATGCCGCGGAGAGCTCCTCCAGGTTCCAGTTCTGCCCCTGCATCATCCCCATCTCCACGAGGTGGAGTGCGTGCACCGGTAGCCACAGGCCCTCGATCTCCGGTGGGAAGACCTCGAAGCAGAGGGTGTCGTCGGCGACGGCCGCCACGTCCCGGGCGTGGAACCACTCGGGCGTCCGGATCGACAGTCCGGGCGACGAATTCCCGTACGCCCGCCGGTCGCCCGCCAGATAGTGCTGCATGTGACCGGTGCGGACGAGCACGATGTCCCCCGGGCCCACGGCGACCGCTCCCATGGCCTCGGCCGCTTCCAGGTCCTCCGGGGTGACCGCGTGGCCGGGCTCCAGCCGGTCCACGCTCCGGGTGCGCGCCACGTCGAGCAGCACCCCGCGCGAGACGACGTGCCGGGCCTTCTCGATGCCGCTGTAGGCGGCGCGCGTCTGCGCGGTCACCGAGTCCGCGGGCCGCCCGTTGTAGATCCTGCCGCCGTGGGAGACGTGCGGCAGTGCGTCCCAGTGGGTTCCCGCCTGGAGGCCCATGGTGACGGCGTCATCGCTCGTGGCCACTGATTCCGGGGCGTACTGCTGGTTGACGGAGAGCATCGTGTGCAGGGGATTGACCCTGCCGGGAATCAGCCCGGTCTGGATGCCGCGCTGCCGCAGAGGTACGGCCAGGGGCACTCTCCGGCCGGTGAGCACGGTGGCCGCGGCTTCGCGGACGACGGCGTCCGTGATCAGGTTGAGGGTGCCGACCTCGTCCCTCTCGCCCCAACGCCCCCAGTTGTTGACCCGCTTGGCGATCGCGTGGAACTCCGGCGGCAGCGGCATGGACTCCCTCCCCGGATCGGTCCCTGTGCGGGGCTTGTGCCTTCGCGGGCTCTGCCCAAAAATCTAACGGTCCGTCAGATGGAGCGGGAAGGGGCGTGCGCCATGGGGAGCTTCTTGGCCGGAAAGGCGGTCGCCGTCACCGGCGCGGGCCGCGGCATCGGCCGCGCCATCGCCCTCGCCTGCGGGGCCGAGGGGGCGAAGGTCGTGGTCAACGACTACGGCGTCTCCGTCGAAGGGAACGAACCCACGAGCGAGGTCGCCGCCGCAGTGGTCAAGGAGATCGAGGCGGCCGGGGGCGAGGCCGTCGCCGTCGCGGACGACGTATCGGCCATGTCCGGCGGACAGCGGATCGTGGACACCGCCCTCGCCCGCTACGGGCGGCTCGACGGCGTCGTCTGCGCCGCCGGGATCCTGCGCGAGCGGATGCTGTTCAACATGACCGAGGAGGAGTGGGACCCCGTCATCGCCACCCACCTCAAGGGCACCTTCACGGTCTTCCGGGCCGCCTCCGCAGTCATGCGCCGCCAGAAACACGGCACCCTCATCGGCTTCACCAGCGGCAACCATCAGGGCAGCGTCGCGCAGGCCAACTACTCCGCCGCCAAGGGCGGCATCATCTCCCTCGTCCGCAGCGCCGCCCTCGGCCTGCACAAATACGGGATCACGGCCAACTGCGTCGCCCCCGTGGCCCGCACGCGGATGTCCGCCGGCGTGCCGATGGAGCTCGAGGAGATCGGCGACCCCGAGGACGTGGCGGCACTCGTCGTCTACCTGCTCGGCGAACAGGCCCGCGAGCAGGGCGTCACCGGGCAGGTCTACACGGTGGCCGGACCCAGGATCGCCGTGTGGGCTCAGCCCCGCGAACTGCGCTCCGTCTGCGCGGAAGGCCCCTGGACGCCGGAGCGGATCGCCGGCCTTCTACCCCGTACCGTCGGCACCGACCCCATGCCGATGCTCGCCCGCCTGGAGGCGATCGCCGAAGCGGCCGCTGCCAAAGCCCGCCCCAACGCGTGACGGGGAGCCACCCATGGACTTCTCCTTCGGGCCGGAGGACCGGGCCCTCCGGCAGGAGGCGCGCGCCTGGCTCACCGAACACCTCGCCGGGGAGCCGCCTCCCACCGCGGGCCGCGCCTGGGAACGCGAACTGGGCGCCGACGGCTGGATCGGCCTCGGCTGGGACCCCGCAGCCGGCAACTACGGCAACCGCACCGCGCCCCTGACCGGACAGGTCGTCTGGGCCGAGGAGTACTCCCGGGCCGGGGCGCCCGCCCGCCTCGGCCACATGGGCGAGCACCTCCTCGCCCCCACCCTCCTCGCCCACGGCGACCCCGCACAGCGCACCCGCTTCCTCCCCGCCATCGCCCGTGGCGAGGAGATCTGGTGCCAGGGCTACAGCGAACCCGGCGCAGGCTCCGACCTCGCCGCCGTCCGCACCGCCGCCGTCAGGGACGCCGGCGGCCGCACCTACCGCATTACCGGCCAGAAGCTGTGGACCTCCTACGCCCACCGGGCCGACTGGTGCTTCCTGCTCGCCCGCACCACCGTGGGCTCCCACCGGCACCACGGGCTCTCCCTTCTGCTCGTGCCGATGGACCAGCCCGGCCGCATCGAGGTCCGCCCGATCCGGCAGCTGACCGGCGAGGCCGACTTCAACGAGGTGTTCTTCGACGGCGCCGAAGCCCGCGCCGACCACGTGCTCGGCGGGGAGGGCAACGGCTGGCGGGTCGCCATGGACCTCCTCGGCCGGGAGCGCGGGGTGGCCACCCTCGCGCAGCAGATCGGCTTCGCCGCCGAGCTCGCCCGCGTCGTCCGCCTCGCCCGGGAGACGGGAGCCGCAGCGGAACCGGCGGTGCGCGACCGGATCGTACGGCAATGGGCCGACCTGAGGACCATGCGGTGGACGGCCCTGCGGACCCTGGGCGGCACGGGAGTCCCCGGTGCACCCAGCGTCGCCAAGCTGCTCTGGAGCAGCTGGCACCAGCGCCTGGGCGAGCTGGCCATGGACGTGCGGGGCGCGGACGCGGCCCTCGGCCCGCACGACTGGAGCGAAGAGCGGCCCTACGAACTCGACGCGCTGCAGCGGATGTTCCTCTTCTCCAGGGCCGACACGATCTACGGAGGCTCGGCCGAGGTGCAGCGCACCGTCATCGCCGAGCGCGTGCTCGGCCTGCCGAAGGAGCCCCGGCCATGAGGACGTACGGGAACTGGATCGGCGGTAGGTGGCGCACGCCCGAAAAAGGTCACTATTCAGTTGTCAATCCGGCGACCGAGCAGGTCGTCGGGGCGGCGCCGGAGGCGACCCCCGCCGAGGTCGCCGCCGCCGTGACCGCCGCACAGGCCGCGCAGGACGGCTGGTCCCGTACGGATCCGCGCGAGCGCGCGGCCGTACTGGACCGGACAGCGGAACTGATCACCGAACACGGAGCGGAGCTCCTGCCCCTGCTCCAGGCCGAGACGGGCGCGACGGCGCGCGTCACCTCGGCCCTGCAACTGCCCCCGGCGGCGGACCGCTTCCGCCGCTACGCCCGCGGCGCGGTGGAGCCGGCGGTCATCCCGCTGGCGCCGCACCCGGTCCAGGGCAGCCCGCTCGCTCCCGGCGGCCTGGTGGGCGCGGCCGCGGTCCGTCGCCCCGTGGGCGTCGTCGCCTGCATCACCTCCTACAACTTCCCGCTCGTCAACCTCGCGGGCAAGCTCGCGCCTGCCCTGGCCATGGGAAACACGGTCGTCGCCAAGCCGGCGCCGCAGGATCCCCTCTGCTGCCTCCGCCTGGGCCCGATCCTCCGGGAGGCCGGCCTCCCGGACGGTGTCTTCAACATCGTCACCGGCTCGGGACCGGGCGCCGGCCGAGCGCTCGTGTCCCACCCCGGTGTCGACATGATCAGCTTTACCGGCTCCACCACGGTCGGAGGACAGATCGCCGAGGCCGCGGGGAGGTCGATGAAGCGCACCCTGCTCGAGCTGGGCGGTAAAGGCGCGGCCATCGTCCTGGGGGATGCCGACGACGCGGTGCTCACGTCGGCGATCGGGGCGGTCGGTTCGGTCTGGTCCTTCCACAGCGGGCAGATCTGCACGGCGCCGACCCGGGTGCTCGTGCAGCGGGCGCTGTACGAGAAGGTCGTCGCCGGTCTCGAACGTTACGCCCGCGCACTGAAGATCGGGGACCCTGTGGACAACTCCACGGTCGTCGGCCCGTTGATCTCCGCCGCACAGCGCGACCGGGTCGAGGCGTACATCGCCGCGGCCCGCGCGGAAGGCGCCAGGATCGTCGTCGGGGGCGCCCGCCCCGACATCAAGCCGGGTTTCTACGTCGCCCCGACCCTCATCACCGGCGTCTCCCCCGAAAGCCCGGTCGCCCGCGAGGAGTTGTTCGGGCCCGTCGTCGTCGCCCTGCCCTTCGAGGACGACGAGGAAGCCGTCCGCCTCGCCAACAGCACCTCCTACGGCCTCCACGACTACGTCTTCAGCGCCGACTCCGCCCGCGCCTGGGCCCTCGCCGCGCGCCTGCGCAGCGGGAACGTCGGCGTCAACACCCTCCAGCGGCACCCCGAGACACCGTTCGGCGGTTTCAAGGAGAGCGGCGTCGGCAGGGACGGCGGCTCGTTCGGCCTGCACGCGTACAGCGAACTCCAGTCGGTCGTCTGGGCGTCCTGAGCCCGCGCCGCACCCTTCCGAGAGGACCGCAGCCATGCGAGGCGTCATCTTCGACGGAAAGCACCCCCTGGTCGCCGACGATCTGGAAGTCCGCGCACCGGGCCCCGGCGAGGTCCTCGTCGCCGTCGCGGCCGCCGGCCTGTGCCACAGCGACCTCTCCGTGACCGACGGCACCATCCCGTACCCGCTGCCCGTGGTGCTCGGGCACGAGGGCGCGGGTGTGGTCGAGGCCGTAGGGCCCGGCGTCACCCACGTCGCGCCCGGTGATCACGTGGCCCTGTCCACGCTCGCCGCCTGCGGCGCCTGTGGCGAATGCGACCGGGGCCGGCCGACCATGTGCCGCGAGTCGATCGGCAAACCGGCCCGGCCGTTCACCCGCAGGGGTGAGCGACTTTTCCACTTCGCGTCCTGCTCCGTCTTCGCGGAACGCACCGTCGTCAAAGCCGTCCAGGCGGTCAGGATTCCCACCGGCATACCGCTGACCTCGGCGGCACTGATCGGCTGCGGCGTCCTCACCGGCGTCGGCGCCGTCCTCAACCGCGCCCGGGTCGGTCCCGGCGCATCGGTCGTCGTCATCGGCGCCGGCGGGATCGGGCTCAACGTCCTCCAGGGTGCCCGGATCGCCGGAGCCTCGGTCGTCGTGGCCGTCGACGCCGATCCGGGCAAGGAAGCGGCGGCCCGGCAGTTCGGAGCCACCCACTTCGTCGACGCCGCCGCGGTCCCCGACAGCTCGGCCGCTGTCCGCGCGATCCTGCCGACGGGTGCCGACCACGCCTTCGAGTGCGTCGGCGACACCGGACTCGTCCGGCAGGCGATCGACCTGCTCGACCGGCACGGCCAGGCGGTCCTGCTCGGCGTGCCGCCGGCCGGGGCCGAGGCGTCCTTCCGCGTCTCGTCCCTCTACCTCGACAAGGCGATCCTGGGCTGCCGCTACGGATCCTCGCGCCCGCAGCACGACATCGCCCTCTACGCCCGGCTCTACCAGGAGGGGCGCCTCCTCCTGGACGAACTCGTCACCAGGACCTACCCGGTCGAGGACTTCGCGCAGGCCGCGGACGACACCCTGAACGGCCGCGTCTCCCGCGCCGTCCTCACCTTCCGCAGCTGAGCGCGGCCCCCGCCCCGGCCCCGCGCCGGACGCCGCCGCCCCGCCGCACTCAGCGCCGGGCGGCCCGGGTCACCGCACGGAACGTGCGCCGGTAGGCGGTCGGGGAGACGCCGAGCGCCGCCTGCAGGTGCTGCCGCATCGACGCGGCCGTGCCGAACCCGGCGTCCCTCGCGATCTGGTCGACGGAGAGGTCGCTGTCCTCCAGCAGGTGGCGCGCCCGCTCGACGCGCTGCTGCGTCAGCCACTGCCCCGGGCTGATGCCGACCTCTTCACGGAAGCGGCGCGTGAACGTCCGGACGCTCATCGCCTCCTGCTCGGCCATGTCCCGCAGCTGGATGGGCCGGTCCAGCCGTCCCAGAGCCCAGGCGCGGGCCGCAGTGGTCGTCGCGAGCTGGGGTTCGGGAACCGGCCGCTGGATGTACTGCGCCTGGCCGCCGTCGCGGTGCGGTGGGACGACGCTGCGCCGGGCCACCTCGTTCGCCACGGCCGTGCCGTGGTCGCGCCGCACGATGTGCAGGCACAGGTCGATGCCGGAGGCCACGCCTGCCGACGTCAGGACGTCGCCGTCGTCGACGAAGAGCACGTCGGCGTCCACCCGGACGGACGGGAACATCCGCTGGAAGTGCTCCGTGCTGGTCCAGTGCGTGGTGGCGGGCCGGCCGTCGAGGAGGCCTGCGGCCGCGAGGATGTACGAACCGGTGCAGATCGACACCATGCGCGTGCCGGGGCGTATGCGGGCCAAGGCGGCGGCCAGGTCGTCGTCGAGCCGGCCCTCGTCGTACGGCAGCCCGAACTCGTAGGAGGCCGGGACGACAATCGTGTCGGCCTCGGCCAGGGCTTCCGGGCCGAGCTCGACGTTGATCGAGAAATCGGCGTCGGTCTGCACCGGCCCGGCCTCCAGGGCGCAGGTCGTCACCTCGTACAGCGGGTCCCCGGAGGACGTCCTGGCCTTGCCGAAGATCCGGTACGGGATGGACAGTTCGAACGGGATCACGCCGGCCAGGGCGAGCACGGCCACGCGGTGCGGCGGCGCGTCGGGATGCCGGTCGGAGCGGGTGATCCCCGCCGTCTTCTGCGTCATTTCCGGCGCCTCCCGCAAGGCTTCCGTGCTGCTCGGTCCGGCGTGATCGGATCCGGCCGGATCGCGTGGCCCGATCCTAGCGGATGCTGTCCTTTCGGCCACTCGTCCGGCGGGAAGCGCCTCCTGATGCTGATGACGTGACCCACGCAACCGGACTTCCCACCCCACCGGAGAGCCCCTCCGACCGCCCGGAGCCCCCCGTGCGCCCCGAGCCCGCGGTGTCCCCGGGCTCCGCAGCAGGCCCCGGCCGGCGCCGCCCGCGCCTCCACCGCGCGTGGTCCGTGGCCGCCGTCACCTTCGTGACGATCATCGGCGCGGCCGGCTTCGCCTCACTGCCCGGCCTGCTGATCGAGCCGCTCCACGGCGAGTTCGGGTGGTCGCGCGGCACGATCGGCTTCGCCGCTTCCGTCAACCTCGCCCTGTACGGCCTCACGGCTCCGTTCGCCGCCGCACTGATGGACCGGTTCGGCATCCGCAAGGTCGTCGCCTGCGCCCTGACCGTGATCGCCGCCGGTGCCGGGCTGACGGTCTTCATGACCGCCGCGTGGCAGCTCGTGCTGTGCTGGGGCGTGCTCGTCGGCCTCGGCAGCGGCTCGATGGCCCTGGCCTTCGCGGCCACCGTCACCAACCGCTGGTTCACGGCCCGGCGGGGACTGGTCACCGGAATCCTCACCGCCGCCGGAGCGTCCGGGCAGCTGGTCTTCCTCCCGCTGCTCTCCTGGATCGTCGAGCACCACGACTGGCGGCCCGCCGCCGTGACCGTCTCCGTCGCCGCCCTCGTCGTCGTGCCGTTCGTGTGGCTGCTGCTGCGCGACCACCCGGCGGACGTCGGCCTCGCCCCGTACGGCAGCGATGTCCCCGTGCCCAAGCCGGCCCCCGCGCCCGGTGCGGCGCGGCGTGCGGTCAAGGCGCTGCTGGACGCGGCCCGCACGGGGCCGTTCTGGCTGCTCGCGGGGACCTTCGCGATCTGCGGCGCCTCCACGAACGGTCTGGTGAAGACGCACTTCGTGCCCGCCGCGCACGACCACGGCATGCCGATGACGGCCGCCGCGGGCCTGCTCGCCGTGATCGGCGTCTTCGACGTCGTCGGGACCATCGCCTCCGGATGGTTCACCGACCGGTTCGAGGCGCGCAGGCTGCTGGCCGTCTACTACGGGCTGCGGGGTCTGTCCCTGATGTTCCTGCCGATGCTGCTGGCGCCCTCCGTCCGCCCGCCGATGGTCTTCTTCATCGTCTTCTACGGTCTCGACTGGGTCGCCACCGTGCCGCCCACCATCGCCCTGTGCCGCGAGCACTACGGCGAGGACAGCGCGATCGTCTTCGGCTGGGTGCTCGCCTCCCACCAGGTCGGCGCCGCAGTGGTGGCCTTCCTGGGCGGTGTGGCCCGTGACGCCTTCGGGTCGTACGACGTCGTCTGGTACGCCTCGGGTGCGCTGTGCGCCGTGGCGGCCCTCATGGCCCTGGTCATCCGCAGGCGGCCGCATGCGACCGTGCGGGTCGCAGTGGATCCGGCATAAGCTCCTGTATCAGGTCAAGCAGGGGTCAATCGGTCGGCAAAAGCAACCTCTCAGCCCTTGGGGGAATCTCTCCCTGGGGAGAGGGGCAGTGATGACACAGCACACTGAGCCGGACACCGCACCGGACGCGATACCGGACGCCGCACCGGCCGACGCGGAGACGGGGGCCGAGCCCGAGGAGACCCCTCGGGCGCAGAAGCGCGTCATGCACCCGGACGGCTTCGGCGCGGCGTTCTGCACGTCGATGGCCGCGCTGTGCGCAGAGGCCGCCGTCGCCGGGACCATCGGCGTCCTCGTGCTGCTCTCGCGCGAGCACGAAGGCCTGCCGCACGGCCTCCTCGTGATCGCCGGGCTCGTGTTCGCCGTCGCCCTGCTCGGCGTCCTCGTCAGCGGGTTCGTCACGGCCGTCGCCGTGATGCCCGCACTGGCGCTCGCCCGTACGGTCGCCCGCCGCCCGGGCCGCCGCGAGGGCCCGCTGTGGAACGCGGCCGCGGTGCCCTTCGTGTCGGCCGCCGCGGTGGCCGTGTTCGGCGGAGTGTCGGCCCTCGGCAGCCTCTCCCCGGCGGCCCCGCTGAAGTACCTCCTGTGGTGGGCCTGCCTCACGGCCGCCCTGCTGCCCGCCACCCTGATCGCCGGAGCCGCAGGCCGGCGCATCCGGGAAGGCCGGCCTGTGCGCATGGCCCGCAGGGTCGCGCGCGACGGCGTCATCGCATGGCTCGCCGTGGGGGCCGTCGGGGCCGCCGCCTACGGAACCGGAGCGGTCGAGGTCTACCAGCCGCCCAGGCTCGACTCGGCGCAGCTCGCCGGCGTCTGGACCGACGGCCGTGACGGTACGGTCAAGCTGTCCGCCGACGGCACGGCCGTGGCCGACGGCCTCGACAACTACGTGTGGGACGGCACCGGCAAGGACAGGCCGAAGGACTGCGACGGCTCGGGGACGTGGAAGCCGGTCAAGGACAACGGGAAGGTCCGGGGCCTGTCGCTGCGCATCAGCTCGTGCGAGCTCGGTCGCAACTGGAGCGTCAGCGGCACCGGCAAGGAGCCCCGGCTCTTCCACGAAATCGGCAAGCCGGGCTCCGGCAAGCGGTACGTGCTGACAAAGGTCGTCGGGCACAAGAACTGACGAAGATCGTCGGGCACAAGGACCGGCAAAGGCCGTCGGGCACAGGAAGCGACCGCCACGGCGGGGCCCGGCGGTCACGGGTCGAGCGCGGTGAACGTTCCGAACGTGCTCTTGTAGAAGACCAGTGGCCCCTCCTGGGCCGCGGCCGCGGCCTCGTCCGCCCCCAGCGCCTCGACGCGCCCCACGACGATGAGGTGGTCCCCGCCCGTGTGCACGGCGTGCACCGTGCAGTCGGCCCACGCGAGCACGTCCGCGAGCAGGGGCGACCCCGTTGCGGGCGAAGGGCCGTGCCGTACGCCCGTGAACTTGTCCGCAGCCTGCGCGCCGCTCACCGCGAAGGCCCTGCAGAGCGCGCTCTGCCCGGCGCCGAGGACGTTGACGCAGAAGACCCCGGCGCGGGCGATGCGCGGCCACGTGGTGGACGTGCGGCCGACCATGAAGACCACGAGCGGCGGATCGAGGGACAGCGAGGCGAAGGACTGGCACGCGAAGCCCGCGGGCGGTCCGCCGTCGGCGCCGGGGGCGGTGATCACGGTGACGCCGCCGGGGAACCGGCCCAGGACGCGGCGCAGCTCCCGGGGAGCGGGTGGAGGCTGCTCGTCCGCCCGGACGGCGCGCAGCTCCGGCCGGGGCATCGGGTCGGGCGGCGGCGCCGCGGGGGCCGGGGTGCCGGCGGGGCGCAGATAGCGGACGGCGAGGGCGGCCATGCCTGCGTGTCCCATCATGAAGGGCATTGAATCTGATGGCCCGTCAGTTTTGAAGGTTCCCGGGCCCGCTAATGCCCCCGGTAGGCGGGACTGCGGTGTTCGAGGAAGCTCTTGACGCCCTCCCGCGCGTCCTCCGTCGTCATGTTGATCTCCTGGGCGGCGGCCTCCGCGGCGAACGCCGCCGCGCGATCGCTGTCCAGTGAGGCGTTGACCAGCTGCTTCGTGAGAGCGAGGGCCCGCGTCGGCCCCGTGGCCAGCCGCTCCGCCCACGACAGCGCCGTGGCCGTCAGCCCCGCCCCGGCCACGACGCGGTTGACCAGCCCCATCCGCTCCGCCTCGGCGGCGGTGAGCGCGTCGCCGAAGAACATCAGTTCCTTCGCCCGCTGCGGTCCCACCAGCCGCGGCAGCAGATACGCTCCTCCGCCGTCGGGAACGAGGCCACGGCGCACGAATACCTCGACGAAGGTGGCGGATTCGGCCGCGAGGACGAGGTCGCAGGCCAGCGCGAGGTGCGCGCCCAGCCCCGCCGCGGTCCCGTTCACGGCGGCGATCACGGGCTTCTCGCAGTCCAGCACGGCGGCGATCAGCCGCTGCGCGCCCCGGCGGATCGTGCGCGCCACGTCACCGGGCAGCCGGCCCGAGGCGACGGAGGCCGCCGACACGCCCGGAACGGCCGGGTCCATGGCGCTGGACGCGGTGGCGCGCAGGTCGGCGCCGGCGCAGAACGCCGCGCCCGTGGCCGTGATGACGACGGCCCTGACGGCCGGGTCGGCCGACGCCCCGGACAGCTGGGAAATCAGGAGTTCCCGCTGCTCGGGGGCTATGGCGTTCATGACCTCGGGGCGGTTGAGCGTGATCCACGAGACCCCGTTGTCAGTGGTGTGGAGTATCACTGAGTCATCGGGGCCGCCGCGGTCGAGCGGCTTGTCACGGGGGGAGAGGGACATGGGGGTTCTCCTGCTTCCACGCGCTGCCGCGCGCTGTTCAGTGGCAGAAGGCGAGCGCGTCCAGGGCCACGGCGCCCTGACCGCGCTCGAGCACCACCAGGGGGTTGATGTCGAGTTCGGCGAGTGCCCCGCCCAGTTCCAGAGACATGCGCTGGACACGCAGGACGGTCTCCACGAGCGCGTCCACGTCGGCCGGGGGCGCCCCCCGGACGCCGTCCAGCAGGGCGCGTCCGCGCAGCCCTTCGAGCATGGCGCGCGCGTGGTCCTCACCGAAAGGCGGCACGGCCACCGCCGTGTCGTGGAGGACCTCCACCAGCGCCCCGCCCAGGCCGACGGTCACCGTCGGGCCGAAGAGGCTGTCGGGCGAGATGCCGACCACCATCTCGACGCCCCGGCCGACGAGTTGGCAGACGAGGACGCCGTCCAGCGGCAGCCCTTCGTAGCGCGCGATGTCGGTGAGCTCGCGGTAGGCGTCGCGGACCTGGCTGGCCGAGGTCAGGCCGATCTTGACCAGGCCCAGCTCGGTCTTGTGCGCGAGCTGCGGTCCCGAGGCCTTCATCACCACCGGGTAGCCCACGAGCCCGGCCGCCCGCACGGCCGCCGCCGCGCTGGTCACCAGCTGCTCGCGGGGTACGCGTATGCCGTACGCGCGCAGCAGCTGCTTTGCCGCGTGCTCGCTGAGCTGCTCGCCCGGGCGCATGAGTTCCTGCGCCTTGCGCGCCGAGGGGGACGGGGTGCGGGGCGCGGTGTCGAAGGGGGAGCGGTAGGCCGCGGCGAAGCGGTGGTGGCCGAGGTAGGCGCGCACGGCGGTGACGCAGTTGGAGAAGGTGCGGAAGGTGGCCACGCGCGAGGAGCCGAGGAGGGTGGTGCGATAGGCCTCCTCGGTGCCCACGGGGGATCCCCAGACCACGCAGACCAGCTTGTCCGTCTGCTCCGCCGCGTCGGCGAGGTCGCGCACGAGCCGGTCGCTCATGGGCGGGAAGGGCCCCGGGACGGGGCAGATGAGCACGCCGATCGAGGGGTCGTTCAGCAGCGCGTCGATGATCTTGCGTCCGCGCCGGTCGCCGACGGGGTGGCCGCCGCAGTCCACGGGGTTGGCCACGTTCAGGTACTCCGGGATCCACTGGTGGAGCTCGGCCTGCTTGGCGGCGGAGAGGGCGGGGAGCGCCAGGCCCGCGGCCGTGGCCAGGTCGGCGAAGTGGGCGCCGGTGCCGCCGGATATCGAATAGACGGCGACGCCGGGGGCCCGCGGCGGCCGGGCGCGGGCCAGCAGCGCCGCGGTGTCCTGCAGCTCGTCCAGGCTGTCGACGCGGATCACGCCGAACTGCCGCATGGCCGCGTCCACCACGTCGTCCGCGCCGGTCAGCTTGCCGGTGTGGGAGGCGGCGGTGCGGGCGCCGGCCTCCGTCCGGCCGACCTTGACGGCGACGACGGGCACCTTGTGCCGGGCGGCCCGGTCCGCGGCGAGCAGGAAGGCGCGGCCGTCCTTGAGGCCTTCCACATACGCGGCGATGGCCCCGACCTCGGGCCGGGTGGCGAAGTAGGAGATGAAGTCGGCGCACTCCAGGTCTGCCTCGTTGCCCGTGGGCGCCCAGTGCGAGAGCCGGATGCCGAGCTCCTGGAGGGCGAAGACCGGGCGGCCCTGGTGGCCCGACTGGGTGATCAGGGCGATGGCGGGGCCGTCGAGGTCGTCGCGGAAGCGCTCGAAGGCGTTGAGGTTGGTGTTCGGGCCGAGGAGGCGGACCCCCGAGCGCCGGGCGGCATCCGCGAGGGCGGCCTGGGCCGCGGCGCCCGCGGGGCCGGTCTCGGCGAATCCGGCGGCGAAGGCCACGGCGAAGGCGGCTTTCGAGCCGTCCAGCTCCTCCAGGACGGGGAGCGGGTCGCCCACGAGGAGGACGGCGAGGTCGACGCGTTCGGGCAGGTCGCGGACGGAAGGGTGGCAAGGGATGCCGAAGACGGACGTACGGGTGGGGTGTACGGGGTGCAGGCGCGCGCCGACCCGCTCGGACCAGGCGATGAGCTGCCGGGTGATGCCGGTGTTGGGGCGGCCCTCGGCGTCCGAGGCGCCGATGACGGCGACGGTCTCGGGGCGGAAGAGCCGGTCCAGGTCGGGTATGTCCGAGCGCAGTGGCCTGCCGCTGACGTCGGTGTCATCGGTGCCGTCGGCCGTGCCGTGGACGGCGGGGCCCGGACGCTCGCCGCAGGCCACCACGCGGGCCGGACGGGAGGTGGTGGTGAGGGTGCCGTGAGTCGATCCAAGCATCGTGTCTCGTCCACTCCTGCTCAATGGCCGACAAGCTGACGTATAGTCAGGCTACCTAGCTGACGTTCTGTCAGGAATGGCGCTGCGGGCAAACAAACGGAGGGCGGGGACGGGAAAACTCCGGGGGAAACGGGCGCGGAATACAAGGGGGTCGGCGAATTGCACGCGAATCGTCCGCCGGCGTCAGCGGCGCCGCGTTCCGCCGGACCGCCGGTACCGCGGTTCGACGTCCCGGAAGCGGACGCCTTCACCCGGCCCTACTGGGAAGCGGCGGGCCGGGGCCGGCTGCTCATACGCCGCTGCCGCGCGGCCGGCTGCGGGCTGGCCCACCACTACCCCAGGGAGTTCTGTCCGCGCTGCTGGAGCGAGGACGTGGTCTGGGAGGAGGCGAGTGGCCGGGCCGCGCTCTACACCTGGTCGGTCGTCCACGTGAACGACCTCCCGCCCTTCGGCGCGCGGGTGCCCTACACGGCGGCCGTGGTGGACCTCGCCGAAGGGCCGCGGATGATGACCGAAGTCGTCGGGTGCGAGGAGAGCGAGCTGCGGATCGGCATGGCGCTGACGGTCCGGTTCAGGGAACTGGATGGGGCGCGGCCCGCAGGCGAACCTCCCCTGTGCATACCGGTGTTCGGCTCTCTTCCCGGTGCCGGTCCGGAAGCGGTCAGGGCCAGAGGAGCTCGGTCGTCCAGCCTCCTTCCGCAGGGGGACGACGGCGGTAGTTGAGGCGTACGTGCCGGCGCCGGGCGTCACCCTGGAAGAACTCGACTTCCTGCGCCTCCAGGACGTACAGGGTCCAGCTGCCGACGGGGGCGCCGGGCTCGCGGCGGGCCCGCTCCCAGGCCGCGTCGGAGGCGCGCTCCAGCTCCTCGTACGACGCCAGCACCTCGCTCTGCCTGCCCACCAGTGCCGCCGCCAGTGCACCCGTGGAGCGCCGGGCCAGGTCCGCCCGGCTCTCCGCGGCGCCCGCGGCGGTTACCGTCCCCTGGATGCGGACCTGGCGGCCGACCGCCGCCCAGTAGAAGCCCAGGGCCGCCTCCGGCCGTGCGGCCAGCTCCCGGCCCTTGCGGCTCGTGCGGTGGGTGGCGAAGTGCCAGCCGCGCTCGTCCGCGTCGTGGAGCATCAGTGTCCGCACGGAGGGCCGGCCGGTCGCGTCGGCGGTGGCGAGCGTCATCGTGTGCGGCTCCGGCGTCCCGGCACCGGCGGCCTCGATCAGCCACTGCTGGAAGAGGGGCAAGGGGTCGGCGGGGGCGGAGGCCGGGTCGAAGCGCGGCAGCTCGGTGTCCCACACGGGCAGGGAACGGAGGAACTCGTGGAATTGCTGCCGGCGGGTGCCGTCCGGGTCGTAGCTCATGGGTCCATCCAACACCGGCGCGCCCCGCACGGCGCCGTTGCCTGCGGCCCCGTCTCGTACGGCCCTGCTCCTTGCTGTCCCGTCTCGTGCGCCCCGCCTCGTATGGCCCGCCTCGTGCGGCCGGCCTCGTACGGCTCGGTCCTGTGCAGTCCGGTCAGTCGCGGGCCAGGATCACGGTCCCCGCCGAGCAGAACCAGCCGCCCGTGCCCGACGCGACGGCGATCCGCGGGAGCTCCCCGTCCGGCCTGCGCACCTGGCGCCCCTCCTCGGCCTCGCCGCGCAGCTGCCGCACGGCCTCGACCAGGAGGAACAGGCCCCGCATCCCGGGGTGGCAGGCGGAGAGGCCGCCGCCGTCCGTATTGACCGGCAGCGCGCCGCCCACCGTCAGCCTGCCCTGCTCGGCGAAGGCGCCGCCCTCGCCCTTGGCGCAGAAGCCGAGGTCCTCCAGCGTCACGAGCGTCATATAGGTGAAGGCGTCGTACAGCTCGGCCACGTCCACCTCCGCGGGGGTGACGCCCGCGCGCTCGAAGGCCAGCCGCCCGGAGCGCGCGGCGGGAGAGACGGTGAAGTCCTCCCACTCCGACATCGCCGTGTGGGACACCGCCGTGCCGGCTCCCAGCACCCACACGGGCGGCCGGGCGGCGTCCGCGGCGTACTCCTCGGCCGCAAGCAGCACGGCGCAGCCGCCGTCCGACCGGATGCAGCACTGGAGCTTGGTGAACGGGTCGGCGATCACGGGGCCGCCGAGGACGTCGTCCACGGTGATCGGTTCGCGGTACATGGCGTGGGGGTTGTGGCGGGCGTTGGCGCGCGCCTGGACGGCGATGCCGGCGAGCTGTTCCGGCGTGGTGCCGTACTCGTGCATGTGACGGCGTGCGGCCATGGCGTACTTGGCGACGAGCGTGTGCCCGTAGGGGGCTTCGAACTGCAGCGGGCCCCGGGTGCCGTAGGAGAGGCCGGCGGTCCGGCGGCCCGCCTTGAGGTCGGCGCGGGCGGTGGAGCCGTAGACGAGGAGGACGGCGTTCGCGTGTCCCGCGGCGATGGCGTCGGCCGCGTGGGCCGCCATGACCTCCCAGGTGGCGCCGCCGACCGAGGTCGAGTCCACCCAGGCGGGGCGCAGGCCCAGGTGGTCGGCGATCTCCATGGGGGCCAGGGTGCCCAGGCCGGCGGAGGCGAGTCCGTCGACGGCGGAGCGGCCGAGCCCGGAGTCGGCCAGGGCGCGCCGGGCAGCTTGCGCGTGGAGGTCGTAGGGGGTGGCGGAGTCGACCCGCCCGCAGTCCGAGAGGGAGATGCCGAGAACGGCGACCTTGCGTGCGCGGCGGACGGAGGCCATGAACTGACGCTACATCAGATAGGGGGTGGGAAAGTCGGGTTGCCGGATTTAGGATGACGGCCCGTCAGATCCGGGAGGGCGTGTCCCATGGATGCCGCATTCACCGAGGAGCAGGGCGAGATCCGGCGCACCCTGCGCGAACTCCTGCTCAAGCGCTGCGGGCCGGACGGCGTCCGGGCCGCGGTCCGCACCCGGGCCGGTTACGACGAGGCGTTGTGGCGGCAGCTGGCCGAGCAGCTCGGGCTGCCCGGGCTCGCCGTCGGGCGACGCCACGGAGGTGTGGGATGCGGCCCCACGGAGCTCGCCCTGGCCTGCGAGGAGACGGGCCGCGTGCTGCTGCCCTCCCCGCTGCTGGCCACGGCGGGCCTCGTGGCCCCCTTGGTCGCCGGGCTGGGCACGCGCACGCAGCGGACGGAGCTGCTGCCGCGCATCGCCTCCGGCGAGCTGACGGGCGCGCTCGCACTGCCCCGCACCCCGCTGCCCGCGGCGCTCGGCCTGACCGGGCCGGGCGACGGCGACTGGGCCGGGGGCGGCAGGGCGGGCGGCGTGCAGGCGCGGCCGGCCGGGGACGGGCGGGGCTGGCTTCTGTACGGTGACGCGGCGCAGGTCCTCGACGGGCACAGCGCCGGAGTGCTGCTGGTCGCCGCCCGCACGGGTGGGTACGTCCGCGGTCGCACGCTGCTGTTCGTCCTGCGGCCGGAGGTGGTCCGCGGGGTGCGCCGCACGCGGCTGACCGCGCTGGACGAGACGCGTCCGCAGGCCCGGATCGAGCTGCGGGACGCGGAGGCCGATCTCCTCGGCCGCGCGGACGACGAGGTCCCGGCCGCGCTGGCCCGGCTGGGCGGGAGCGCTGCGGCGATGCTGGCCGCGGAGGCCGTCGGCGCGGCGGACCGGGCGCTGGAGCTGACGGTCGAACACGTGCGGACGCGTGTGCAGTTCGGGCGGCCCATCGGTTCCTTCCAGGCTGTCAAACATCGCCTGGCCGATCTCTACGTGTCCGTGCAGGCGGCGCGCTCGGCGGCTTACTACGCGGCGTGGGCGGCGGGGGCGGGTGCCGGGCCGTCCGCAGAGGGCGACGGCTCCGCTGCGGGCGCAGGGACAGGCGCAGGGACAGGCGCAAGGACGGAAGAAGGCGTACGGAAGGCAGAGGGCGTGCGTGCGGCAGAAGATGCAGAGACGGCAGAGGACGTACGGGCGGCCGGAGACGCCGGCGTCGCCCTCGCGCAGGCCCTGGAGACGCTGCGGGCGGTGACCGCGGAGGCCGTCCAGCTCCACGGCGGCATCGGGGTGACGTGGGAGCACGACGTGCAGCTGTACTTCAAACGGGCTGCTTCGGACGCCCTGCTCTTCGGACCTCCGGAGCGGCTGCGCGCCCGGGCGGCGGAGCTCTCCGGGCTGTTTGCCGGGTGCCCGGAGCGGGAAGCGGTGGCTCCGTGAACGGCACTGCGGCACAGCGCAGGCAGCGTAGGCAGCGAGGGCACCGCAAGGAGCGTCTGGAGCGCGTGGTGCAGAGGCTCTCCTCGACCCGTACGTTCGCGCGGATCGCGCCGCACTGCGTGCCGGCCCTGGACCGTGCGGTGCACCGTCTGACGGGTGGCAGGACGCTGCTCAGCGCCCGCCTGCTGCCCGGCCTGGTGCTCACGTCGACCGGCGCGCGGACGGGACAGGCGCGGCGTACGCCGCTGGCCTGCATGACGGAGGGGCCGAAGGGGAAGCCGCCGACCGGGTGGGTGCTGGTGGGGAGCAACTTCGGGCGCCCCGGTCACCCTGCCTGGACCGCGAATCTGCTGGCGCACGCGGAGGCGGAGATCAGCTGGAGGGGGCGGGACGTGCCGGTGCGGGCCCGGCTGCTGCGGGGTGCGGAGCGGAAGGCCGCGTGGGAGGCGGTGGTGGCGTTCTGGCCGCCGTACGCGCGGTACCAGGCGCGCGTGGACCGGGAGATCCGGCTGTTCCGGCTGGAGCCGCGTCCGGACGGCCGGGAGTGAGGGAAAGAGCCGAGGGAGAGGGGCTGAGGGGAAATCACTGCGGCGGGCCCCCTCCGGGCCCGGCCGGAGGGGGCCCGCCGCTGCGATGACAGGACGTGCAGACGTGCGAGGTGCCGGAAGCGCTACCTCGTCGGCTTCTTGCCCGTGATGCCCAGGTGCACGAGGAGGGCGAGGTTGGGCTTGAGCTCGGCCTGCTTGACGCCCCAGCTCTGGAAGCCCTTCTGGTGCGAGGCCACCGCGGCGAGCATGGCGACGAGCGACCCGGCGACGGCCGCGGGGTTCACGTCCTTGTCCACCTTGCCCTTGGACTGGAGCTCCTTGACGGAGTCGGTGAGGGAGTTGGTGACGGCGTTGAGGATCTTCATGCGGATCTTGTAGAACCGCTTGTCGCCCTCGGCCGCCCCGAGGTCGACCACCCGCAGGATGGCGTCGTGCTTGCGCCAGAACCCGAGGAAGCCGTCGACGAGCTCTTCGGCGGCCTGCCAGCCGGACTTGCCGACCCAGGAGCGGCCGGCGACCAGCTCGGTCAGGCTCGCGCCCTCCTTGGCCATCTCCTCGGCGATCTCGAGGACCGCGCCCTCGACGTCCGGGAAGTACTGGTAGAAGGTCGCGGGCGAGGTGCCGGCCTTGCGGGCGACGTCGATGACCTTGACGTCTCGGTAGGGAGAGGAGCTGAGCATTTCGCTGAGGCAGTCGAGCAGCTTCTGCCGCGTCGCCTGGCCGCGTCGCCCGGCCACGCGGCCGTCGACGGTGCGTACTTGTCCTGTCATGCCGTCAGCTTACCGAGGGGTGATCGGAGCGCGATTCGGCCGCATGCAAATGGGGGCAGGGGTGTGGAGTGGGGTGTAAGGCCAGCTCAGAGGGGTTGTGGGGGACCGCGGGAAGATCGCACGGGATTGGCCCGTACCGGTGAATCCTCTTATCAACAGGCTGTGGACAACGTCCTTCGGAGACCCTTCGCACGGTTGTCCACAGGTCCCGCGGAAGACCGCGGTCCCCCGCTAACGTGGCAGTCGTGACAACACCCCGCGGGCCATGGCGGAAGCTCCCGGGGGCGGCGGCGGATCGCGGACGGGAAGCGGGGGTAGGAGGCGCGGGGCGAGGCGTTCCGCATGTGGTGGAGAGAGGGTGAAGCGCGACCCGGGTTCGCCACCGCGTCGTTCGCCAGGAAGAATCAGCATGCGTACCCCGGGATAATTCGCGGTGAGACGCTGCACGGGGCTGAAACCCTTCAAGCCCCGACGGGGAGGTGGCAGGTCAGTGGTGGAGCAGCTTACGCAGCACGACCCGAGACGGATCGGCCCGTTCGAGGTGCTCGGCCGACTCGGTGCCGGTGGCATGGGGCTGGTCTATCTCGCCCGCTCGGCGTCCGGCCGGCGGGTGGCGATCAAGACGGTGCGCACGGAGCTCGCCGAGGACCAGCTCTTCCGGGTCCGCTTCACGCGCGAGGTCGAGGCGGCCCGCGCGGTCAGCGGCTTCTACACCGCCGCCGTCGTCGACGCCGACCCGCGCGCCGCCGTGCCCTGGCTCGCCACCGCGTACGTGCCCGCGCCCTCCCTCGAGGAGATCGTCAACGAGTGCGGGCCCCTGCCCGCCCAGGCCGTGCGCTGGCTCGCGGCCGGCATCGCCGAGGCCCTGCAGTCCATCCACGGCGCGGGCCTCGTCCACCGCGACCTGAAGCCCTCCAACGTCCTCGTCGTGGAGGACGGCCCGCGCGTCATCGACTTCGGCATCGCCTCCGGCGTCTCCAACACCCGGCTGACGATGACCAACGTCGCCGTCGGCACCCCCGCCTACATGTCCCCCGAGCAGGCGCGCGACTCCCGCAGCGTCACCGGCTCCAGCGACATCTTCTCCCTCGGCTCCACCCTCGTCTTCGCCGCCACCGGCCACGCCCCCTTCCACGGCGCCAATCCGGTGGAGACGGTCTTCATGCTGCTCCGCGAGGGCCCCGACCTGAGCGGCCTGCCCGACGAGCTGCGGCCCCTGATCGACTCCTGCATGCAGATGGCCGCCGAGCACCGGCCCAGCCCGGCCGACCTGCAGTCCGAGCTGGCCCCGCACCTCTTCGCCTCCGGCGGGGGCGACGACAGCGGCACGGCCTCGGCCTGGCTGCCGGACAACGCCGTCTCGCTCATCGAGCAGCGGCGCGCGGGCCAGCGGCCGGCGGCCGCCGGCGCCGGCAGCCGCGGGCGCGCCCGGGCGGCCGTCCCGCAGCGCCCCGCGCAGCCGCCCACCCCCGCGCCCTCCTACGACCAGTCGCCGGCCCCCGCCGCCCACAGCGGCCCCGCCTGGGGGGACGGGCGCGGTGCGGCCGGCACCGGCCGTTCCCCGGCACCCGTCGGGCACGACCCGCGCGGCGGCCTGAGCACGCCCCACGACTCCCGCGCAGGCGCCGGCACCGCCCCGCTCGCCGCCCCCGGCCGCTACCCCGCGGCGCCCGCGCACGACGGAGCGGTACGGCTGGCGGGGGCGCAGGTCCCCATCGGCCCCGGCCCGCGCGTCGCCGACGGCCGCGACACCCGCTCCCCGTCGGGCACCGGGCCCGCCACGGGCTGGGTGCGTCCGCCCGCGGGCGTGGCCGGCGGCGGGCCCGCCCCCACGTCCGTCCCCGCCCAGACGACCGGCGCCGCGGCCGACGGCACCACCAATGCGCCCGGCGACCAGGGGCGTTGGCGGCCCTGGCGGTTCCGCATGTCCAACGACGTCTGGGGCACGCCCACGGTGGCCGGCGAGCTGCTGTACGTCACCTCGTTCGAGGTGCACGCCCTCGATGTGGCCACCGGACGGCGCCAGTTCAAGACCCGGGACGTGGCCTGGGCCATGGCCGTCACCGACGGCCGCATCCACGCCTCCGACGGGCCCACCCTCTACGCCCTCGACGCCTCCGACGGCTCCGAGCGCTGGCGGCTCGCCACCGACGGCTGGGTCTACTCCCTGCGGGCCGACCGCGGCACGGTCGTCACGGGCACCCGCGGCGGCGGCGTCCAGGCCTGGGAAGCCGCCAACGGCGAGCTCCTGTGGGAGATGGGCGGCGCCCAGACCGACTTCGAGACGCCCGACTGCGGCCCCCTCGTCCACGACGGCACCGTCTACGTGTGGGCCGACGCCCGGCTGCGCGCCCTCGAAGCCCGCACCGGCGCCGAGCGCTGGTCGTACCCCGTGGGCGACACCGCCTCCTGCGGCGGCGTGCCCGTCCGGCTCCTGACGGGCCCCGACGGCGTGGTGTACGTCGCCGCCGGTACGCGCGTGCTCGCCATCGACGTGGCGCGCGGCGACGTGCGCTGGCGCTTCGAGGCGCCCGCCGTCTTCCTGAGCCCGCCGGCCTTCGCCCCCGGCCCCGCGGTCACCGGAGGCGGCGTCTACATCGCCGACTACCTGGGCACCGTCTACGCCCTGGACGCGGCCACCGGCCGTGACCGCTGGCGCATCGCCACGGAGGCCCGGCAGTCCACGGAGCCGGTGCTGGTGTCGGCCGGTTCCATCCACCTGGGCAGCGGAGGGGCGCTCTACACCCTGGACGCGGTCACCGGCACGCCCAAGTGGCGGTTCGCCGCGGGCGGCGATGTGGTGGGCGCCCCCGTCGTCGCCGACGGCCGCATCCACTTCGGCTCCGCCGACCACTGTCTGTACACGGTGGACGCGGCGGGCGGGCAGCTGCGCTGGAAGCTCGCCACGGGCGGCGAGATCACGGGCTCGCCGGTGGTGGCGGGCGGCGTGGTGTACGCGTGCAGCAAGGACCGCTGCGTGTACGCGCTGGACGCGGCGAAGGGGACGGGCATGTCCTCCCGGCGGTGAGGGCCTCCCCTTGGTGTGGCGGATTCCCGCGCCTCGTGGGGTGGTGATTCCCGCGCCGCCGGTTCAGCGCAGGCGGTGCCCCCGCTCGCGTGAGGCGAAGAGCTGCGCCTGCTGCTCCGGCGGCAGGCTGCCGAGGGAGATCAGGTGCGGGGCCAGCGAGAGCGCGCGCTCCAGCGCGGCCTCCTTCGCCGCCCACAAGGCCCGCACCGTGCCCTGTACCGCTTCCGGCGGGCAGGCGGCGATGACGGCGGCGGCGCGCAGGGCGGCGTCGACGGCCCCGCCGGGGGCGGTCAGCTCGGAGACCAGGCCGATCTCGTACGCCCGCCGCGCGGAGAGCCGCTCGGCGGTGCCCATCAGGGCCAGTCGGGCGGCCTCGCCGAACGGCATGCGCTGCGTCATGTGGATCGCCTCGTAGGCGCTGACCATGCCGTAGGTCGTGTGCGGGTCGAAGAACGTGGCGTTCTCGGCGGCCACGACGAACTCCGCCTCGCCGAGCAGGTAGAACGCCCCGCCGCACGCCATCCCGCCGACCGCCGCCACGACCGGCTTCCACAGGTCGCACGACTTGGGGCCGACGGTGCGCAGGGGGTCGTCCAGGGAGTAGGGCGAGCCCGGCTGGGGGACGGTGGCGGAGCGGTCGATGCCGGTGCAGAAGGCCCGGTCCCCGGCACCGGTCAGTACGACGGCCCGGACGTCGGCGTCGAAGCGGAACCGGCGCCAGACGGCGGCGAGTTCGGCGGCGGTCGCAAGGTCGATGGCGTTGTGGCGTGCGGGCCGGTCGAGGGTGACGAGGGCTACGCCGTCCGCGCGTACCTCCGTGCGGACGTCGGCGCGGGCCTCCGCAGGCGTCCCTGCACCGGCCGGCGCGTCGCCGCTCGCGCCGTCGCCGCTCATGACTCCTCCAGCAGCCACCGCGGCACGACCATGCCGCCGGCGAGCCGTGCGAAGGTCACGCGCACGGGCGCGCCGATGCACAGGAGGGCGGGGTCGACGGAGTCGATGTCCGCATCGGGTGCCGCCACGAGGTTGCCGGGGATGCGGAGGTGCGGGGCGTCGGCCAGTTCCACGACCACGACGTTGTACGGGGCCCGTGCCGCGTAGGCGGGCAGGAGCGGCGGGTGGGGCAGGACGTACGACCAGATGCTGCCGCGGCCGGTCATGCGTCGCCATGAGCTGTCGAAGGACGCGCAGTGCGGGCAGCACGGACGCGGCGGGAACCGCAGCTCACCGCAGCGGGCGCAGGCCTGCATGCGCAGCTCGCCGCGGGCCGCGAACTCCCAGAAGGGCGCGCCGTCGTCGTCGGGCTCGGGCGCCAGCAGGCCGTTGTCAGTGGTGCCCCTCATCATGGAGGACATGAGGTCAACTCCTCAGCAGCAGAGCCGAAGTGGGCACGCCCTCGCCCGCCGTGACCAGGCATGTCGCGGCGCCGGGCACCTGCGCGGTCGAGGTGCCGCGCAGCTGGCGGACGCCTTCGGTGATGAGGTTGAAGCCGTGGACGTAGGCCTCGCTGAGCCCGCCGCCGCCGGTGTTCACCGGGAGCCTGCCACCGAGTTCGAGGGCGCCGTCCTCGGTGAAGGCGGCCCCCTCGCCGCGGCCGCAGAAGCCGTAGCCTTCGAGGGAGAGTGGGATGAGCGGGGTGAAGGCGTCGTAGATCTGGGCGACGTCGACGTCGTCCGGGCCGAAGTCTGCCGTCTTCCACAGCTGCCGGGCGGCGGTCCAGGAGGGGCCGGTGAGCGGGTCGTCGTTCCAGTAGTTGACCATGCCGTGGTGCTGGGTCGGCAGCCCCTGGGCGGCGGCGTGCACGTAGACGGGGGAGCGGCGGCAGTCACGGGCGCGGTCGGCGGAGACGACGACGCAGGCGAGGGCACCGTCCGTTTCCAGGCAGTTGTCGAAGAGGCAGAGCGGCTCGCTGATCCAGCGGGAGGCCATATAGGTCTCGCGGGTCAGCGGGCGCCCGTGCATGATCGCGGCGGGATTCCGGCGGGCGTGGTTGCGGCAGGCCAGGGCGACGTTGAAGAAGTGGTCGCGGGTGGCGCCGTACTCGTGCATGTAGCGCCGGGCGAGCATGGCGATCTCGTCAACCGGGCGCAGGAGGCCGTACGGGCGGGTCCACTGCGCCGGGGTGGGCAGCTGCCTGCGGGTGTCGGTCCAGGGGCGGGGGCCGGAGCCGCGCTTGCGGGAGCGCCAGGCCACGCCGACGGAGGCCTGCCCGGTGGCGATCGCGGTGGCGAGGTGGGCGACGGTCGCGCAGGAGGCGCCGCCGCCGAAGCCGGTCCTGGCGAAGAAGGTCACGTCGCCCGCGCCGACGGCCTTGGCGATCTCGACCTCGTCGGTCTCCTCCATGGTGTAGGAGGCGAAGGCGTCGACCTGGGAAGGGGGGATGCCCGCGTCATCGAGCGCGGCGAGGATCGCGCGGCAGGCCAGGGTCTTTTCTGAAGCATCGAGCCGGCGGGCGAAGGGGGTCTGTCCTATGCCGACGATCGCGGTGGCGTCCTTGAGCGCCGTGGCCGCCGTGGCCGCCGGGGATGCCGTCGGCGCCTTGGCGGTCGTGTGCGCCGTCGGTGCTGCCGGTGTCGTACGTCTCGCGGCCATCGTCCCCTCCGTCGCGTCGGTGCTCCGGTTGCTCCCCCTGCTACCGCTGCTGCCCCTGCTGACAGCGCGGAAGGCTATCGCTAATCTGACGAACAGTCAGCAGTGGGCGGGCCGGGGCGGCGGGAAGGGCACGCGATGCGCGGAGACCTGGAGTTCATGTCCATACCCCGGCTGGTCCGTACGGCCGCGGCGCGCTACGGCGACCGCGAGGCAGTGGTCGAGGGCCGGACCAGGGTCGGCTACGAGCAGCTCGCCGCCCGGATCGAGCGGGCCGCCGCCGGTTGCCTCGCGGCGGGTGTCGAGGCCGGGGACCGCGTGGCCGTCTGGGCGCCGAATACGCTCGACTGGATCGTCTCCGCGCTGGGGGCCGTCACGGCCGGCGCGGTCCTCGTCCCGGTCAACACCCGGCTCAGGGGAGCCGAGGCGGTGCAGGTGCTCGCGCGCACCCGGGCGAAGCTGCTCTTCGTCACCGGCACGTTCCTCGGCACCTCCTACGTCGCCGCCCTGCGCCGCGCGGCGGGCGCTACGCATGGTGCCGGTGCCGGCGTCGGCGTTGGCCTTCGCGATGCCGGCGCAGGTGCAGGCGGCGTCGGCGGAAGGCGTGGCAAGGGTCGTGACCGGCGCCCGGACGTCCCCCTGCCCGGGCTGCCGCACCTGCAGGAGGTCGTGGTGCTGGCCGAGGACGCGCCGTCCGGCTTCCGGACGTGGAAGGAGTTCCTCGCGGCGGGCGACGCGGTGCCGGCCTGGGCCGTACGGGCGCGGGCGAACGCCGTCGGCCCCGACGCGCCGTCTGACGTCATCTTCACCTCCGGCACCACGGGCGAGCCCAAGGGCGTGGTGGTCACCCATGCCCAGAGCCTGCGCACCTTCGCGGCCTGGAGCGATCTGGCCGGGTTGCGGAGAGGGGACCGCTATCTGATCGTCAACCCCTTCTCGCACACCTTCGGCTACAAGGCAGGCGTCCTCGCCTGCCTGATGCGCGGCGCGGTGATGGTGCCGCAGGCCGTCTTCGCGGTGGACGCGGTGCTGGCCCACGTCACCGCGGAGCGCATCACGGTGCTGCCCGGTCCGCCCACCCTCCTCCAGGCGCTGCTGGACCACCCGGCCTGTGCCGCCGGTGTGCTGTCCTCGCTGAGGCTGGTGGTCACGGGGGCGGCGGACGTCGATCCGCGGCTGGTCGGGCGGCTGCGGGACGAGGCCGGCGTCCCCACGGTGCTGACGGCCTACGGGATGAGCGAGGCCACCGGCGTCGTCACCATGTGCCGCCGCGACGACCGCGCCGAGGTCGTCGCGGGCACGTCCGGGCGGGCCCTGCCGGACACCGAGGTCAAGGTCGTGGGGGCGGGAGGTAAGGCGCTGCCGCCGGGGCGGCCGGGCGAGGTCCTCGTGCGCGGGTACCAGGTGATGAAGGGCTACTTCGAGGACCCGCGCGCCACGGCGGAGACGGTCGACGTGGACGGCTGGCTGCACACCGGCGACATCGGTGTGCTGGACGGCGAGGGCAATCTGCGGATCACCGACCGGATCAAGGACATGTTCGTGGCCGGAGGCTTCAACGTCTATCCGGCGGAGGTGGAGCGGACGCTGGCCGGGCACCCGGGCATCGCCGAGGTCGCGGTCGTCGGCGTGCCGGACAAGCGGCTCGGCGAGGCCGGCAAGGCCTTTGTGGTGCTCAGGGGCGGCGGGCCGGCCGTGTCGGCCGAGGAGCTGATCGCCTGGGCGCGGCACGAGATGGCCGCGTACAAGGTGCCGCGGGAGGTGGAGTTCGTTCCCGTCCTGCCGCGCAACGCCTCCGGCAAGGTGGTCAAGCGCGGATTGCGGCAAGCAGGCGGAATGGCGGCCGAATAACGGGGGAACGGCGGCGCGGTCACCGGTGCCGAGTGGACCTGAAGACCAAGCTGAGTGGACCGGAAGACGCAAGGACGCGATCCGGAAAACCCAGCGGGGCTCTCCCGGAGTCCCGGAATCCGCACGACCGTGAACGAGGTGGACGCGATGCCGCTTTCCGTCGAAGAGCGTGAGAAATTCCTGGTCGGCCCGCATGTTGCGGCGCTTGCCGTCGATTCCGGCGAGGAAGGGCGCGGCCCGGTGAACGTGCCCATTTGGTACGTCTACCGTCCGGGCGGTGAGGTCGTACTCGTCACCGGCCGCGCCTCCCGCAAAACACAGCTCATTGCCGATGCCGGGCGATTCACGCTCTTGGTGGACCAGACGTCTCCGACGTACCGGTATGTCTCCGTCGAGGGCGAGCTCGTGTCGGTCGAAACGGCGACGAAAGAGCTGGCAAGGGAGATCGCTGCCCGTTACCTGCCGACGGAGTCGGCGGTGGAGGCGCACGTCGAGAGCATCATGGCCGCCCCGGAAGCGGTCGTGGCGATCAGGATGCGGCCGCGGCACTGGCTCTCGGCCGACCTGGGTGGCGCGAGCTGAGCTGCAGCGCCGCTGCCGCTGCAGCAGCCGTCCCTAGCGGGACGCTCCGGCGGAGCCGAGCCCGGGCGCCAGGGTGCTGTGGTCGTCGGACCCGCCCGTGGTGTGGTCGTCGGCGCCACCGGTGGTGTGGTCGTCGAAGCCGCCCGTGGTGTGGTCGTCACCCGGGGCGGCCGCGCCGCCGCCGAGCGAGTGCACGAGCTGCACGGAGGCGGACGGAACGCCCTTGGTGGTGTGGTCGTCGGCGCCCGCGGCGGCTGCGGGGCCGGCCGTGGCCAGTGCTCCGGCGGCGGTCAGGGCGGCTATGAGGAGGGCTTTCTTCGTGCGCGTGCTGGTGGCGTTCATTTCCGACCTCTCTGATTCGGGGGGTGTAATGCGGTGGTGTTGCGCATGCCAGCGAACGTAGCGGGTGAGGACGGCCGCGTCCGCGGTTCGGACGGAAGTGTGTGAACTCCGGTCCGTTTGTTTGCAGTTGGGCGCCATGGGCGCATGACCGCAGGGGCCGGCGTCGACGGCTTCCCCTCCGTGCTGCCGACGCCGGCCCCTGACAGTCCCCCGTTGGTGCTTCCGTGTTCAGTTGTCGTGCACTTTCCCCCGTTCACCTTCTTCAGTTGTTCTTCAGTTGTTGTGCGTCCCCCGTGGTGCTCCCCGTGCTGTTCCTCGTGCTGTTCCCCCGTGGTGTTGCTGTGCTTTCCCCCGTTGCGATGGCGCCTTTCTTCCCGTCCGACGCCCCCGTTCCGCTCATGCGCCGGACGACCCCCGTTGAATCCCCCGTGGAAATCCGCCGTCGGATCTCCCCGTCGTGCATTCCCCCGTGCTTTCCCCCGTCGTACGTTCCCCCGTACGGCTCCCCCGTCGTACGTCCCCCGTACGTTTCCCCCGTCGTGCGTCTTCCCCGGGTACGTTCCCTGCGGTACTTCCTCCCCGGAACGTCCCCGTGTCGTGCTCTCCCCCTGAGGCCCCCCGGCCGGAGGGTTCCTGGCCGCCGATGTCTTCGGTCAGAAACCCCCCGTCCCGGGAGCCCGATCAGATGAGCCCGGTTTTGGGCTTGTCCCCCGTGGCGTGGTCGTCCATGACGACCCGGTCCTCCGTCGGGAGGGGTTTCTTCTTGACGGCGCTCTTGTCCTTCATGACGATCGGCTCACCGATGGTGGCGTGGTCGTCCGGCGGAGGCGCGAACTGCTGCCCTGCCGCGAACGTCCCGCCGGTGGCGTGGTCGTCCTGCGGTGTGGCCACGCCTGGCGTGAGCTTCCGCTCCTCGCTCATAGCGATCAACTCCGATGGGTCGGTGCGAGTCGTGTGGCGTGAGGGGTTGGTGCTGGGATGCAGAACCCGCCCGGCGACTCCCCCGATGGCCGCCGGACGGGGACTGGGGCTGATCACCCCTGAGGTGAGGCCTCACCTACGACCCGTCTGCCCCCCGACGCGACGGATCGACATGACTCAGACTGCCGTGTCGCGATAAACGATCGATGAACGGGCACGTGACAGCGTTTTTCCGGGGCCATGTGGCCCTTGTGGGCGGCTCCCGGAGGGGGGTTCGAAGCCTCGTACGGAGCTTCGAAATCTTCGCTTCCGCTTTGTGTGCCGGTCGCACTTATCTATGCGCTACCCCGGAGCGCAGAGTTCCATCCTCGCCGGACGGACCTCTTGCGCCGCCTTCCGGGCGGAAGCCCTCGCCGCCGCGTGCCGCCGCGCGCCGTAGCCCTCCGGCGCCGCCGCATCCCCGGACCGCCGGGCCCAGCAGCCCCGCGCCGGCCGGTCGGCCGGCCTCTAAACGGTCGTAGCCACCGACAGCAGATCGCGCACGTCCGCCGCCTCCGACGACCCCAGCTGCTCGTAGATGGCCAGCGCCTCCGTCCAGCAGGCGCGCGCCCGGCCCGGCTGCCCCAGGGCGTCGAGCGAGCGCCCCAGGACGGTCAGGACGTTGCCGCGCCGCCACTCGCCGCCGATGCCGCGCAGCTTCAGCGCCTGCTCGGCGTGGTGGGCGGCGGCGGTCGGCCGTCCGGCCGCCAGGTGGACCTCCGCCAGCCGGTAGTGCGTCATGCCCTCCCAGAGCCGCTGCCGGTTGTCGACGAAGATCGGCATGGCCTCGTTCAGCTGCCGCAGCGCGTCCTCGAACCGGCGGGCGTGGGTGAGCACCAGCCCGTACGTGTACAGGCCGTTCGCCAGCCGCCAGCTGACGTTGATCTCGCGGTAGATGGCGAGCGCCTGCTCGGCGAGCTCGACCGCCGAGCGGGTGCGCCCGGTGTCGAGGTGGACGCGGGCCAGGTTGCTGAGCGCGCTGGCCTCGCAGGGCCGGTTGCCGTCGGCCCGGAAGCACTCCAGCGCCTGCCTGATGTACGCCTCGGCGTCCTCGTGGCGGTGCTGGTAGATGGCGATGATGCCGCGGTTGTTGGAGGCGTAGCCGCACGGGATGGGGTCCTCCGTGGCGCGGCCGAGGAGGACGGCGTGCAGGGCCTGCTCGTCGGCCTGGTTGAAGCGGCCGGCGAGGCTGTGGACGTGCGTGAGCACCGTCCGGGCGCGGCCCTCGGCCCGGGTGTCCCCGGCCGCCTGCGTGGCGGCCAGCAGCGCGGTCGCGGCCTGTTCGTAGAGGCGGGAGTCGGCGCCGGACTCGGCGAGGTCCTTGGCGGCCAGCAGCAGGTCGACGGCGCGGCGCAGGGTTTCGCCGGAGGCGGTCGCGTGCTGGCGGACGCAGGCCAGCAGGCACCCGGCCTCGGCGAAGAGCCAGTCGCTCGCCGCGCCCCGGTCGGTGAAGACGAGCCCGGGGTGGGTCGTGGGCGTCAGGTGGGCGAGGAGCTGGTCGCCGGGGCGCTCCAGGACGTACACCCCCGCAGCCGTCGCGAGGTAGAAGTCCAGCAGCCGCGAGAGGGCTGCCTCGCGCTCCGCGGGGGGCTGTTCGTCGCGTTCGGCGCATGCACGCGCGTAGAGGCGTACGAGGTCGTGGTAGCGGTACCGGCCGGGTGCGGCGGACTCCAGCAGGG
>NZ_JBHSKJ010000013.1:0-248328 GCF_042657885.1 Streptomyces aureoversilis
GCCTACCGCGACTACCTCGAACTCCACGGCCTGTCCGTCCAGCTCGCCGAAGCCCTCGCCGAGTACTGGCACGCCCGCGTCCGCGCCGAACTCGGCTTCGCCGGCGAAGACCCCGACGACGTCGAAGCTGCATCTTTTTTGGACGACGTGTTCGCCCTCAAATACCGCGGCGCCCGCTTCTCCCTCGGCTACGGAGCCTGCCCCAACCTCGAAGACCGCGCCAAGATCGCCGACCTCCTCCAGCCGGAACGGATCGGCGTCCACCTCTCCGAGGAATTCCAGCTCCACCCCGAACAGTCCACCGACGCCATCGTCATCCACCACCCCGACGCCACGTACTTCAACGCGCGCTGACTCCACGGTGTGCCGAACCGTGTGCCGAGCGGCCGCGCATCGGCGTACCCCCTGTGCGGAGGCGTATCCCCTGTGAGGAAAGGAAGAGCATGGACGCGGAGGCCACACGGTCCCGAAGCACTCTGCGCGAGGTACTCGCGAGCGGCGGACGCTCGCGCTCGTACTCCTTCGAATTCTTCCCGCCGAAGACGGCGGACGGCGAACAGACTCTGTGGGACGCCGTCCGCCGCATCGAGGCGGTGGCCCCGACGTTCGTGTCGGTGACCTACGGGGCGGGCGGGTCCTCGCGCGACCGCACCGTGGCCGCCACCGAGCGCATCGCCTCCGAGACCACGCTCCGGCCGGTCGCCCACCTGACCGCGGTCGACCACTCCGTCGCCCAGCTGCGCCACATCATCGGGCAGTACGCCGCCGTCGGCATCAGCGACATCCTCGCCCTGCGCGGGGACCCTCCGGGCGACCCGCAGGGGGAGTGGCGGCGCCACCCCGAAGGCTTCTCCCACGCCCGGGAACTGGTCGAGCTCATCAAGGACTCTGGCAGCTTCACGGTCGGCGTGGCCGCGTTCCCCGAGCGCCACCCCCGGTCGGCGGACTGGGACGACGACATCCGCCACTTCGTGGCCAAGTGCCGGGCCGGCGCCGACTACGCCATCACGCAGATGTTCTTCCACGTCGAGGACTACCTGCGGCTGCGGGACCGCGTCGCCGCGGCCGGCTGCACCGTCCCCATCATCCCGGCGATCATGCCGGCCACGCACGCGCGGCAGATCCGCCGGTTCGCCGAGCTCAGCAACGCGGCCTTCCCCCAGGACCTGGCCGACCGCCTCACCCGGGCCGCGGACCGCCCGAAGGTCGCGCACCGCATAGGCGTGGACTACGCGACGGACATGGCTCGCAGGCTCCTCGACGAGGGGGCGCCGGGGCTGCACTACATCACCCTCAACCGGTCCACTGCGACGCTGGAGATCCATCAGAACCTGGGCTTGGGATTGGGCTCGGGCTCGGGCTCGGGCTCGGGGCGGCAAGCGGTAGCGGCCTGAGGCGATTTCCTTTCCCGGACCGGCCGGCCTTCATGGCCGGCCGGTCTTTCCGGCACGGCACCAAGAGTCGGAAAAGGGTGGGTAATGAAAACCATCTAGTTGGTTTTGTTTTGCTACACTTCTCACACGCTGAATACGGGTGACATGTCCCCGTCCACTTCCCACCTCCCCGCGTCGGGGCGCCGGGGTTCGAGTTCGTCGCGGGAGTCGTCCATGAGGAAGCAAGAGCGAGCAGAACGCACCCGCCGCGCACTGATCCACTCCGCCGCCGCCGCGTTCGACGAGTACGGGTACGCGAGTTCGCGGGTCTCGGGGATCAGTGCCAGGGCCGGGGTCAGCACCGGCGCGTTCCACTTCCACTTCGAGGACAAGGAGTCGCTGGCCGCGGCCGTCGAGTCCGAGGCGCGCGAGGCCCTCCTCACCATCACGCGCTGCGCGGACAGCAGCGACGAGCCGGCCCTGCAGGTGCTCGCGGACGCCTCCCACGCGATGGTGAGCCGCCTCCGCAGCGACCTCGTCGTCCGCGCCGGATTCCGCCTGAGCTGCGACGTCGCCGATGCGAAGAGGCCCGACCTGCGCCGCCAGTGGCAGGACTTCGTGTGCCGGCAGCTGGTGCGGGCGGGCAGTGAGGGGGCGCTCGCCGAAGGGGTGGCGCCGCAGGACGCGGCCACGGTCATCACGGCGTCGACGACGGGGCTGGAGGTGCTCGGCCGGGGCGATCAGGAGTGGCTGTCCCGGGAGGCGGTCACGGCCTTCTGGCGGCTGCTGATGCCCCGGCTCGCCGCCTCGCACATGGTCGGCCGCCTGGACCCGGCGGGGTCGGACGTGACGGCGGGGTACGGCGACGCGTACGCGACCCCGGCGGTGCCTCGGCCGGTGGAGTCGGCTGCGTCCTGACCCCGGGCGGAACCGGGCCCCGCTGGAAGGGTGTTGGAGAGGCCCTGGAGGGGCTCTGGAGCGGCTCTGGAAGGGGTCTGGAAGGGGTCTGGAAGGGGTCTGGAGGAGGCCTGGAGTGGTGATCGAACCCGATCGCATAGCGTGACGAACTACCCCGTACGACCTTGACATACAAACTGGTCGGTTTGCTACGTTCGGGCCATGCGTCGGGGGTGTTCCGCGTGTGCCCTGTCGCTCATCCGCGAGGGCGCCCGCTGCGGTGCCCGTGGCTTCGAGGAGGCGCCGGTGCGAGCGTCGAAGGAAGAGATGACGGGGCCCGGTCTGGGGTCCGATTTCGCGGCCGCCCTGCATGACGGCCTGGCCCGTTACGGCTCGCTGAGGTCCTGGCGTGAGACGCCTGCTGTGCCGTCCGTGTCTGCTGCTCCGTCCGTAACTGCTGCTCCGTCCGCAACTGCCGTGCCGTCCGCAACTGCCGTGCAGGAGAAGGTGTCCGTCGCCGCGATGCTCGAAGAGGCCCTGCCGCCATCGGCGTTGGCCGCGGTCGCCGGGGTGCTGCTGGAGTCCACCGCGCGGCAGATGCTGGGGGAGCCCGGAACCGTGGGCGGCGACGAGGCGTTGCGCGCCCTCGGCATAGCCCAGGTGCTGGGCTATGCCACGGCGCGGGAGGCCCGCGGTGCCCGCGAGACTCGGGAGGCCGCGGGGGCGGGGTCCGTGCCTCCCGCGGCCGTGTCGGCTGCGCTGCGAACGGTCAAGCGGTCGTTGGAAGGTGCCGTGGGAGGTGCCGTGGGAGGTGCCGCGGGAGGCGCCGCTACGGGCGCGGCCCGGGCGTGACTTCGTAGGCGAGGTAGGTCGGCGCCCCGGGCATGTTGATCTCGGCCTTGCCGGGCAGGCCCTCCAGGGCCTGCCGGATGGCGGCCATGCGGCCGTCGGTGTCGGAGTTCTCCACGAAGTTGCGGTAGTCGGCCTCGGTGGCCCAGTGGACGAGGTTCACGACGCGCGTGCCGTCCGTGCTGAGGTGGAACCGGGCCGAGCGGTATCCGGGGTAGAAGCGCACCCAGGTCTTCTGGATCTCGGTGAACGCCTTCAGGAGGGCGTGCTGCGTCTCGGGCCCGTCGACGGTGTAGTCGATGATCGAGTAGAAGCCGGATTCCTTGGTCATGCGTTCCCTCGCTCTCTCCCCCGCGTGGCCGGTGTGAGGCTCGTGATCGCATCATCGAACCTCGACTTTGCTTGAGGTCAAGGGGGCGCGGCGGCGTACGGCAACGATCCGGCCACGTGGTGTGCGGGGCGGGGGCGGGGGGCCTTCCGGGCCTCTCCTTGGGTAGCTTCTGGGCGGCCCTTCCGGCAGCCGGAAGGGCCGCCGGATCGGTTCATGCGAAGGGGGAGGTGGGGCGCGATGTCGCGACTGCCGTACGTGCCGGGGTTCGCGCGTCCGAAGGCGGCGGGCGGGTCGCCGAAGGCCGAGGGGAAGGCGCTGCGGGAGCGGGTGCCGCGGGCCGCGCACGCGGAGTGGACCGCCGGGCCGGGCCGGCCGGACGCGGTCGCCGTGGTGGAGGCGTCGAACGCGGGGCGGCTGCCGGAGCTCACGCCGATACGGGTCGGCCGGATGGCCGCGTCCCCCTTCGCCTTCCTGCGCGGGTCCGCAGGGCTGATGGGCCACGACCTGATGGACTCGGCGGTGACCGGGGTCGGCGCCCAGATCTGCGGAGACGCCCACGCCGCCAACTTCGGGCTCTACGGGGACGCGCGCGGCGAACTCGTCATCGACCTCAACGACTTCGACGAGACCCTGCACGGGCCGTGGGAGTGGGACGTGAAGCGGCTGGCCGCGTCGCTGGTGCTGGCCGGGCGGGAGGCGGGCGCGGACGAGCCGACCTGCCGGGCGGCGGCGCGGGACGCCGCCGGCTCCTACCGGCACACGATGCGGCTGCTGGCCCGGATGCCGGTGGCGGAGGCGTGGAACGCCATCGCCGACGAGCGGCTCGTCTCCCACGCGGACGCCCGCGAGCTGGTCGGCACGCTGGAGCGGGTCGCGGAGAAGGCCCGGCGGAACACAAGCGCCCGCTTCGCGGCCAAGGCCACGGAGAAGACCGACGACGGGCGGCGCTTCGTGGACGCCCCGCCCGTGCTGCGCCGGCTGCCGGACGGGGAGGCGGCGGCGGTCGCCCTCGCCCTCGGCGGCTACCTCGGCACCCTCCCGGAGGACCTGCTGCCGCTGACGGCCCGGTACGAGGTGCAGGACGTGGCCTTCCGCATCGTCGGCACCGGAAGCGTGGGGCTGCGCTCGTACGTGGTGCTGCTCCTGGACCACCGCGGCGAGCCGCTCGTGCTCCAGGTGAAGGAGGCCCGGCCCTCGGTCCTGCTGCCGTACGCGGAGAAGGCCGGCTTCGCGCTGCCGCCGGACGGGCACGAGGGGCGGCGCGTTGTGCTCGGCCAGAAGCGGATGCAGGTCGTCAGCGACGTGCTGCTGGGCTGGGCGACGGCCGAGGGCCGGCCGTACCAGGTGCGGCAGTTCCGCAACCGCAAGGGCAGCGTCGACCCGGCGGCCCTCACCCCCGACGAACTGGACGACTACGCCCGCCTCACCGGCGCCCTCCTGGCCCGCGCCCACTCCCACACCGCGGACCCCCGCCTGATAGCGGCCTACTGCGGCAAGTCCCCGGCCCTGGACGAAGCCGTGGCCGGCTTCGCCCACACCTACGCAAACCAAATGGAAGCAGACCACGAAACCTTGACAAGGGCGATCCGCACGGGCCGCCTGGCCGCCGAGACAGGCGTCTAGCCGGCAACAAGCCCCCTTCCCGGCCCCGCCGTCGTTTGCCCACCTGCGGCGATTGGCGGGGCCCGCAGCCAAAAACTCCGACCGCGGTGTTGACCCGCGCGTGGCGCTCATGACGGGTGCCGCAGGCAAAACTCCGACCGCGATGGTCGCCCGCCTGTGGCGGCTGTGGCGGGGGCCGCCGGCAACCCCCCGCCGCAACGGCGAGCAGCCGAGACGGCGCATCCCGGCGGTGCCGGACGGCCTGCTGCCGGCCGGGCACTGGCGGTCCCGACGTGGTGTTCACCTGCCTGTGGCGCTTGTGGCGGCGGCCTGCAGGAAAAGCCCCCACCGCAACGGCGAGCAGCCGAGACGGCGCATCCCGGCGGTGCCGGACGGCCTGCTGCCGGCCGGGCACCCGGACTCCGCGGTGCCTGATTGCCTGCCCATGGCGGGGCCGCCGGCAAAACCCCCGTCGCCCCGCGACAAGGGCGAGCGCCCGGCGCGGGACGAGGTATCCGGGGAACCCTCCGGGAGGGAACTACGCTGGTCGGGTGATGAATCCGGCAGCAGACACTTCCCGCCTGGAAAAGGCCGTCCGCACGGCCGAGACGGCGCTGATCGAGTTCGAGATCGCCGTGGAGACGTTCCGGGTGGAGGTGGAGAACTTCTCCCGCCTGCACCACCAGCGCCTCGGCCCGGTCTACGCCCGGCTCGACGAGCTGGAGGCGCAGATCGCCGAGGCCGTGGCCGCCCGCAGCGGCGACGCCGAGGACCTGCGCCGGGCCCGCGAGGCCCGGGCGCTGGTGCAGCCGCTGCCCGGCGTGGAGCAGCTCTTCGACGGCTGGCTGGACTCGGAGGGCCTCTCCCCGGAGGCGCAGGCGATGCTCACGGAGAAGCCGGTCCGCCCGCCGCGCCGGGTGCGCCCGAGCGACGAGGCCCGCAAGGCCTTCCGGGAGCTGGTCCGCGAGGCGCACCCGGACCTGGCGCGGGACGAGGCCGAGCGGCTGCGCCGCGAGGCGTTCATCGTGCGGGTCAACGCCGCGTACGCGGACGGCGACGAGGCCCTGCTGCGGGAGCTGGCGGCGGAGTGGGCCGCGGGCCCGCCGCCGGAGCCGCGCCCGCTGGACGTCGCGGAGGAGCTCTACGCCCGCCTGGAGTGGCTGGCGCGGCGCAAGGAGATGCTGTCGGAGCTGGCGGCCGAGCTGGAGGGTTCGGCGATCGGCTCGATGCTGCGGATGGCGCCGGAGGACCCGGACGGTCTGCTGGAGGAGATCGCCGAGGGCCTGCGCGCCCAGGTCGCGGAGCGCGAGGCGCATCTGCGGGAGCTGGTCGGGTAGCGTCGTGGGCATGAGCTTTGGTTCCGGTATTCCCGCGGTCGGCGTCGACGCCCTTTCGCCCGAGGACTTCCTGCTGGACGTCCGCGAGGCCGACGAGTGGGCGGCGGGCCACGCGGAGGGCGCGCTGCACATTCCGATGAGCGACTTCGTGGCCCGCTTCGGCGAGCTGACGGAGAAGGCGCCCGACGGCGCCCGGATCAACGTCATCTGCCGTTCCGGCGGCCGGTCCGCGCAGGTCACCGCCTATCTGGTGCAGCAGGGCATGGACGCGGTGAACGTCGCGGGCGGCATGCAGCACTGGGAGGCCGCGGGCCGCCCGGTCGTGGACGGCAACGGCTCCCCCGGCACCGTGATCTAGCAGCCCCGGTCTAGTAGCCGTCAGGCGCATGGGCGGCCAGCAGGTCGCCCAGCGCCTCCTCGTGGGCCGCGGCGGGGCCGAGGGACAGCTCCAGCTGTTTGGCCCAGGCGTGGTAGCGGTGCAGGGCGTATTCGGTGTCGGCGCCGAAGCCGCCGTGCAGGTGCTGCGCGGTCTGCACCGCGCGGCGCACTCCTTCCGAGGCCCACACCTTGGCGACGGCGAGGTCGGCGGCGGCCGGCAGCGGTCCGCCCGCCCCGGATTCCAGCCGCCAGGCGGCCTGCCAGAGCGTGGCCTCCATCGCCCGCAGGTCGATGTAGCGGTCCGCGGCCTGGACGGCCACCGCCTGGAACGTGGCCAGCGGGAAGCCGAACTGCTCCCGCTTCCCCGTGTACGCACTGGTCATCCGGCACACCGCCGTCCCCACGCCGAGCGCGAGCGCGCACGTCCCGACGATGAGCAGCTCGCGCAGCCGATCCCAGGCCCCTTCGGCGGTGACGACCTGCGGGGCGCCGAGTCGTACGGAGTCGAGCCGCACCTCGGCGTACCGCTCGCCGTTGGTGGACACCTGCCCGGCCAGGCCCACCCCCGGGTGATCGCGAGGGACGAGCCCGAGCACGGAGCGCCCGTCCGCGATCTGCGCCGGAATGACCAGCAGGTCGGCGGACGGCGCCCACGGCACGGCAGTCTGGACGCCGTCGAGCACCCAGCCCGCCCCGGCCGCCGGCCGTGCACCGACCGCGAGTTCGGCCGCGTCGTGCCCCGTGCGCCCGCTGGAGGCGACCGTGGCGACCAGCTCGCCCCGTCCGAGCGCGGGCAGGACCGCCGCCCCGGCCGGGCCACCGTGCGTGCTGAGCGCGAGCGCCGTCGCCCCGGATTCCAGCAGCGGCACCCGGGCGAGCACCTGCCCCACCTCGCGCAGCACCAGGCACAGGGCGATCGGCCCGAGCCCCGCCCCGCCGTGCTCCCCGGCGACGGTCAGGCTCAGCAGATCGGCGGCGGCCAGCCGGCGCCACAGCGCGCGGTCGAAGTCCTCCGCGACCGGGCCCCGGGAGAGGACCGGGCTGGGTACGCCGTCGGGGGAGACCCTGGAGAGGACGGCCTGCGCCGCTTCCCGGGCCGCCTGCTGTTCCTCGGTGAAGGTGAAGTCCACTGCCGCCGTCCTCCCGCGCCTGGTGTCCGGCTCGCCGGACCTGAAACCTGACGGTCCGTCAATTTAAGGCGGGCGGCGGCAAATGGGAACGCTCAGCGGTCGAAGTCGAGCTCCACCTCTTCCGTCAGCGGATGCGACTGGCAGGCCAGGACATGGCCGCTCTCGATCTCTTCCGGCTCCAGTGCGAAGTTCCGGTCCATCCGCACCTCGCCGCTGACCAGGAACGCCCGGCACGTCCCGCACACCCCGCCCTTGCAGGCGTAGGGCGCATCCGGCCGGTTCCGCAGGACCGCCTCCAGCAGCGTCTCCCCTTCCCGCACGGGCCAGCTGCCGCCGCGCCCGTCGAGCTTCGCGGTCACCGTGCTGTGCACGGGCGAGCCGGCGGGAGCGGCCCGGCCGGACTCCACGGCGGCCCCGGACTCCTCGGCCGCCCCGGACTCCACGTGGAAGATCTCCTGGTGGATGCGGTCCCGTCCGACCCCGAGGCCGCGCAGCGCCCGCTCGGCACCCCGCACCAGGCCGAAGGGCCCGCACAGGAACCAGCCGGCGATCTCCTCCACCGGCACCAGCGCGGGCAGCAGCCGGGCCAGCCGCTCCTCGTCCAGCCGCCCGGACGGCAGCCCGGCCTGCTGCTCCTCGCGGGAGAGCGCGTGCACCAGCTGGAAGCGGTCGGGGAAGCGGTCCTTGAGGTCGGCGACCTCCTCCAGGAACATCGTGGAGGCGGCGGTCCGGTCGCTGCGTATGAGGCAGAACCGGGCCTCGGGCACCCTCGCCAGCAGGGTCGAGGCGATGGACAGCACGGGGGTGATCCCGCTGCCGCCCACGATCGCCGCGAAGTGCCCGGCGCGCGGCTCCAGCACGAACCGCCCGGCCGGTGCCATCACCTCCACGGTGTCCCCGGCGGCCAGCTCCTTGAAGGCGTACGTCGAGAACTCGCCGCCGTCGACCAGCCGCACGCCCACCCTCAGCTCCGCGGGGCCCGGCGCCCCGGGGGCGGGCGCGGGGGCGCACAGCGAATACGTGCGGCGTATCTCGCCGCCGTCGCGGGTGGGGCGGCGGACGGCGATGTGCTGGCCGGGGGCGTAGCGGTAGGTCTCCCGCAGCTCGGGGGGCACGGCGAAGGCGACGGCCACCGAGTCGTCGGTGAGGGGGTCGACGGAGGCCACTCGCAGGGGGTGGAAGGCGCCGTGGCGGGCCGCTGCCATCTACAGCTCCTTGAAGTGGTCGAACGGCTCCCGGCACGCCTCGCAGCGGCGCAGGGCCTTGCAGGCGGTGGACGAGAAGCGGCTGAGCAGCGTGGTCTCGGTGGAGCCGCAGTGCGGGCACCGGATGCCCAGGCCCACCATGACGGGCCCGCCGGCGCCGGGGCCCGTGGGCCGGGGCGGCGCTATGCCGAACTCGGCGAGCTTGCGGCGCCCTTCGGCCGTGATGTCGTCCGTGGACCAGGCGGGGGAGAGCACGGTGCGGACGGACACCTCGGCCTGGCCGTGCTCGTGCAGCACGCGCTCGATGTCCGCGGACATGGCCTCGATCGCGGGGCAGCCGGTGTAGGTGGGGGTGAGCTCGACCTCGACCCGGCCGGGGCCGGTGACGTGCAGGTCGCGCAGCACGCCCAGCTCGGCCAGGGTGAGCACGGGCAGCTCGGGGTCGGGGACGGCTCCGGCCAGGGCGCGCAGCCGCTCCTCCAGGGCGGTGGGTGCGGTCACCATGACGCCCCCGGGTGGCTGCGGTGCAGATGCTGCATCTCCGCGAGCATCCGCCCGAACGGCTCGGTGTGGATGCCCTGCCGGCCCGCGCCGGCCGTCCACGCACCGCTCTGCGGGCCGGAGGGCGGGGTGAGCGTGGCGCGCTCGACGACGCCGGTCACCGCGGACAGCCAGGCCTCGCGCAGGGCGCTCCAGTCGACCGGCAGCCCCTCGACGGGCTCGAAGAGCTCGCCCGTATACCTCCAGAGGGCGTCCAGCCCGCGCTGCATGCGGGTGCGGCTCTCCTCCGTGCCGTCGCCGAGCCGCAGCGTCCAGTGCTCGGCGTGGTCGCGGTGGTAGGCGACCTCCTTGACGGCCTTGCCGGCCAGGGGTGCGACCGGCCCGCCGGCCGTGGCCAGCTGCTCGTACAGCAGGTGCTGGTAGGTGGAGAAGTACAGCTGGCGGGCGATGGTGCGGGCGAAGTCGCCGTTGGGCTGCTCGACCAGCTGGGCGTTGCGGAAGGCGCGTTCTTCCCGCAGGTAGGCCAGCTCGTCCTCGTCGCCGACGAGGGAGAGCAGGGTGCGGGCCTGGCCGAGCAGGTCGAGGGCGATGTTGGCGAGGGCGACCTCCTCCTCGAGGACCGGGGCGTGCCCGGCCCACTCCCCCAGCCGGTGGGAGAGCACCAGGGCGTCGTCCCCGAGGGCCAGCGCGGCCGCGGCCAGGGGGGCCTCCACAGCGGTCACGGGCTCGCCGTTCACAGGTGCCGCACCCCTTCCGGGATCTCGTAGAAGGTCGGGTGGCGGTAGGGCTTGTCGGCCGCGGGCTCGAAGAAGGGGTCCTTCTCGTCGGGGGAGGAGGCGGTGACCGCGGTGGAGGGCACCACCCAGATCGAGACCCCCTCGGAGCGCCGGGTGTAGAGGTCGCGGGCGTTGCGCAGGGCCATCTCCGCGTCGGGGGCGTGGAGGCTGCCCGCGTGGGTGTGGGCGAGGCCGCGCCTGCTGCGCACGAAGACCTCCCACAGCGGCCAGTCAGCGTTCGTCATGCCGTCGCCTTTCCGTGCTTGGCCGCGTATGCGGCGGCTGCCTCGCGCACCCATGCGCCCTCTTCATGGGCCCGCCGGCGCTGGTTGATCCGCTGGTCGTTGCAGGGGCCGTTGCCGCGGAGCACCTCCTGGAACTCCGTCCAGTCGATGGGGCCGAAGTCGTGGTGCCCGCGCTCCTCGTTCCACCGGAGGTCGGGGTCGGGGAGGGTCAGGCCGAGGGAGTCGGCCTGGGGGACGCAGATGTCCACGAACCGCTGGCGCAGCTCGTCGTTGGAGTGCCGCTTGATCTTCCAGGCCATGGACTGGGCCGAATGGGAGGACTCGGCGTCGGGCGGGCCGAACATCATCAGCGAGGGCCACCACCAGCGGTCCACGGCGTCCTGCGCCATGGCGTGCTGGGCCTCGGTGCCGCGGCTCAGGGCGAGCAGCAGTTCGTAGCCCTGGCGCTGGTGGAAGGACTCCTCCTTGCAGATGCGGACCATGGCGCGGGCGTAGGGCCCGTAGGAGCAGCGGCACAGCGGGACCTGGTTGGTGATGGCGGCGCCGTCGACGAGCCAGCCGATGGCGCCCACGTCGGCCCAGGTCAGGGTGGGGTAGTTGAAGATCGAGGAGTACTTCTGGCGGCCCGAGTGGAGCTTGTCGAGCAGCTCGTCGCGGCCGGTGCCCAGGGTTTCGGCGGCGCTGTAGAGGTAGAGGCCGTGGCCGGCCTCGTCCTGCACCTTGGCCATGAGGATCGCCTTGCGGCGCAGCGAGGGCGCGCGGGTGATCCAGTTGGCCTCGGGCTGCATGCCGATGATCTCGGAGTGCGCGTGCTGCGCTATCTGGCGGACGAGGGTGGCGCGGTAGGCGTCGGGCATCCAGTCCCGCGGCTCGATGCGCTCGTCGGCCGCGACGGCGGCGTCGAAGGCCGCCTCGTAGGCCGCGGTGTCCCGGGCTCCTGTGTCCGGCGCCATCGTCGTCATGGCATGCCCCCTGCCTCTCCGCCCGCATGCGACCGGCCCGACCGACCGATCGTTCGGTTCAATGGTGGTGCGGCCGCCCAGGGGTGTCAAGCCTGTGGATAACCCCCGGCCGCTGTGCCCCGCCGGACGACCTGGGTACCGTTCGGGTGCACAGCACAGGCGGGACGCAGGAACGGGGCGGGGCATGGAGTCGGATGACGGGCACGAGCGGGCCGGCGCCCTCGCGGGGCTGTCCCTGCCCGCGCGCCTCGTCGTCGCGGCGGGCGCAGCGGTGATCGCGGTGACGGCGGGGGTGCACCTGGCGATGGTGTTCCTGCACGTGGCGCCGTCGAACACGGTCACCAAGCAGAACGCGGCGGCGATAGACGACTACATCTATCCGGAGTACGAGCAGAACTGGAAGTTCTTCGCTCCCAACCCGCTCCAGCAGAACGTGGCGGTGCAGGCCCGCGCCGAGCTCGCCGGTCCCGACGGGCGGACCACGGTGACCGGCTGGACCGACCTGACCGCGAAGGACGGCGCCGCCATCCGGCACAACCTCCTCCCCAGCCACACGCAGCAGAACGAGCTGCGCCGCGCCTGGGACTTCTACACCAATTCCCACGACGTCAAGGAAGCGCCCAACGGGCTGCGCGGCGAGCTCTCCGAGCAGTACATCCGGCGCATCGTCGTCGGCCGCCTCGGCCCCGAGCAGGACGGGCGCAGCCTCCGCCGCGTCCAGGTGCGCGCCGTGACCACCCTGGTCGCGCCGCCGGTCTGGAGCGACGAGAAGGGCGGGGCCAAGCCCGCCTACCGGGTGCTGGGCTGGTGGCCGGTCACCGCCGCCGACCGTACGGAGGCGAAGAACCGATGAGCACGACCCTGCCGCTCGGCGCCCGGATCTCGCGCGCCGCCGACCGCGTCACGAGCAGCCCCCTCGGCGCCTACCAGACGGCCGTGATCCGCATCGGCCTCTCCTTCACGTGGCTGGTCTTCCTGCTGCGCGAATGGCCGAACCGGCACGAGATGTACGGGCCCGACGGGCCGTGGAGCTGGGAGATGGCCCGTCGGCTGACAGCCGACAACCACGCCTTCACCGCCCTGCTGTGGTCCGACGGCGGCCTGTGGTTCGAGGCCGTCTACGCCTTCGCCGTCGTGACCGCCGCCCTGCTGACCCTGGGCTGGCGCACCCGCACCATGACCGTGCTCTCCATGGTCGGCGTGCTGTCGCTGCAGAACCGCAGCGTCTTCCTCGGCGACGGCGGCGACAACGTCATCCACCTGATGGCGCTCTACCTGATCCTCACGCGCTGCGGGCGGGTCTGGTCGCTGGACGCCCGCCGCGCCGCGAAGCAGGCCGGCGCCCCCGCCCGCGCGGACGTGACGGGCATCGTGCTGTGGGCCGCCTGCGGGCTCGCGCTGGCCGCCGCGCAGATCCTCGGCGAAACCCGGATGTCCTGGACCGACCACGGCCCGCTCCCCGGCGTGGGCTGGGCCACCGCGCTGTGGGGCCTGTGGCTCGTCCAGGCGCTGTGGTGGCTCGCGGGGCGCTACGCACCCGAACCCCGCGCGGTCCTGGACGTCCTGGCCAACCTGCTGCACAACGCGGGCCTGCTGGTGATCATGGCGGAGGTCTGCCTGATCTACGCCACGGCCGGCTGGTACAAGATCCAGGGCTCGCGCTGGCAGGACGGCACCGCGCTCTACTACCCGCTGCACCTCGACTACTTCTCGCCCTGGCCCGAGCTCTCCCACGCCCTCGCCGGCAGCGGGCTGCTCGTGCTGCTGCTCACCTACGGCACCGTGGCGGTGCAGGTCGCCTTCCCCTTCACCCTGCTCAACCGGCGGGTGAAGAACGTCCTGCTGGCCGTGATGATGATGGAGCACCTCGGCATCGCCCTGCTGCTCGGGCTGCCGTTCTTCTCCCTCGCGATGATCGTGGCCGACGCGGTCTTCCTCCCCACCTCCTTCCTGCGCCGCCTGGGCCCCCTCGCCGGCCGGGCCCGCGACCGGCTGCTGCCGGCCCGTGAGCAGCCCGTCCCGGCGCAGCGCGAGGGGGACGAAGCGGCCGACCGGACTCTCGTAGGCTGAGGGCATGACCGAGGACGAAGCCGCTGCCGCCGTGCGGCAGTGGGGCGAGCACGCCCCCGACGCCGTACTGCTCGACGGCTTCCACGCCCTGAAGCACGCCCTGCGCTTCGGCGCGGACGTGCGGCTCGCGGTCACCGCCGACAAGGCGGCGGCGCTGCAGCTCGCCGCCGCGCTGGCCGACGACCTCACGGCCGACCTCGCCGAGCGGCTGGTGGAGATCCCGGCGAAGGCCCTGCGCGAGCTGGTGCCCAGGATCCACCCCACCGGCGTGGCCGCGCTCGCCGTGCGGCCGGCCCGCAGGGCGAACCTCGACGCGCTCTCACGGGCGCCCCGGAAGGCCCCCGTCGTCGTCCTGGACAACCCCCGCAACCTCGGCAACGTGGGCGCCGTGATCCGGCTGGCGGCCGGTTTCGGCGCCACGGGCGTCGTCACCACCGGGGACATGGACCCCTGGCACCCCAACGCCGTACGCGCCGGGGCGGGGCTGCACTACGCCACCGCCGTCGAGCGGCTGCCCCTGCCCGAGCTCCCGCCCGGGCCGCTGTACGCCCTGGACCCGGAGGGCGACGACATCCGCTCCCTCACGCTGCCCGACGACGCGCTGATCGCCTTCGGCTCCGAGCGCCACGGCATCTCGCCCGAGCTGCGCGAGAGGGCGACCCGGCTGGTCGCCCTCCCCATGCGGCCGCAGGTCTCCAGCTACAACCTCGCCACGAGCGTCGCCATGGCGCTGTTCCACTGGGGAGGCCCGGGCCCGGACCGGAGCTAGGCCGGGCGGCGCACCTCGATCGTGCGGAAGCGGTTCGCGACGAACGCGCCGTCGCACAGGGCCGCATTGGCGGCGGGGTTGCCGCCGGAGCCGTGGAAGTCGGAGAAGGCCGCCGTCTGGTTCACGAACACCCCGCCCGTCAGGTTGAGCGAGAGCTGGGCGCACTCCTCCAGGCAGGCCTCCTCCACCAGCCGCTCGACCTCGGGCGACGTGGTGTACGCGCCGACGGTCATCGCGCCCTTCTCCCGCACCGTGCGGCGCAGCAGCTCCACGGCGTCCGCCGCGGAGTCGACGGCCACGGCGAAGGAGACCGGGCCGAAGCACTCCGAGAAGTAGGCCGCTTCGGCGTCGGGCTTGGCGCCGTCCAGCTTCACGATCACCGGGGTGCGGACGGTGGCGCCGGGGAAGTCGGGGTTGGTCACCGTGCGGGAGGCGAGGGCGACTTCGCCCAGCTGCGCGGCGGCGTCGATCCGCTCCTTGACCTGGTCGTTGACGATGGCGCCCAGCAGGGCGTTCGCCCGGGCGTCGTCGCCCAGCAGGCCGTCGACCGCGGCGGCCAGATCGGACACCACCTCGTCGTAGGACTTGTGCCCGGCGTCGGTGGCGATGCCCTCGCGGGGGATCAGGAAGTTCTGCGGGGTGGTGCACATCTGGCCGCTGTAGAGGGACAGCGAGAAGGCCAGGTTGCCGAGGAGGCCCTTGTAGTCGTCGGTGGAGTCGAGGACGACCGTGTTGACGCCGGCCTTCTCCGTGTAGACCTGCGCCTGGCGGGCGTTGGCCTCCAGCCAGTCGCCGAAGGCGGTGGAGCCTGTGTAGTCGATGATGCGGATCTCCGGGCGCACGGCCAGGGCCTTGGCGATGCCCTCGCCGTCCCGCTCGGCGGCCAGCGCCACCAGGTCGGGCGAGAAGCCGGCCTCGCGCAGCACCTCGCGCCCGATGCGCACGGTCAGGGCCAGGGGCAGCACCGCGCGCGGGTGCGGCTTGACCAGGACGGCGTTGCCCGTGGCGAGCGAGGCGAAGAAGCCGGGGAAGCCGTTCCACGTGGGGAAGGTGTTGCAGCCGATGAGCAGGGAGACGCCGCGCGGGACGGCCGTGAACTCCTTGCGCAGCTCCAGCGGATCGCGCTTGCCCTGCGGCTTGGACCACTGGGCCGAGCCCGGCGTGCGGACCTGCTCCGCATAGGCGTAGGCGACGGCCTCCAGGCCCCGGTCCTGGGCGTGCGGGCCGCCGGCCTGGAAGGCCATCATGAAGGCCTGGCCGCTGGTGTGCATCACGGCGTGGGCGAACTCGTGCGAGCGGGCGTTGATCCGCGCGAGGATCTCCAGGCATACCGCGGCCCGCGCCTCCGGCCCCGCCTCGCGCCACTGCGGCATCGCCGCGCGCAGCGCCGGCAGCAGCTCCTCGACGGCAGGGTGCGGATACTCGATGCCGAGCTCGATCCCGAACGGCGACACCTCCGCGCCCGCCCAGCCGTCCGTGCCCGGCTGGTCCAGCTCGAAGCGCGAGCCGCGCAGCGCCTCGAAGGCGGCCTGGCCCTCGGCGGCGCTCAGGCTGCCCGGCACGGCGCCCTCCGCGCCGTACGCCTTCGGGTGCTCGGGGAAGGGGGACCAATAGGCGCGCGTGCGGACGGCATCCAGCGCCTGATCCAGGGTGGGGCGGTGCTTCTCGGTCAACTGAGCGGTGGTGAGTCCGGCGGTCACGGCTGACCAACTCCTTGTCGAGCGGGGCTCCGATACGGGGGACCAGACGCACCCCCGGTGGATACAGTAACCGAACGATCGGTCGGGACAAGGGGGCCCGGCAATCCTGTGGAAAAACACTTCGGGGAGGATCACTGCCATGACCGCAATCGACCCGGCCGGCACCGTCGCCGTCGTCGGCGCCGGCACCATGGGCCAGGGCATCGCCCAGGTCGCCCTGACCGCGGGCCACCCCGTGCGGCTGTACGACGCCGCGCCCGGCCGCGCGGAGGAGGCGGCGCGGGCGATCGCCGCCCGGCTGGGCCGCCTGGTGGACAAGGGCAGGCTCGACGCGGCCGGCCGGGACGCTGCTCTCGCCCGTCTGCGGCCCGCCGCACGGCTCGCCGAACTCGCCGACTCCGCGCTCGTCATCGAGGCGATTGTCGAGCAACTGCCCGTCAAACAGAAGCTGTTCGCCGAGCTGGAATCGGTCGTTCCCGACCCGTGCCTGCTGGCCACCAACACCTCGTCCCTGTCGGTGACCGCCGTCGCCGGAGGCCTGAGGCTCCCCGGCCGCTTCGTCGGCCTGCACTTCTTCAACCCCGCACCGTTGCTGCCGCTGGTGGAGGTCGTCCGGGGCTTCGCCACGGACGCGGATGCCGCCGAGCGGGCGGCGGCCACGGTGGCCGCGTGGGGCAAGACCCCGGTGACCTGCGCCGACGCCCCCGGTTTCATCGTCAACCGCATCGCCCGGCCCTTCTACGCCGAAGCCTTCCGGCTGTACGAGGAGCGCGCCGCCGACCCCGCCACCCTCGACGCCGTCCTGCGCGAGTGCGGCGGGTTCGCGATGGGGCCCTTCGAGCTCACCGACCTCATCGGCCAGGACGTGAACGAAGCCGTCACCCGTTCGGTCTACGAGTCGTTCTTCCACGACCCGAAGTTCCGGCCGTCGCTGGCCCAGCGCCGGCTGGTGGAGGCGGGACTGCTGGGGCGCAAGAGCGGCCGGGGGTGGTTCGACCACTCCGCGGAGGCGCAGCGGCCGCTGCCGCACACCGCGGAGCCGCAGGACGCCCCGGCGGCGGTCCGCGTCACGGGCGGCCTGGGGCCCGCCGCCGCCCTGGTGGAGATGATCCGGGAGGCGGGCATCGAGGTCACCGTGGAGGGGGACGGACAGGCCTCCGGGGGCCACATCAGGCTGCCCGGCGGTGCGTGCCTGGCCCTGACCGACGGCTCCGCCGCCCTGGAAGGGCCTCCGGGAGAGCGCGGCATTTTCTTCGACCTGTCGCTCGACTACCGCGCCGCCACCCGCATCGCCCTGGCCCCGTCCGCGGACGCCGCACCCGAGGACGTCCGGGAGGCCACGGGCCTCCTGCAGGCGCTCGGCAAGAAGGTAAGCGTGATCGACGACGTACCCGGCATGATCGTCGGCAGGACCGTAGCGATGATCGTGGACCTCGCCGCCGACGCCGCCGCCCGCGAGGTGGCGACCCCCGAGGACATCGACAAGGCCATGCGGCTCGGCGTGAACTATCCGGGCGGTCCCCTGGAGTGGGCCGACCGCCTCGGCGCGGTCTGGCTGTGGAACTTCCTGTACAACCTGCACGACGAGGGGGCGGGCGAGCGCTACGCGCCGTCGCGGGCCCTGAGGCGCCGTGCGGACCGAGAGGCACGGGTGCTGTAATCGTGACCATGGCCAAGCGCGACACCTACACGCCCGAATCGCTGCTCGCGGTCGCCGTCGAGGTGTTCAACGAGCGGGGCTACGACGGCACGTCCATGGAGCACCTCTCCAAGGCGGCCGGGATCTCCAAGTCCTCCATCTACCACCACGTGAAGGGCAAGGAAGAGCTGCTCCGGCTCGCGATAAGCCGCGCCCTGGACGGGCTCTTCGCCGTGCTGGACGAGCCGGGGGCGACCGGGGGACGCGCCGTCGACCGCCTGCAGTACGTCACCCGGCGCACTGTCGAGGTGCTCATGGCCGAGCTGCCCTACGTGACGCTGCTGCTGCGCGTGCGCGGCAACACCGACACCGAGCGCTGGGCGATGGAGCGCCGCCGCGAGTTCGACCACCGCGTCGCCGACCTGCTCAAGCAGGCGGCGGCCGACGGCGACCTGCGGGCGGATGTGGACGCACGGCTGGCCACCCGGCTGCTCTTCGGAATGATCAACTCCGTGGTGGAGTGGTACCGCCCCGGCCACGGCGGGGCGGCGACCAGCGAAGAAGTGGCCGATGCGGTGGTGCTGACGGCGTTCGCGGGCCTGCGCACCCCCGGGCGGGACTAGCCCTTCTCCTCCAGGTCCGTCTCCTCGAAGATCAGCAGCGTGCGGGTGCTGAGCACCTCGTCCATGGACTGGATGCGGGTCAGCACCAGCTCGCGCAGGGCGCGGTTGTCCTTGGTGTGCACCAGCAGGAGTACGTCGAAGTCCCCGCTGACCAGGGCGATGTGCGCGGCCCCCGGCAGCTCCCGGAGCTTGTCGCGGACAGTGCGCCAGGAGTTCTGCACGATCTTCAGCGTGATGTACGCCGACGCGCTCTGCCCCGCCCGCTCCTGGTCGACCCGCGCGCTGAAGCCCCGGATCACCCCGTCGTCGATGAGCCGGTTGATCCGGGCGTAGGCGTTGGCGCGCGAGACGTGCACACGCTCCGCGACGGAGCGTATCGACGCGCGGCCGTCGGCCTGGAGCATGCGCAGGATGGCGCGGTCTATCTCGTCCAGCGGCCGCGCCGGTGCCCTGCTCCCGGTGAAGGCCATCTGTTCGTCCGGCATGGCGTCCCGCCTCCCCCTCTTGGACGTCCTGGCCATATCTCAGGCTGTGGAGAACCGTTTGTCCACAGGCTCGGGCCGCCTGTAGCCAAAATGTGCCGACGACCGAACAATCGGTAGGGAGGGCGTCGGCGCGATTTCGCCGTACGTCCGGTCAAGCCCGTCCTCACGAAGGAGGTGCTCGTCATGACGGTTCTGGAGCAGCCCGGTTCGTACCGGCCCACCCCGCCCCCCGCCTGGCGGCCCCGCACCGACCCCGCCCCCCTGCTTCCCGACGCGGAGCCGTATCGCGTGCTGGGCACGGAGGCGGCGGACGGGCTCGACGCCGGGCTGCTGCTCCGGCTCTACGGCCACCTCGTCCGCGGCCGGAGATACAACGCCCAGGCCACCGCGCTCACCCGCCAGGGCCGGCTCGCCGTCTACCCCTCCTCCACCGGGCAGGAGGCGTGCGAGGTCGCCGCCGCGCTCGCCCTGCAGGAGCAGGACTGGCTCTTCCCGAGCTACCGCGACACCCTCGCCGCCGTCGCCCGCGGCCTCGACCCCGTCCAGGCGCTCACGCTCCTGCGCGGCGACTGGCACACCGGATACGACCCCCACGAGCACAGGATCGCACCGCTGTGCACCCCGCTGGCCACCCAGCTGCCGCACGCGGTGGGCCTCGCCCACGCCGCCCGCCTCAAGGGCGACGACGTGGTCGCGCTCGCCATGGTCGGCGACGGCGGCACCAGCGAGGGCGATTTTCACGAGGCGCTGAACTTCGCCGCCGTCTGGCAGGCCCCCGTCGTCTTCCTCGTGCAGAACAACGGCTTCGCGATCTCCGTCCCGCTCGCCAAGCAGACCGCGGCCCCCTCGCTCGCCCACAAGGCCGTCGGCTACGGCATGCCCGGCCGGCTCGTGGACGGCAACGACGCCGCTGCCGTCCACGAGGTGCTCACCGACGCCGTGCGGCGGGCCCGCGAAGGAGGCGGCCCCACCCTCGTGGAAGCCGTCACCTACCGCATGGACGCCCACACCAACGCCGACGACGCCACGCGCTACCGCAGCGACACCGAAGTCGAGACCTGGCGCGGCCACGACCCCATCGCCCTGCTGGAGCAGGAGCTGACCGCACGCAAGCTCCTGGACGAGGCCGGCATGGCCGCCGAGCGGGAAGCGGCCGAGCGCATGGCCGCCGACCTGCGCGAGCGCATGAACCAGGACCCCGTGCTGGACCCCATGGACCTCTTCACCCACGTCTACGCCGAGCAGACCGTCCAACTGCGGGAGCAGGCCGAGCTGCTGCGCGCCGAGCTCGACGCCGCGGCGGAAGCCGCCCCGGACTCCCCGGAAGGGACGCAGCGATGACCACCGCGGCAGTCAGGGCCGGAGCCCGGCCCTCCTCCATGGCCCAGGCCCTCAACCGGGCCCTGCGCGACGCCATGGCCGAGGACCCGGCCGTCCACGTCCTCGGAGAGGACGTCGGAGCGCTCGGCGGCGTCTTCCGTGTCACCGACGGCCTGGTGAAGGAGTTCGGCGAGGACCGCTGCACCGACACCCCGCTCGCCGAGGCCGGCATCCTCGGCACGGCCGTCGGCATGGCCATGTACGGGCTGCGGCCCGTGGTCGAGATGCAGTTCGACGCCTTCGCCTACCCCTCGTTCGAGCAGCTCATCAGCCACGTCGCCCGGATGCGCAACCGCACCCGCGGCGCCGTGCCCATGCCGCTCACCGTCCGCGTGCCCTACGGCGGCGGCATCGGCGGCGTCGAGCACCACAGCGACTCCTCCGAGGCGTACTACATGGCCACCCCCGGCCTCCACGTCGTCACCCCCGCCACCGTCGCCGACGCCTACGGGCTGCTGCGCGCGGCGATCGCCTCCGACGACCCCGTCGTCTTCCTGGAGCCCAAGCGGCTCTACTGGTCCAAGGCCGAGTGGGACCCCGAGGCGCCCGAGGCGGTGCCCGCCATAGGGCGCGCCGCCGTCCACCGCCGCGGCACCTCCGCCACGCTCATCACGTACGGGCCGTCCCTGCCGGTCTGCATGGAGGCGGCCGAGGCGGCCGTCGCCGAAGGCTGGGACCTCGAAGTCGTCGACCTGCGCTCCCTCGTGCCCTTCGACGAGGAGACGGTCTGCGCCTCCGTCCGGCGCACCGGACGTGCCGTGATCGTCCACGAGTCGACCGGATTCGGCGGCCCCGGCGGGGAGATCGCGGCCCGGATCACCGAGCGCTGCTTCCACCACCTGGAGGCCCCGGTGCTGCGCGTCGCCGGCTTCGACATCCCGTACCCGCCGCCGATGCTGGAGCGGCACCACCTGCCCGGGGTCGACCGGGTGCTGGACGCGGTCGCACGGCTGCAGTGGGAGGCGGAGAGCTGATGCCCGAGGTCAAGGAATTCCGGCTGCCCGATCTCGGCGAGGGGCTCACCGAGGCGGAGATCGTGCGCTGGCTGGTCGAGGTCGGCGAGGTCGTGGCCGTCGACCAGCCGGTCGTGGAGGTCGAGACGGCCAAGGCGATGGTCGAAGTCCCCTGTCCGTACGGCGGCGTGGTCACGGCCCGCTTCGGCGAGGAGGGCACGGAGCTTCCCGTGGGGGCGCCGCTGCTGACGGTCGCCGTCGGAGCGCCCGCGGAGGCGGGGTCCGGCCCCGCGGCGGAGGGCTCCGGCAATGTCCTCGTGGGCTACGGCACGGGGGCGCCTGCGGCGCGGCGCCGCCGTGTCCGGCCGCAGGCCGGGGGGTTCGTGGGCGCCTCCGGTGCGGGGGCCACCTCCGGTGCGGGCTTCACCTCCGGTGCCGGGTCCGCGGGCGGCTCGGCGGAGCCGGGTGCGCCGGGTGCGCCGGGTGCGCCGGGGGCAGAGGGGCACCGCCGGCCCCGTTCGTACGGGCTGAGCGCCGCTGCGGCGGAGGGGACGGCTGAGGCTTCCGGCGATCCTTCGGGCGGAGGTCCGGCCGGGGCGGCCGGCCTGGAGGCGGGCGGGCACCGCCGGTCACGTCCACATGGGCCGAGCGCCGCTGCGGCGGAGAGTGTGGCCGGGGCGGCCAGTGGCATTGCGGGGCGGGGGGTGGCTTCGGACGTGTCCGGGGAGCGGCGTGCGGGCTCGGCCGAGGGCGGGTCACCACGTCCCGGCCTCACCGGCCCCGTTCCCGTCGTGTCCCCCCTCGTCCGGAAGCTGGCCCGTGAACACGGGCTCGATCTGCGGGCCTTGACCGGTTCCGGGCGGGACGGGCTGATCCTGCGCGCCGATGTGGAGCGCGCCGTGCGTGCCGCCGAAGCCGTGGCCGCCCCCGAGCCCACTGCGGCGGCCGCCCCCGGCGAGGCGGGCGCCGAGCGCATCCCCCTGCGCGGGGTGCGCGGTGCCGTCGCCGAGAAGCTCGGCCGGAGCCGGCGAGAGATCCCCGACGCCACCTGCTGGGTGGACGCCGATGCCACCGAGCTGCTCGCCGCCCGCCGGGCCATGAACGCCGCGGGCGGGCCGAAGGTCTCCCTCCTGGCCCTGCTCGCCCGCATCTGCACGGCCGCCCTGGCCCGGTATCCCGCCCTCAACGCCACCGTCGACACCGAAGCCCGGGAGATCGTCCGCCTGCCCGGCGTCCACCTCGGCTTCGCGGCCCAGACCGAGCGCGGCCTGGTCGTCCCCGTCGTCCGGGACGCCCACCTGCGCAACGCCGCCGGCCTCTCCGAGGAGATCGCCCGCCTCACCGAGGCCGCGCGGTCCGGCACGCTGACCCCGGCCGAGCTCACCGGCGGCACGTTCACGCTGAACAACTACGGCGTGTTCGGCGTCGACGGCTCCACGCCGATCATCAACCACCCCGAGGCGGCCATGCTCGGCGTCGGCCGGATAGCCCCCAAGCCCTGGGTCCACCAGGGCGAGTTGGCGGTACGGCACGTGGTGCAGCTGTCGTTCACCTTCGACCACCGGGTCTGCGACGGCGGCACGGCGGGAGGCTTCCTGAGGTACGTGGCCGACTGCGTCGAGCAGCCCGCTGTGTTGTTGCGCTCTCTCTGAGCTTTCGCCCCGCCCCGAACGGCCATACTCGTCGGGTGACTGGTTACGACGCCGTAGTGCTCGCCGGTGGCGCGGCCCGCAGACTGGGCGGCGCCGACAAACCCACCCTGCGCGTGGGCGGGCGGACGCTGCTGGACCGGGTGCTGGAGGCGTGCGCGGACGCCGAGGAGACCGTCGTCGTGGGGCCCCGGCGCCCCACCGCACGGCCCGTGCGGTGGGCCCGCGAGGAGCCGCCCGGCGGCGGCCCCCTCGCCGGGCTCGCCGCCGGCCTGCGCCAGACGGCCTCCGCCACCACGCTCGTGCTCTCCGCCGACCTGCCGTTCCTGCGGGCCGAGACCGTACGGGCGCTGCTCGCCGCGGCGGCCACCGGCGGTCCGTACGTGGAGGGCGTCCTGCTCACCGACTTCGACGGGCGCGACCAGCCGCTGGTCGCCGCCTACCGCACCGAGCCGCTGCGCCGGGAGCTGGCGCTGCTCGCCACCGAGCACGGCAGCCTCGCCGGGCTGCCGCTGCGGCTGCTCACCGACGAGCTGACCCTCGGCCGGTTCGCGCACCCGACGGCCTCCTTCGACTGCGACACCTGGGAAGACGTCGCCACCGCCCGCGCGCGCATCAGGGACGATGGGAGCGTGTTGGATGAATGGATCTCCGCGGCCAAGGCCGAACTCGGCATCGACCTGGACGTCGACACCACCGCCCTCCTGGACCTCGCGCGCGACGCCGCGCACGGCGTGGCCCGCCCTGCCGCGCCCCTGACGACGTTCCTCGTCGGCTACGCCGCGGGGCGCGCGGGCGGCGGCCCCGAAGCGGTGGCCGAAGCAACCCGCAAGGCCGTGGCGCTCGCCCAGCGGTGGGCGGCGGAAGCCGCTGCCGCCGGGGCGGCTGTGGGGACGGCTGCCGCCGGGGGCGGTGCGGTCGCGGCGTCCGCCGAGGACGGCGTGGCCGGCAAGCCCGCCGAGAACGGCTTGGCCCCGAAGCCCGCCGAGGGCAGCGCAGCCGGGAAGCCGACCTCGGGCGGTACGGGTGCGGAGCCCGCCCCGGACGGCGTGGCCGGCAAGTCCGCCGCCGGTGGCGCGGACGGGAAGCCCGTCGACCGTGGCGCTACCGGCAAGGCCGCCGACCGTGGCGCTACCGGCAAGTCCGCCGACCGTGGCGCCACCGGCAACGCCGTCGACCGTGGCGCGGACGGGAAGGCCGACGGGGCGCGATGAGTGACGCCGACGCGGATTCCTCGCTCGACCGGGCGACGGACGAGGCACTGGCCCTCTTCGCCGACGACCGGCGACGCCACCACGCCCGCCCCGTGGACCGCCCTGCGGACCGCCCCGCGGACCGCCGCGCCGAGCGGCCCGCCTACGACGTCGACGACGCCCTGCGCGGCAGCGCCCAAGCCCCCTTCGCGTACTTCCCGTTCGACGAGATACCCGTCGGGGGCGGCGTGGTCGACGGCGGACGAAGCGTCGGGACCACGCCCCGCAGGCCCGGTCCCGAGGACGGGGCCGGCTCCGCCCCCGCCCCCGCCTTCGACACCTTCCCCCTCATCGACGTCGCCGAGGACGAAAAGCGGGCCCGCCACATGACGGCCGACGCCACCCCCCACTGCGCCCCCCACTCCACCCCCTGGCCCGCGGCCCGTGCCGTCGCCGCCGCGGCCGCCGAGGCCCTCCCCGCCGAGGAGCGCCCTCTCGGCGACGCCCTCGGGCAGGTCCTCGCCGAGCCGCTCGTCGCCCTCACCGACCTGCCCTCCTTCGACACCTCCGCCATGGACGGCTGGGCCGTCTCCGGCCCCGGCCCCTGGCGTCTGCCCCCGCCCGGCGAACAGGACGTCCTCGCCGGCCGCCCCGGCACGGGCCCGCTGCGCGACGGGCACGCCCTGCGGATCGCCACGGGGGCCCGCATCCCGGCCGGGGCGACGGCCGTGCTCCGCAGCGAGCACGGCGAAGTCACCGTGCAGGGCGAGCTGCTCGCCAACCGGCACGTCAGCCACGGCCAGGACATCCGGCCGCGCGGCGGCGAGTGCCGGCAGGGCGACCGGCTCGTGCCCGCGGGCACGGTCGTCACGCCGCCCCTGCTCGGCCTCGCGGCCGCCGCCGGCTACGACACGCTGACCGTCACCCGCCGCCCCCGCGTCGACGTGCTCGTCCTCGGCGACGAGCTCCTCCAGGAGGGCCTGCCCGAAGGCGGACTGATCCGGGACGCCCTCGGGCCGATGCTCGGACCCTGGCTGCGGGCGCTCGGCGCCGAGCCGGGCGAGGCGCTGCGCATCGGCGACGACGCGGACGCGCTGTACGCCGCGCTCGCCGGCTCCACCGCGGACGTGGTCGTCACCACCGGCGGCACCGCCTCCGGGCCCGTGGACCACGTCCACCCCACGCTGCACCGCCTGGGCGCCGAGCTGCTGGTCGACGGGGTCGCCGTGCGGCCCGGGCACCCGATGCTGCTCGCCCGGCTCGCGCCCGGGCGCCTCGTCGTCGGGCTGCCCGGGAACCCGCTCGCCGCGGTGGCCGGTCTGCTGACGCTCGCCGAGCCGTTGCTGTGCGCGCTCACCGGGCGGGCGCCGGACGAGCCCGTACGAGCCGCGCCGGGGGAGGCCGTGTCCGGGCATCCTGCCGACACCCGGCTCGTGCCGGTCACGTACGACGGCCCCGGCCGGGTGCGGCCTCTGCGGTTTCACGGGCCCGCCATGCTGCGGGGGTTGGCGGCGGCCGACGCGTTGGCGGTCGTACCGCCGGGCGGAGCGGGACGATCCGTCGAGGTCCTCAAGCTCCCGTCGAGGTCCTGAAGGCCCCGTCGAGGTCCTGAAGCGCCCGCAGCCGCCCTGACGCCCCCGTGGTTTCAGCCCGCTTCGGGCGCCCCGGCCTGCCTGATCGTGATCACCCTGTCCGCCAGCTGCAGCGTCTCCACCTCCGGGTCCGTGAAGTGCAGGAGGCGGTGCCCGCGGACCACCGCCACGACCAGGTCCTCGCAGTCGCGCGGCGAGTGGCCCGCCTCCCGCTTGGTGACCGGGCGTTCGGCCACGTCCAGGCCGTTCCCGTACGTCAGCAGGTCCTCCAGGACCGTGCCGACGTTCGGGCTCATCATCGACATGCCGAGCAGGCGGCCGGCCGAGCTGGAACTGGTCACGACCGTGTTCGCGCCGCTCTGCCGCAGCAGCGGCACGTTCTCGTCCTCCCGGACGGCGACGACGATCTTGGCCGACTTGTTCAGCTGCCGGGCCGTCAGGGTGACCAGCGCCGCCGTGTCGTCCCGCTGGGTGGTGATGACGATCTGCGAGGCCCGCGCCAGCTCCGCCCGCAGCAGGGTCTCGGAGCGCGTGGCGTCGCCCAGGACGCCGACCAGGCCCTCGGCCGCCGCGGCGTCGACGACCTTCTTCTGCGGGTCGACCACGACGATCTGGCTCTTGGGCTTGCCCTGGCCGAGCAGCGTCTCGACGGCGTGCCGGCCCTTGGTGCCGTAGCCGACGACGACGGTGTGCTCCCGCATCCGGTTCCTCCAACGGTGGATCTGCACCTGATGGCGCGTCCGCTCGGTCAACACTTCCAGGGTCGTTCCCACCAAAATGATCAGGAACAGCACGCGCAGCGGCGTGACCAACAAGATATTGGTGAGCCGCGCCGAGTCGCTGACCGGCGTGATGTCGCCGTAGCCCGTGGTCGACAGGGTCACGGTCGCGTAGTAGGCGGCGTCCAGGAGGTCGACCCCGCCGTCGGAGTTGTCGTGGTAGCCCACGCTGTCGGCGTAGACGATCAGCGTGGTGACGGCCAGCACCAGCAGGGCCATGACCAGCCGCTGCAGGACCTGCCGCAGCGGCGCCGCGACGCGCCGGGCGGGCATCACGATCGAGCGGCCCGCCTCGGCGTCGTCGTCGGCCTCGCCGCGGGTGCGGTTCCACAGGGTGCGGAACAGCGAGATCCGGTTCATCTTGCGCGTCACCATGGCCCCCATATTCCGTGATCTTCCCGGTGCCCCGGCGGTAGCCTCGCGACCATGTATGCGATCACCATTCCCGAGCCAGGCGGTCCCGAGGCCCTGGTGTGGACCGAAGTGCCCGATCCCGTACCCGGTGAGGGCGAGGTTCTGGTCGAGGTCGTGGCCAGTGCGGTCAACCGCGCCGACGTCGTCCAGCGGCAGGGTTTCTACGACCCGCCACCCGGCGCGTCCGCCTACCCCGGCCTGGAGTGCTCCGGCCGGATCGCGGCGCTCGGCCCCGGGGTCAGCGGCTGGGCGGTCGGCGACGAGGTGTGCGCGCTGCTTGCCGGCGGCGGGTACGCGCAGAAGGTCTGCGTCCCCGCGGGCCAGCTCCTGCCCGTCCCGGACGGCATGGACCTGGTCACGGCGGCCTGCCTGCCCGAGGTGACCGCGACCGTCTGGTCCAACGTGTTCATGGTGGCCCACCTGCGCCCCGGCGAGACCTTCCTCGTCCACGGCGGCGGCAGCGGCATCGGCACCATGGCCGTGCAGCTGGCCAAGGCCGTCGGCGCGCGCGTCGCCGTCACCGCGGGCAGCGGGGACAAGCTGGAGGCCTGCCGCGAGCTGGGGGCGGACATCCTCATCGACTACCGCGAGCAGGACTTCGTCGAGGAGCTGCACAAGGTCACCGGCGGTGTCGGCGCCGACGTCGTCCTCGACATCGTCGGGGCGAAGTACCTCGAGCGGAACGTGGAGGCCCTCGCCGTCAACGGCCGCCTGGTGATCATCGGTCTGCAGGGCGGCCGCAAGGCCGAGCTCGACCTCGCCGCCCTCCTCACCAAGCGCGCCGCGGTCATGGGGACCTCCCTGCGCGGCCGCCCGCTGGCCGAGAAGGCGGCGATCATCGCGGCCGTGCGGGAGCACGTGTGGCCGCTCATCGCCGGTGGACGGGTGCGGCCGGTCGTGGACCGCACGATGCCGATGGCGGAGGCCGCGGAGGCCCACCGCGTCATGGAGCAGAGCGCCCACGTGGGGAAGATCCTCCTCACGGTCTGAACCGATGCTCACGGTCCGAACCGATGGAACCGGCGGCTCCGGCCGGCCCGGCCCCCGGCCACCCTCCTGAGCCACCCACCGCGCCGCCCCGCCCACCCCGTGTGAGGGTGGGTGCGAGCGGCTCCGGCGGCGAGCGGAGGAGGCGACGTGGGCATGGGCGGCCGACTGCGGGCGGGCCTGCGGACCGGGTTCATAGCCGGGCCGGTGGTCGCGGCCACCGCGCTGGTCGTCGCCGTCGCACCGGGCCTGGAGCCCCCGGACCCGTCCCCCGGACGGCCTCCGCCGGGCCCGGCCGGCCCCGCGCCCGGCCCCACGCTCCGCCCCCCGCCCCCGTCGGGCTCCGGCGACGGCCGGCTCGCCGGGACGTCCGCCGGCGAGGGCCGCCTCCACCCCGGCCGCACGGCTCCGCCCTCGCCCTCCGGGATATCCGGTCCGTCCCGCCCGTCCGGCTCGCCCGGCGGATCACCGTCCGCAGGCCCCTCCGAGGCCCCCTCCGGCGAGACCGGTGAGGCGGCCGGCCCCGTGGAGGACGTGCCCGGGGAGGACGCCCCCGCCATCGGGCCCCCGGCGCCCGCCGACGAGGCGGACGGCGCCGCCGAGCAGCCGCAGGGCCCCTTCGGGCCGGTGACGCCCGACCCCGTCTCCACCCGCCCCGCCGCCGCCCGCAACGCCAGGAGCGCGGCCTACGGCGACCGCGTGCTGCGCGTGCTCCCCCTCGGCACGGGCCTCGCCCTCACCGGTCTCGGCCTCGGCTTCTTCGCCCTGCGCCTGAGGCGGCCGCGATAGGCCGCGGCCCCGGCGTCGCGGGGCGCCGATAAGGCGATGAGATGCCGTACGCGAAGCCGTGGAAATGACGAACTGCCCGGGAAGGCCGGGGAAAAAGGGGCGCACGGAGTGAAAAAGGGGCGCGCGTCGTGGGGCGTGGCACGGTGGATCAGGCGTGTACGGGGGCATCAACAGGGGGAAATCACATGTGCGAGAGAATGGCGGCATGGATATGCCGAGGAATGAACGGTCGCAGGAGAGCCCGCAGGTCCTGGTCGTAGGCCCGGACGGCATGGCTCTCGGCAGCGCCAGCCCCGGCGGCGGGGAGGGCGACGACGAGTCGCGCGAGGTCCCGGTGACGGAGATGGTCGAACAGCCTGCGAAGGTCATGCGCATCGGCAGCATGATCAAGCAACTGCTGGAGGAAGTGCGGGCCGCCCCTCTCGACGAGGCGAGCAGGGTCCGGCTCAAGGAGATCCACCGCAGCTCCGTCAAGGAGCTGGAGGACGGCCTGGCCCCCGAGCTGGTCGAGGAGCTGGAGCGCCTGTCGCTTCCGTTCACCGACGACACGGTGCCGACCGAGGCGGAACTGCGCATCGCGCAGGCTCAGTTGGTCGGCTGGCTGGAAGGCCTGTTCCACGGCATCCAGACCGCACTGTTCGCCCAGCAGATGGCGGCCCGCGCCCAGCTGGAGCAGATGCGCCGGGCGCTGCCGGCCGGTGTCCTCGGGGAGGACGACGGCGAGAGCCCGCAGCACGGCGGCGCGCGTTCGGGCCCCTACCTTTAAAGGCCCGGGCCTGAGCCCGAGTCTTCGAAGGCCTTTGAAGACCGAAACTGAATAAGCGTCATTCCGCTTGTGCGTGTGCCCGGTACGTCCACTCAAGACGTACCGGGCACACGCACACGCACCACACGCACACGCCCACGGGACCGGGGCCCGGAGGCCCCGCCCGGGCTGATCAGGAAGAGGCCGGGTCGCCCGTCGAGACGGTCAGCACGAACTGGTCCGACGGCGACTTCGGGTCGAACGGGTCGCCCGCGGCCGGCACCTGGTTGAGCACCGTGCCCTTGCCCCACGTGTTCTCGGGCGACACGTCGATGCGGTACTTCCAGCCGGCGGCCTGCAGGCACGACTTCACCGAGTCGATGTACATGTACCGGAAGTCGGGCGAGGACTTCTTCGACTTGTCGCTGTAGTACTCGTAGGCCTTGGTGCACTTGGACGGGTCGATGGTCTTGCTCTTGTCGCCCTCCTTGTGCTTGCTCTGCGAGCCGCCGGTGGTGCCGCCCGCCGTGGTCGTACCGCCGCCGCCGGTGCCGCCGCCACCGCCGGTGGTCGTGCCGCCGCCCGGGGTGACGGGCGCCTGGCTCTGCGTTCCGCCGGTGGTGCCGCCGGCGGTGCCCCCGGCCTCTTCCTTCTTCTCGCCGCTGCCGTTCAGCGCGATCGCCGCGATCACGCCGATGACCGCGAGGCCCGCGACGACCGCGGAGCCGATGATGACGGGCTTGTTGCTCTTGCCGCCGCCCGACGGCGACCCGGCGGAGGCCGACGGGCCGGAGGACGGGCTGATCGAGTAGGGCGGGGGCGTGCTGGGGCCCTGGGCGCCCTGGAAGGGCTGCACGGGCGTCGGGTAGCCCCCGGCGCCCTGGACGCCCTGCTGAGCGCCCGAGGAGGGCCCGTAGCCGCCGTTGTACGGCCCGGGGGCCGCAGGGGCCTGGTAGGGCGTCTGGACGCCCGCAGGGCCCGGTGCCGGGGTCTGCTGGTCGACGGGCGGGAAGACGGCCGAGCTGACGCCCGCGCCGCTGCGCGCCGGGGGGCCGCCCGCGATGATGATCGGCGAGGGCGCGGTCTGCGCCGTGCTCGTCACCCGCGCGCACTCGTCGCGCATGGACTCGGCGCTCGGGAAGCGCTCGTTCGGGTTCTTCTTCAGCGCCCGGGCGACCAGGGCGTCGACCGCCGGCGGGATGGAGCGGTTGATCGAGGAGGGAGCGACCGGCTCCTCCTGGACGTGCGCGTAGGCGATGGCCAGCGGGGAGTCCGCGTCGAACGGCAGCCGTCCGGTCAGCAGCTCGAAGAGCATGATGCCGACCGAGTACAGGTCCGAGCGGGCGTCGACGCCGCGCCCGAGCGCCTGCTCGGGGGAGAGGTACTGGGGGGTGCCGACGACCATGCCGGTCTGCGTCATCGACGTGACGCCGGACTGCATGGCGCGGGCGATGCCGAAGTCCATGACCTTGACCACGCCGCGCTTGGTCATCATCACGTTGCCGGGCTTGATGTCGCGGTGGACCAGGCCCATCTCGTGGCTGACCTCGAGCGCCGCCAGCACGTCGGCGGTGATCTTCAGCGCCTTCTCGGTCGGCATGGCGCCGTACTGGTGCACGTCGGCGTCGAGGACGGAGCGCAGCGGCTGGCCCTCGACGTACTCCATGACGATGTACGGCATGGTCGACCCGTCCAGGTCGTCCTCGCCCGTGTCGAACACCGAGACGATGTTGGTGTGTGTGAGCTTGGCGACGGCCTGGGCCTCGCGCCGGAACCGCTCGCGGAAGGACGCCTCGCGGCCCAGCTCCGTGTGGAGCGTCTTGATGGCCACCTGACGGTCCAGGACGGAGTCGTAGGCCAGGTGGACGGAGGCCATGCCGCCCTCGCCCAGCAGGTCGCGGAGCTGGTAGCGGCCGCCACCGACAGACCGGCCCGTGTAGCGGCCCTGTGCGCCGTCCTGGCTCATCGTTCTACTTCCCCCTTGGGCGCACTGCCTGGCATACGTTCCGGCATTCGGTTCGACATACGGTTTGGCATGTGATTCGGCTTATGGTCCGTCGGCCCGGCGATCCGTACGGTGATCCGTGCGGCCCCGTTCCGTCGGTTCTGTCGATATATCTCGGCCAAGTCTGCCCCAGGCCGCGGGCACGTCAAGCCGCGTGCCCGTTCCGTGACGGGATGCGAGACAAGACGTCACGAGATTTGCCTTGCCCAGGCCCGTGCAGGTTTGATAGCGCGTCCATCCCGGACCGGCGCGCGCCGTGGAACCTGTAGCGTGCCTTAGCGGAAGACCGTTTTCCCACCGCAGCGCCTTCCGCGCGACGCGGCCAGACACGACGGCGAGGACTGATGGCACAGACGCAGAGCGCCCAGGGTCCGTCCGACCCTGACGCCAACGAGGGCGGAATGCCCGATGTGCCGGAAATGTGGGGCAACGGGGGGCTCGTCGGGGACGGCCGCTACCGCCTCACGCACAGGCTGGGCCGCGGCGGCATGGCCGAGGTCTTCGCCGCCGAGGACGTGCGCCTGGGCCGCACGGTCGCGGTGAAGCTGCTCCGCGCCGACCTCGCCGAGGACCCGGTGTCCAAGGCCCGCTTCACCCGCGAGGCGCAGTCGGTCGCCGGCCTCAACCACCACGCGGTCGTCGCCGTTTACGACTCCGGCGAGGACACCGTCGGCCGCAACGTCGTGCCGTACATCGTCATGGAGCTGGTCGAAGGCCGCACCATCCGCGACCTGTTGCTCAACGCCGACGCCCCGCCGCCCGAGCAGGCGCTCATCATCGTCTCCGGCGTGCTGGAGGCCCTGGCCTACAGCCACCAGCACGGCATCGTGCACCGTGACATCAAGCCCGCCAACGTGATCATCACCAACAGCGGCGCGGTGAAGGTCATGGACTTCGGCATCGCCCGCGCCCTGCACGGCGCGGCCTCCACCATGACCCAGACCGGCATGGTCATGGGCACCCCGCAGTACCTCTCGCCCGAGCAGGCCCTCGGCAAGACCGTCGACGCCCGCTCGGACCTCTACGCCACCGGCTGCCTGCTCTACGAACTGCTGGCGCTGCGTCCGCCGTTCACCGGCGAGACCCCGCTCTCGGTCGTCTACCAGCACGTCCAGGACATGCCGGTGCCGCCGTCGCAGGTCCTCGGCAGCGTGCCGCCGGAGCTCGACGGCCTGGTCATGCGCTCCCTCGCCAAGGACCCGGACGACCGGTTCCAGAGCGCCGAGGAGATGCGCGGGCTGGTCCAGTACGCCCTGCAGATGCTGCACGACGCGGGCGCCCACTCCGGCGCCTGGGACACGGGCCCGATCGACCACGTGGGCGGTGCCACGCAGGTGATGGGCGCCGTCGGCGGCCCGCACACCACCGCCATGCAGCACCCGCAGCACGGCGGCGGCACCTCCCAGCAGCCGATACTGCCGCCCCGCCACGGCGACGACGGCGGTTTCGACGGCTACGGCGGCAACGGCGGCCGGGGCGGCGGCAAGGGCAGGATGCTGCTCGTCGCCGCCGTCGTGGCGATCGTGCTGGTGGCGGGCGCGGTGTACGCGCTGAAGTCGTTCCAGACGAGCGGCGGCGGCAAGACGGAGAGGAAGCCCGACAAGACCTCCGTCGGTCCGTCCACCCCCGGTCCCTCCGGCTCGCAGAGCCCCGACGCCCAGAAGTCCCACACCCCGGGCCACAACGGCACGACGGGCGACATGGGCCGTCAGCGCGATTCGGACAGCGAGGACGACACCACGGACACCGACGAGGGCACCGGCCGGCACAAGCCGTCGCACGGGACGTCCGCGCCGCCGTCCAGCGCCCCGCCCTCCACGGACCCGTCGACCCAGCCCGACCCGTCGACCAAGCCGTCCACCGGCGGCGGCGACAACAAGCCCGGCACCACCACGGGCCAGTCCGGCAGCACCGGTACCACCACGGGCACCACGACCGGGCAGTCCGGCACCGTCGGCACCACCGCCGGCCAGGGCGCCACGGGTACGACCCCGGGCACCTGACCCGGACGGCGAGAAGCGGCACGTACTTGAGGGCACCCGATGCGCATCGGGTGCCCTCGGTCGTGTGCGCGGGGAGGCGCCTTGCGGGGCCCCGCTCACTCCGTGAACGCGTCCCGCACCGCCTCGTACGACCGTGTCCACCAGACCGTCAGCGCCGCCGAGGCCGGGAAGCCGGGGTCCGCGCGGTGGTCGCCCAGCTGGTAGCGCCAGCGCAGCATCCAGAAGTCGTTCAGCCGCTCCCACCACACGCGGTGGACGGCCGCGCCCAGCTCGGCGGGGTCCGCGCCGCTCGCCCGCCGGTACGCGCGCGCGTACGGGCGTATCTTCGCGAGGTCCAGGGTGCCGTCGGGGCGCAGGAAGAAGATGACGGCCGCGCGGACGGCCTCCTCGGCGCGGGGCTGCACGCCGAGGCGGTCCCAGTCGACGATCGCGGCGGGTTCGCCGCCGCGGTAGAGCAGGTTGAGCGGGTGGAAGTCGCCGTGCACCCAGCCGGGGGCGGTGCCGTCGGCGGGGCGGCGGTGGGCGTGGCGCTCCAGCAGGGCGCGGCGCTCGATCAGCCGGTGCTCGGCGAGTTCGTCGAAGGAGTCGCGGGGCCGGCTGCCCCTGCCCCGGCGTACGAGCCCGAGAAGCTCCTCGATGAGGGCGTACGTGTCCTGGGGGTCCGCCGAGGCGTCTGCGGGCCGCCGGGCTCCTCCCAGGCCCTCACAGGCCCCTCCAGGGCCTTCCGCGGCCCCCGGTGGGCCGTCGGGGGGCTCCTCGCGGCAGACCTTGGCCAGGCAGGTGTGGACGTGGCCGAGCAGGGCGCCGAGCTTGCGCGACTGGGCGCGGGTCAGTTCGCCGCCGTCGCGGTGGCGGCCGTCGACCCACGGGTGGAGGGCGTAGCAGCGGCCGCCGAGGACGGTGACGGTCGTGCCGTCCGTGCGGGCCACGGGCGGGGCGACGGGCAGGCCGAGGGCGGCCAGGCGCAGGGTGACGCCGTGCTGGCGGGCGATGGCGGCCTGGTCGCCGTCGAGGTGGTGCTTGAGGAAGAAGTCGCCGCGGGTGGTGGTGAGGCGGTAGCCGCGGTTGAGGAGGCCCTCGGTCAGGGGGATGCAGGAGACGGGCTCGCCGGCCCGGTCGTAGCGGCGCAGCAGGGTGCGCAGGGTGCCGATGCCGGGTCCGATGTCGGGTTTGGCGGTGGGCGGGACATCGGTGACAAGTGAGCGTGGCACGTCCCAAATGTTAGATCACGCTGAGTGCGCGGCCTGTCGCGCGGGGACCCCTTCAAGGTGATGCAGGGTGATGAACTGCGGTTCGATGCACAGGTATTCGGGCCGGAAGGGTGCGGCGTCCGCGGTGCGGGGCGGCCGGCCGAAGCGCTCCAGGTCGTCCCCGGAAGGGATGAAGAGACGTGCCGTGCCGACGAATTGCACGGTCCACACCGCCTCGTCGCCCTCGCGGCGGTCGCTCAGGTTGTCGGCGCCGTAGGCGACGACGTTGCCGTCGCAGGCCTGGGCGTAGCCGAAGTCGCCGTGGAGGCGGAGCAGGACGCTCTCGCCGGAGACGACGTGGCGCGCGACGGTGACGAAGGGGAGTGCGCGCATGCTGACCGAAAGGCGGCCGTAGGGGGTGCGGCCGAGCAGTTCGAGGGCTCGGTATCGGTCGGGCGGCGCGGAGAGCATGGCACCACTGTGCACGCCCGTCCCACCCGCCTCCAGGGACACCCGCCCCTTTGGCGTGGGCCGTAGGTCCCGAATCACCGGTTCACCGTAGGTTCACCGCTTCTCGGCCTGCAGCCGGGCCACGTACGCCGCCGCCTGGGAGCGCCGCTCCATGCCGAGCTTGGACAGCAGGCTGGAGACGTAGTTCTTGATCGTCTTTTCGGCCAGGTGCAGGCGCTCGCCGATCAGGCGGTTGGTCAGGCCCTCGCCGATCAGGTCCAGGATCCGGCGCTCCTGGTCGGTCAGGCTCGCGAGCCGGTCGTCGCCCTTGGGGGCCTTGCCGTCGCGCAGCCGCTCCAGCACCCGCGCCGTCGCCACCGGGTCGAGCAGGGATTTCCCGGCCGCCACGTCCCGTACGGCGGTGAGCAGCTCATTGCCACGAATGGCTTTCAGTACGTAACCGGACGCGCCCGCCATGATCGCGTCGAAGAGCGCCTCGTCATCGGCGAACGAGGTGAGCATCAGGCATTTGATGTGCTCATCCTGCGAACGGATTTCCCGGCAGACTTCGACGCCGCTGCCATCCGGAAGGCGAACGTCCAGAACAGCGACGTCCGGCCGCGTGGCCGGAATGCGCACCAGTGCGTCGGCGGCCGTACCGGCCTCCCCGACGACCTCGATGTCGGCCTCGACGGAGAGCATCTCGTGCACCCCGCGCCGGACGACCTCATGGTCGTCGAGCAGAAATACCGTGATTTTTCCTTGTTCGGGCACAGGGCCAGTCTCACACACCGAGTCTTCCCCTGCTCTTGTCCTCCGGGATAACGTGCCGTCGTTCCGGCAGCCCGCACGGGCTGTGCTCACAAGGTCGTGACCAGGAGCGTCGCCCCGCTTTCTCGATTTACTTGGAAATCCAAGCAAAATTGCAGGTCAGGCGGGGTTTCGCAGGAATGCGGCCTTCTGGGTAACGTGCTTATTGCAGGCCTTTCGCCGGGGCGCCTGTCACGCCCGGTTCCGGCCTCGGCACACCCACCCCGTGTGCCGTCGGGGATCGAGCGAGCATTCTCCTGCCTCACGGCGGGGGAACCCCCTCTGGCCGCCGGCGACCCCGGGGGCCGGACAGACGGAGGAGCACACGTGACTGTGGACAGCACTGCCGCGCGCAAGCCGCGCCGCGGCGGCAGCAAGCGCGCCGGCGCCAAGACCGCCGCGGCGGCGGGCGCACCCGAGCTCGTACAGCTGCTGACGCCGGAGGGCGAGCGGGTCGAGCACCCCGACTACTCCATCGACCTGACCGCCGAGGAACTGCGTGGCCTGTACCGCGACATGGTGCTGACCCGCAGGTTCGACGCCGAGGCGACCACGCTGCAGCGCCAGGGCGAACTGGGCCTGTGGGCCTCCCTGCTGGGCCAGGAGGCCGCCCAGATCGGCTCCGGCCGGGCGACCCGCCCCGACGACTACGTCTTCCCGACCTACCGCGAGCACGGCGTTGCCTGGTGCCGCGGGGTCGACCCCACCAACCTGCTCGGCATGTTCCGCGGCGTGAACAACGGCGGCTGGGACCCGAACGAGAACAACTTCCACCTCTACACGATCGTCATCGGCTCGCAGGCGCTGCACGCGACCGGCTACGCCATGGGGATCACCAAGGACGGCGCCGACTCCGCCGTCATCGCCTACTTCGGCGACGGCGCCTCCAGCCAGGGCGACGTGGCCGAGGCGTTCACCTTCGCGGCCGTCTACAACGCCCCGGTCGTGTTCTTCTGCCAGAACAACCAGTGGGCCATCTCCGAGCCCACCGAGAAGCAGACCCGCGTCCCGCTCTACCAGCGCGCGCAGGGCTACGGCTTCCCCGGCGTCCGCGTCGACGGCAACGACGTCCTCGCCTGCCTCGCCGTCACCAAGGCCGCCCTCGACCGGGCCCGCACCGGCCAGGGCCCGATGCTGATCGAGGCCTTCACGTACCGCATGGGCGCCCACACCACCTCCGACGACCCGACGCGCTACCGGCGCGACGAGGAGCGCGAGCTGTGGGAGGCCAAGGACCCGATCGCGCGCCTGCGCGCGTACCTGGAGCGCGAGGGCCACGCCGACGAGGCCTTCTTCGCCGCCCTGGAGACCGAGTCCGACGAGCTCGCCAAGCACGTGCGCGACCGCGTCCGCACCATGCCGGACCCCGACGACATGGCGATCTTCGACAACATCTACGCCGACGGCCACGCCCTCGTCGACGAGGAGCGGGCCCAGTTCGCCGCCTACCAGGCTTCGTTCGCCGAGGAGAGCCACTGATGACCGCCCAGAAGCTCTCCATCGTCAAGGCGATCAACGCCTCGCTGCGCACCGCGCTGGAGAACGACCCCAAGGTCCTCGTCATGGGCGAGGACGTCGGCAAGCTCGGCGGCGTCTTCCGCGTCACCGACGGCCTGCAGAAGGACTTCGGCGAGGACCGGGTCATCGACACCCCGCTCGCCGAGTCCGGCATCGTGGGCACCGCGATCGGCCTGGCCCTGCGCGGCTACCGCCCCGTCGTCGAGATCCAGTTCGACGGGTTCGTCTTCCCGGCGTACGACCAGATCGTCACCCAGCTGGCCAAGATGCACGCCCGCGCGCTCGGCAAGATCAAGCTGCCGGTCGTCATCCGCATCCCCTACGGCGGCGCCATCGGTGCCGTCGAGCACCACAGCGAGTCGCCCGAGACGCTGTTCGCCCACGTCGCGGGCCTGAAGGTGGTCTCCCCGTCGAACGCCTCGGACGCCTACTGGATGCTCCAGCAGGCCATCCAGAGCGACGACCCGGTGATCTACTTCGAGCCCAAGCGCCGCTACCACGACAAGTCCGAGCTCGACACGGAGGCCATCCCGGCCCCCCTGCACGCCGCCCGCGTCGCCCGCCCGGGCACGGACCTCACCCTCGCCGCCTACGGGCCGATGGTGAAGACCTGTCTGGAGGCCGCGGCCGCGGCCGAGGAGGAGGGCAAGTCCCTGGAGGTCCTGGACCTGCGCTCGATGTCGCCCATCGACTTCGACGCGATCCAGGCGTCCGTGGAGCGCACCCGCCGCCTGGTCATCGTCCACGAGGCCCCGGTCTTCCTGGGCACCGGTGCGGAGATCGCCGCCCGGATCACGGAGCGCTGCTTCTACCACCTGGAGGCACCGGTCCTGCGGGTCGGCGGATATCACGCGCCCTACCCGCCGTCCCGGCTCGAGGACGAGTACCTTCCGGGTCTGGACCGGGTGCTCGACGCCGTCGACCGCGCGCTGGCGTACTGAGGGGTTTGAGGAGAGTCGTGACCATGACTGCAAGGACCGCGAACGACCAGCGCTTCCGCGAGTTCAAGATGCCCGACGTGGGCGAGGGGCTCACCGAGGCCGAGATCCTCAAGTGGTACGTGGCCGCCGGCGACACCGTCGCCGACGGGCAGGTGGTGTGCGAGGTCGAGACGGCCAAGGCCGCCGTGGAGCTGCCGATCCCGTTCGACGGGGTCGTGCACGAACTGCGGTTCCCCGAGGGGACGACGGTCGACGTCGGCCAGGTGATCATCTCGGTGGACACCCAGCCCGGCGCGGGTCCTGCTCCGGCCGCGCCGGAGCAGGCCGCGGCTCCGGCCGCGCCCGCCGCCGAGCCCGAGGAGCCGCAGGGGCGGCAGGCCGTGCTCGTCGGCTACGGGGCGGCGCCGTCGTCCACGAAGCGGCGCGCTCGTAAGCAGGCCGTTCCGGCCCAGCCGGTGGCCGCCGCCATACAGGCGGAGCTCAACGGGAGCGCCGCCGCGGCCCCCGCCCCGGCTCCGGCGGCGGAGAAGCCCGCCCCCGCCGCACCGGCCGGCGCCCGTCCCCTCGCCAAGCCCCCCGTGCGCAAGCTCGCCAAGGACCTCGGGGTCGATCTCGCCTCCGTCGTGCCGTCCGGTGCCGACGGCATCGTGACCCGCGAGGACGTCCACGCCGCCGCCTCGGCCGCGACTGCCCCGGTCGCGGAGGAGCCGGCGGCCGTCGCGGGGGTGCCCGCGGCCGTGCCGGACCTCGCCGCGCGCGAGACGCGGATCCCGGTCAAGGGCGTGCGCAAGGCCACCGCCCAGGCGATGGTCGCGAGCGCCTTCACCGCGCCGCATGTCACGGAGTTCGTCACCGTCGACGTGACCCGCACCATGAAGCTCGTGCAGAAGCTCAAGGACGACCCCGACATGGCGGGTCTGCGGGTCAACCCGCTGCTGCTCGTCGCGAAGGCGTTCCTCGTCGCGATCAAGCGGAACCCGGACGTGAACGCGTCGTGGGACGAGGCCAACCAGGAGATCGTCCGCAAGGACTACGTGAACCTGGGCATCGCGGCGGCCACGCCGCGCGGGCTGATCGTGCCGAACATCAAGGACGCGGGCGTCAAGACGCTCCCCGAGCTGTCCACGGCGCTGTCCGAGCTGGTGGCGACCGCCCGCGAGGGGAGGACGAGCCCGGCGGCCATGTCCGGCGGCACGGTCACGATCACCAACGTGGGCGTCTTCGGCGTCGACACCGGCACGCCCATCCTCAACCCGGGCGAGTCGGCGATCCTGGCCGTCGGTGCGATCAAGCTGCAGCCGTGGGTGCACAAGGGCAAGGTCAAGCCGCGCCAGGTGACGACGCTGGCGCTCTCCTTCGACCACCGCCTGGTGGACGGGGAGCTGGGTTCGAAGGTGCTGGCCGACACGGCCGCCGTGCTCGAGAATCCGCAGCGGCTGATCACCTGGGGATAACACCGCCCCCGGGACGGCGCACCGGGCAATGGTCCCGGTGCAATGGCCCGGTGCAATAACCATTAGTTGAATCAGAAACGACAAAAGGCCCGGACGCCCCCCTCCTCACCCCCCTCCAGCGAGGAGAGAGAACGGCGTCCGGGCCTCTGCCGTCATGCGGAGCGGCCTCGGGAATCCCATCCAGGTCAGCGGCTGGAATAGCCCGTGCGGCGCAATTTACTTAAGATTGACCAACACTTGCAGTGTCGGAATTGGAGGACGCGTGGACGGCGCCGACCACGTGGACGGGGAATCCATCAGCCGTCTTCTCCGCGCCTGGCGGGCGCGCGTGGACGCACGTACCGTCCCCGAGCTGCGCGGTGTCCTCCCGCGCCCCGGCCGCCGTCTCTCCCAGGCCCACGTGGCCCGGCTCACCGGAGTGAGCGAAGGCTGGTACCGCGCGCTGGAGGCCGGCCGCCGTCAGGACTTCTCCGAGAATTTCCTGCTCCGGGTCGCCCGCGCACTGCGGCTGAGCGAGGCCGAGACGCTCACGCTCTTTCTCGCCGTCTGCGGCCGCCGCCCGCCCGGCGGACTCACTCGCGAACCGGGCGGTTCGGGTGATCTGCCGCACGGCGTCAAAGCCCTGCTGGAACAGCAGGTGTCCTATCCCGCCTATCTCTCCGATGTGGCCTGGAATATCGTCGCGGCGAATTCCCTCATGGGCGAGTGGTTTCCCTGGGTGCGCCGGCCCGGCGCCAATCTCATGCGCTGGGCGCTGCTCGACCCCGAGGCCCGCGAGCAGATGCTCGACTGGGAGGACGCCTGCGCCCGCACCTACCTCGCCATGCTGCGCGTCGCCGCCAACAGCAACCCCGGCAACGCCGAACTGCGCACGCTCGTGCGGGACATCCTCGACGCGGACGCCGACTGCCGGCGCATCTGGTCCGAGGAGCACGATGTCGTCGAGCACCGCGACGGCGACGTCTTCCGGCTGCAACTGCCGTTCCACGGTGGACGGGAGGTGCGGGTGACCAGTCATGTCCTGTTGCCGATACAGCGTCCTGACCTGAGGTTCGTCTTCATCACGCCCGCGGACGGCTGGACGGCGCCGTAAGAACGGCCGGGCGGGACCACGGGGACGGCTGGACGGGACCGTAAGCCGGGACGCCCCTTGTCCGGATCGCGGACCCCCTCTTTCTGCGTATATATGTTGTATCTAAGCTGTGCTCATGCCAACCGCTCCGCCCGTGCCGCTCCAGCGGACCAAGCAGCCCCCCGCCGCCGAACGCGTCTACGCGCACGTCAAGGAAGCCGTCCTGCACCGCCGTTACGAAGGCGGCACGCTGCTCACCGAGGGAGACCTGGCCGAGGCCACCGGGGTCTCGCGGACCCCCGTGCGCGAGGCGCTGCTGCGCCTGGAGGCCGAGGGCCTGATCAAGCTCTACCCGAAGAAGGGCGCCCTGGTCCTGCCCGTCTCCGCCCAGGAGATCGCGGACGTGGTCGAGACCCGGCTGCTGGTGGAGAAGTACGCGGCGGCCAAGGCCGTCCCCGCCTCCCCGCTGCTCATCGCCCGCCTGGAGGAACTCCTCGACGACATGGCCCGCCAGGCCGCCGCCGGCGACCTGGCCGCGGTCTCCGTCAGCGACCGCGCCTTCCACGCCGAGATCGTGCGCAGCGCCGGCAACCAGATCCTCTCCCGGCTCTACGACCAGCTGCGCGACCGGCAGCTGCGGATGGGCGTGGCCGTGATGCACGCCCACCCCGACCGCATCGCCAAGAACCACAGCGAGCACACCGAGATCCTCGAGGCCCTGCGCGCCGGTGACGCCGAGGGCGCCGTCGCCGTCATCGACCAGCACGTCAGCTGGGTGCGCAACCTGGCCCGGGGCGAGATCCGATGAACGAGCGGGGGGACCACCGATGAGTCAGGGGGCCGCAGCGCTGCCCGGCGACCCACCCGGCGGACGGCGCGCGGTCGCCGTCTGGGGGATCGGCGTCGGGGTGTACTTCGTCGCGATCATCTTCCGCACCAGCCTCGGCGTGGCGGGGATCGACGCCGCCGAGCGCTTCCACATCAACGCCTCCGCGCTGTCCACCTTCTCCATACTCCAGCTGCTCGTCTACGCGGGCATGCAGATACCCGTCGGCCTGCTGGTCGACCGGCTGGGCACCAAGAAGGTGCTGGCCCTCGGCGCCGTGCTGTTCACCGCCGGGCAGTTCGCCTTCGCGCTCTCCCACTCCTACGGGACGGCCCTGGCCAGCCGGGCCCTGCTCGGCTGCGGCGACGCGATGACGTTCATCAGCGTGCTGCGCCTGGGCGCCCGCTGGTTCCCCGCCCGCCGCGGCCCGCTGATCGCGCAGGTCGCGGCGCTCTTCGGCATGGCGGGCAACCTCGTTTCCACGATGCTCCTGGCCCGGCTGCTGCACGCGGCCGGCTGGACCGCCACCTTCGGTGGCAGCGCGGCCGCTGGCGTGCTCGCCCTCGTCCTGATGCTGCTGTTCCTGAAGGACCACCCGGAGGGCCACGAGCCGCCCGCGACCGCGTCCGCCGGCGGCAAGGGTTTCGTTCGCCGGCAGATCGTCCGGACGTGGCGCGAGCCCGGCACCCGGCTCGGCATGTGGGTGCACTTCACGACGCAGTTCCCCGCGATGGTCTTCCTGCTGCTGTGGGGCATGCCCTTCCTCGTCGAGGCGGAGGGCCTGTCCCGGGAGACCGCGGGGCTGCTGCTGACCCTGGTCGTGCTCTCCAACATGGCCGTGGGCCTGGTCTACGGGCAGATCATCGCCCGCCACCACGCGGCCCGGCTGCCGCTCGCGCTCGGCACGGTCGCCGCGACCGCGCTGGTGTGGGCGGCGGTGGCCGGCTGGCCCGGCGCGCACGCGCCCATGTGGCTGCTGGTGACCGAGTGCCTCGTGCTCGGCGCGTGCGGCCCCGCCTCGATGATCGGCTTCGACTTCGCCCGCCCCGCCAACCCGCCCGAGCGCCAGGGCACCGCCTCCGGCATCGTCAACATGGGCGGCTTCATCGCCTCGATGACGACGCTCCTGGCCGTGGGCGTGCTGCTCGACGCGACCGGCGACGACTACCGGGTCGCCTTCGCCTCCGTCTTCGTCCTGGAGGCGCTGGGGCTGTCGCAGATCCTGCGGCTGCGCACCCGGGCGCAGCAGCGCGAGCGCGAGCGGATCGTGGCGTCGAGAGTGGAGACGGTGCACGTACCGGCGTGAGCGGGCGGCCGCTGTCCGCCTAGGGAGTGATCGCGAACTCGCGGAGGACGGCCTCCGCGAGCTCCGCGTCACCCTCCACCTTGATCCGCCCCGCCGCCGCCTCCGGATGCACCCGGCCGCACGCCAGCCGGGCGTACGTCTCCCAGTCCATCCCGAACGTGACTGTCGGGCCCAGCGACACACTGCTGTCGATCTTCCCCCGGCCCTGCGCGTCGACGCGCACGGTCCGCAGGAACTCCAGCGGGCCGTGCACGTCGAAGACGACCGCGGATCCGGGCGGCGCGCCCGCGTCCTTGGCCACGACCTTCGGCAGGGCGCCCAGCAGGAAGTCACGGCAGATGACGGCCGCGGGCGAGTCGAGGTTGCCGGGCGCGCCGAGGGCGCGCCGCAGGTCCTGCTCGTGCGTCCATACGTCGAAGGCCCGTACCACCAGGGCCCGTTCGAGGGGCTGTTCGTTGCCGGAGCCGAGCGGCCAGCGGATCGCCGTCTGCGGCCCGCGCGATTCGTTGCGCAGCTGCCGGGAGCGGCGGATGACGACGAGCTCCAGCTCGGAGGTCATCTCCAGGGCCGTGTGGCAGCGCCGCACGTCGACCTGCACCTCGTTGTAGCGGGAGAACTCGTCGGTGACGTGGAAGAGGTCGCGCGGCAGCGTGTGCATCGGCCGCGGCTCGCCCAGCATCTCGGTCTCCACGCCGATGACGTGCGAGACGACGTCGCGCACCGACCAGCCCGGGCACTCGGTGGCCCGGTTCCAGTCGCTCTCGGCCAGCGGTTTGACCAGGTCGTTGATGGCTTCGATGGAGTGGGTCCAGGCGTCGATGGCCGGCTGAAGATTCGGGTGGACGGTCACGTGATCCCTCGGGCGTGCTGGGCAGCGGGTGCGGGGCAAGTGCTGTCTGGGTGCTCTGCAGTTAAGTTACGCTGCGCACGGGCGACCCGGCAGAGGTTTCGTGTGCTGAGAGTGGTGGGTACCGTGCGCGCTTCCCTGATTCAGATAAACGTCGATCCGCAGGAGCCGGCCGCCGAGCGGCGCGCCCGCGCCGCCGCGCTCGTGCACGAGCAGGCCGGCAGCGATCTCGTCGTCCTGCCGGAGCTGTGGCACGTGGGGGCGTTCGCCTTCGAGTCGTTCGCGGACGCAGCGGAACCGTTGGACGGCCCAACGGCCCGCGCGATGTCCGCCGCGGCGCGCGACACGGGGGTCTGGCTGCACGCCGGTTCCATCGTCGAGGAGGCCCCCGGCGGGGCGCTGTGCAACACCTCCCTCGTCTTCTCGCCCTCCGGCGAACTCGTCCGCACGTACCGGAAGATCCACCGCTTCGGCTTCGACAAGGGCGAGGCCGTCCTGATGACCGCCGGCACCGAGCCCGTCACCCTCCCCCTCCCGGACACCACGCTCGGCCTGGCCACCTGCTACGACCTGCGCTTCCCCGAGCTGTTCCGGGCCCTGGTCGACGCCGGGGCGCAGACCTTCGTCGTCCCGGCCGGCTGGCCCGCCAAGCGCCGCGACCACTGGACGCTGCTGGCCCGCGCCCGGGCGGTCGAGAACCTGTCCTACGTCCTCGCCTGCGGCACGGCGGGCACCCACGCGGGCGTCGAGCAGGCCGGCCACAGCGTCGTCTTCGACCCCTGGGGCGAGGCCGTCGCGGAGGCGGGCCCCGGGGAGGAGGTCCTCACCGTGGACCTCGACCCGGTGAGGGTCGCGAAGGTCCGCGAGGAGTTCCCGGCGCTGAAGGACCGGGTGCTCGGGCGCTGACGCCCGTGGACGTGCGGTACGGGGCCGCAACTCCGGGCCGTTCGTGAACGGCCCGTGTCATTCCCCGGACGCGGGAATGGCCGCGGCGGCCGATGCTGTTGGATGGGTGTATGGCCCCACGAGCACGCGTCCGCGCCCCCGAACTGATCGGCAAGGGCGGCTGGCTGAACACCGGCAACACCGACCTCTCCCTCGCCGACCTGCGAGGACGCATCGTCATCCTCGACTTCTGGACGTTCTGCTGCGTGAACTGCCTGCACGTCCTGGACGAGCTGCGCGAGCTGGAGGAGAAGCACCGCGACACCGTGGTGATCATCGGTGTGCACTCGCCGAAGTTCGTGCACGAGGCCGAGCACCAGGCCGTCGTCGACGCCGTCGAGCGCTACGAGGTCCACCACCCCGTCCTCGACGACCCCGAGCTGGCCACGTGGAAGCAGTACGCCGTGCGCGCCTGGCCCACGCTCGTCGTGATCGACCCCGAGGGCTACGTCGTCGCCCAGCACGCGGGCGAGGGCCACGCGCACGCCCTGGAGAAGCTCGTCGAGGAGCTGGAGACCGAGCACGCGGCCAAGGGGACGCTGCGCCGCGGCGACGGCCCGTACGTCGCCCCCGAGCCTGTCGCCACCGACCTGCGCTTCCCCGGCAAGGCCGTCGTGCTGCCCGGCGGCGGCTTCCTCGTCTCCGACTCCACGCGCCACCAGCTGGTCGAGCTGGCCGCCGACGGCGAGACGGTCGTCCGCCGCATCGGCAGCGGCGAGCGCGGCTTCGGTGCCGGCTCCTTCAGCGAGCCGCAGGGCCTCGCGCTCCTGCCGGGCGCCGGTCCCGAAGGAGGCAAGGTCGTCGTCGCCGACACCGTCAACCACGCCCTGCGGACGTACGACCTGCAGACGGGCGCCGTCGAGACCATCGCCGGCACCGGGCGCCAGTGGATGCAGGGACAGCCCACCTCCGGCCCCGCACACGAGGTCTCCCTCTCCTCCCCCTGGGACGTCGCCTGGTTCGCCGACCGGCTGTGGATCGCCATGGCCGGCGTGCACCAGCTGTGGACGTACGACCCGCGGACCGGCACGGTCGAGGTGGCGGCCGGCACGACCAACGAGGGGCTCGTCGACGGGCCCGCGCACGAGGCATGGTTCGCCCAGCCGTCCGGGCTCGCCGCGGCCGGGGACCGCCTGTGGGTCGCCGACTCCGAGACGTCCGCGCTGCGGTACGTCGAGCGCGACGGGGACGGCTTCGCCGTCCGTACGGCCGTCGGCACCGGTCTCTTCGACTTCGGCCACCGCGACGGGGACGCCGCACAGGCGCTCTTCCAGCACCCCCTCGGCGTCACCGCCCTGCCCGACGGCTCCGTGGCCGTCTCCGACACCTACAACCACGCCCTGCGCCGCTACGACCCGGCGACCGGCGAGGTCACCACCCTCGCGACCGACCTGCGGGAGCCCTCCGCCGCGGTCCTCGCCGGCGACGAAATCGTCGTCGTCGAGTCCGCCCGGCACCGGCTCACCCGGCTGCGCCTGCCCGAGGAGGCCGTACGGGTCGAGTCCGTGGCCCACCGCACGCAGCGCGCCGCCACGGACGTCGCCCCCGGGCGGCTGCGGCTGGACGTCGTCTTCCAGGCCCCGGCCGGCCAGAAGCTCGACACGCGCTACGGCCCCTCCACGCGCCTGCTCGTCAGCTCCACCCCGCCGGAGCTCCTCGCGGAGGGCTCGGGCCAGGGCACGGACCTCGGCCGGGACCTGGTGCTGGGGGAGACCGTGACGGAAGGCGTGCTGCACGTCTCCGCGATGGCGGCGTCCTGCGACGACGACCCGGAGAACGAGTACCCGGCGTGCCACATGCACCAGCAGGACTGGGGCGTCCCGGTGCGGATCACCGAGGGCGGCGCGGACCGGCTGCCGCTGGTGCTGGCGGGCCTGGACGGCTGACGGCGGCTGTCTTCTTTACAAGAGGATCACCTTTGCAGCAGGTGCGGATCACCGCGTGAAGCGGTGGTCCTCCTCGACCTCGACCACGTGCGCGCCCGGGCGCGGCGGCTGCGTCTGACGGCGTTTGTAGATGCTCACGTACGCGCACGTGCCGATGATCCCCACCGCCATCAGGATCAGCCCCACCAAGGGGAGGTTCATCCCGTCGACGTGCCAGTCCACCGCGAAGGTGAGGATCGCCCCGATCCCGATCAGACCGATGCACCATCCCATGCCCATGGCTGAAGCCTCCGAATCGATTGGCCGTTCCGGTGCCGGCACGCATGCGCCTACCCCGCACCGGAACGGCCAATCGGCCGGAGCCCTCAGCCCTTGAGCGCGGCGGCCTCGCCGTCCACCCAGTACGTGGCGCGGGCCTGGTCGTCGACGTGCAGCGAACCGCCCGGCAGGGCCGGCGCCGCCGGGTCGCCCGGCAGCGGGTCGCCGCCCGCCGTCTGGAAGGTCACCGACAGCTTCTTGACGTCGCGTCCGGGACCGCCCGAACCGTCCGCCGCAGTGGGCGTGACCCCCGCGTACGCCGCCTTCCCGGGCGCGACCTTCACCGGCGCCTTCGGCTTGGACTCCTCCCCGACGCCCGCCGTCGCCTGGTCCTGGTCGAAGCGCAGGAACGGGAAGCCGTAGGCGGTGCAGGGCTTTCCGCCGGTGTTCGTCGCCACCAGCAGGAGACGGCCGCCCGGCGCCTTGCGGGCCTCGACCGTCAGGTCGCCGGGGCCGCAGGCGTCGCCCTTGTCCTGGGGCTTGTCGTCGTCCTGGGGCTTGTCGTCGTCCGGGGCGGGCGTCCCGGCGGCGCGGAACGGGCTCGTCGCCGGCTTGTCGTCGTCCTTGCCACCGTCGCCGCCGCAGGCCGTGAGGCCGAGGGCGGCGGTGACGGTGAGCGCTGCGCCCGCGAGGCGCAGCGCACGTCCGTGCCGCACGGCCTCAGCCTTCGAGGAAGGAGGTGAGCGCCGCGGCCAGCAGGAACGGGTCGTCCGCGCCGCACAGCTCCCGCGCCGAGTGCATGGACAGGCAGGCCACGCCGATGTCGACGGTGGCGATGCCGTGCCGGGCCGCGGTGATGGGACCGATGGTGGTGCCGCACGGCATGGAGTTGTTGGAGACGAAGTGCTGCCAGGGCACGCCCGCGCGCTCGCAGGCGGCGGCGAAGACGGCCCGGCCGCTGCCGTCCGTGGCGTAGCGCTGGTTGACGTTCACCTTCAGGATCGGGCCGCCGTTGGGCACCGGGTGGTGGCCGGGCTCGTGGCGCTCGGAGTAGTTGGGGTGGACGGCGTGGCCGGTGTCGGAGGAGAGGCAGATCGTGCCGGCGAAGGCGCGGGCCTTGTCCTCGTACGTCCCGCCACGTGCGAAGACGGATCGTTCCAGCACGTTTCCGAGCAGCGGGCCCTCGGCGCCGGTGTCGGACTGGCTGCCGTTCTCCTCGTGGTCGAAGGCGGCCAGCACCGGGATGCAGGGCAGCCCCTCGGAGCCGACGGCGGCGATCAGCGCGGCCGTACCGGCGTGCACGGACAGCAGGTTGTCCATGCGCGGGCCGGCGAGGAGCTCCTGGTCGCGGCCGAGGTAGGCCGGCGGCTCGACGCTGTGGACCATCAGGTCCCAGCCGGTGACGTCCTCGGCGGCCAGTCCCGCTTCCTGCGCGACGAAGCGGATCAGGTCCCCCTCGCGCGGCTCGCCCAGGCCCCAGACCGGGGTCATGTGGCGCTGCTTGTCGAGCTTGAGGCCATCCTGGTTGACGCCGCGGTCGAGGTGGATGGCGAGCTGCGGTACGCGCAGCAGCGGCCGGTCCACGTTGACGAGCCGGTGGCTTCCGTCCCGCAGGGAGACCCGGCCGGAGAGCCCGAGGTCGCGGTCCAGCCAGGTGTTGAGCAGCGTGCCGCCGTAGAGCTCGACGGCGACCTGGCGCCAGCCCGCCGCACCGGTGTCCGGCAGCGGCTTCACGCGCAGGTTGGGGGAGTCGGTGTGCGCACCGACGATCCGGAAGGGGGTGGCGGGCGTCGCGCCCTCCGGGACGTACCAGGCGATGATCGCGCCACCGCGCGTCACGTACTTGCCGCCGGTCGTGCCGTCCCACGCGTCGGTCTCTGCGACCTGACGGAAGCCCGCCTTCTCCAGCCGCTCCGCGGTGTTGGCCACCGCGTGGTACGGGGAGGGACTGGCGGCGAGGAAGGACATCAGGTCGTCGGTGTGGCCGCGGTCGAAGCGGTGCGCAGAGCTCATGCGCCCAGAATAAGGATCAGGGCAAGAGCCGGGCGCTGGTTTACGCCCGGGCTCTTGCCCCATCGTTCACACGGGTCTCAACAGCCCTTTTCCGCCAGACCTGTCAGATCCATCGGACCTGTCAGATCCGTCGGACCTGTCGGATCCGTCGGATCAGAACGCGGCCTCGTCCAGCTCCATGAGGGAGTTGTCGACGGCCTCGGCGAGCGCGCGCTCGACGGAGACGCGCGGCAGGACGTCGGTCGTGAAGAACTTCGCCGCCGCGATCTTGCCGGTGTAGAACGCCTTGTCCTTGGCGGAGGCGCCGTCGAGCTTCTCGGCGGCCACGGCCGCGCCCTTGAGCAGCAGGTAGGCGACGACGACGTCACCGGAGGCCAGCAGCAGGCGGGTGGTGTTCAGGCCGACCTTGTAGATGTTCTTGACGTCCTCGCCGGTGGCGGTGAGGTCGGTGATCATCTTGCCGACGATCGCCTCCAGGTCCACCGCGGCCTTGGCGAGCGCACCGCGGGCGCCGGCCAGGTCCTCGCCGCCGGCCTCGGTGGCCAGGAACTTCTTGATCTCCTCGGAGAGGGTGTTCAGGGCCTGACCCTGGTCACGGACGATCTTCCGGAAGAAGAAGTCCTGGCCCTGGATCGCCGTGGTGCCCTCGTAGAGGGTGTCGATCTTCGCGTCGCGGATGTACTGCTCGATCGGGTACTCCTGCAGGTACCCGGAGCCGCCGAAGGTCTGCAGCGACTGGGCGAGCTGCTCGTAGGACTTCTCGGAGCCGTAGCCCTTGACGATCGGCAGGAGCAGGTCGTTGAGGCCGTGCAGCGCCTTGGAGTCCTCGCCCGCGGCCTCCTTGACCATGATCTCGTCCTGGACGGAGGCGGTGTAGAGCACGAGGGCGCGCATGCCCTCCGCGTACGCCTTCTGCGTCATCAGCGAGCGGCGCACGTCGGGGTGGTGCGTGATGGTGACCTTGGGCGCGGTCTTGTCCATGAAGTTGGCCAGGTCCGGGCCCTGCACGCGCTCCTTGGCGTACTCCAGCGCGTTGAGGTAGCCGGTGGAGAGGGTGGCGATGGCCTTCGTGCCGACCATCATCCGGGCGAACTCGATGATCATGAACATCTGGCGGATGCCGTCGTGCTTCTCGCCGATGAGCCAGCCCTTGGCGGGGTGCTTGTCGCCGAAGGTCATCTCGCAGGTGTTGGACGCCTTCAGGCCCATCTTGTGCTCGACGTTGGTGGCGTAGACGCCGTTGCGCTCGCCCAGCTCACCGGTCTCGAAGTCGAACTCGTACTTCGGCACGAGGAAGAGGGACAGGCCCTTGGTGCCCGGGCCTGCGCCCTCGGGGCGGGCGAGGACGTAGTGGAGGATGTTCTCCGCCATGTCGTGCTCACCCGAGGTGATGAAGCGCTTCACGCCCTCGATGTGCCAGGAGCCGTCCTCCTGCTGCACAGCCTTGGTGCGGCCGGCGCCCACGTCCGAGCCGGCGTCGGGCTCGGTCAGCACCATGGTGGAGCCCCACTGCTTCTCCACGGCGATCTTCGCAATGTGCTTCTGCTGCTCGGTGCCCTCGTCGAAGAGGATGCCGGCGAAGGCCGGGCCCGAGGAGTACATCCAGATGGCCGGGTTGGAACCCAGGATGGACTCGGCGTAGGCCCAGATCAGCGAGCGCGGGGCGGTGGTGCCGCCGATCTCCTCCGGGATGCCAAGGCGCCACCACTCGGCGTCCATGTACGCCTGGTAGCTCTTCTTGAAGGTGTCCGGAATCGGGGCGGTGTTGGTCTCGGGGTCGAAGACCGGGGGGTTGCGGTCGGTGTCCGCGAAGGAGTCGGCCAGCTCGTTCTCCGAGAGGCGCGTGATCTCCGACAGGATGTCCTTGGCGGTCTCGACGTCCATCTCCGCGAACGGGCCGGAGCCGTACAGCTTGTCGCGGCCGAGGACCTCGAAGAGGTTGAACTCGATGTCGCGGAGATTCGACTTGTAGTGGCCCATGACAACGGCTCCGTAGTGACTGGGAGGACGAACCCTCAAATACGTACCGGGCAGTAATCTGCATGATGCTACCCACCGGTAATAAGACGCAACCCCTGTTCGACCGACTGTGACCCTTTACGCTTTGGGCCATGTACGGCTACGACCAGAACGCGGGCACGCAGGGCTACGCGCCGCCGCCACCGCCGCCGCAGCAACCCGGCGGTCCCGGTGTCTACGGCGAACAGCCGCTCTACCCGGAGCCGTCCCCTCCGTCGCTCGCCGACGCGGTGCGGGCCTTCACCACGGGGTCGATGTCCGCGGAGGACTTCCAGACCGTCTTCTCCACGTCGAAGGTCTACTGCCCGCGCGGCGACAACCCGGGCTTCCTCGCGCTCCACAACACCCAGCAGCCGGTGATCCCGATGTTCACCTCGCTGAAGGAGCTGCGGCGGTACGCGGGCAAGGAGTCGAAGTACTTCGTCATCACGGGCGCGGAGGTGATCGACCTCCTGCCGACGGGCTACGGCTTCGTGCTGGACATCGAGGGCGACCACCGGATGGTGTTCGACGCGAAGGCGGTCGAGCAGATGGTGGACTTCACGATGCGGAGGCTTTACGGCTGACGCCGGCGGGGCGCCGGCTCCCGGCCGGGGCTCCGGGCTCAGCCCTTGCCCGTCGCCCGCCGGTAGAGGGACTCGGCCTCGTCGCCGAAGTACGAGCTGTACGACGTCTCCTCGTCGCCGCCCTCCTCGTGACCGCCCACGACCCCGTTGATCGTGCCCAGCCCGGTCGCGGGGTCGACGTCTGTCAGGAACGGGCCGCCGCTGGTGCCGTTGGGCATGCCCGCGCAGTCGAAGCGGAGCTGGGTGGGGCTGTGGGCCTGTGTGCGGTTCTGGCAGGAGACCGGGCGCTCCTCGCCCACGGGGTAGCCGATCACCCGCGCCGGGCGGTCCGCCGGCGGCCGGAAGCGTATGCGCTCCGCGCCCGTGACCTGCTCGATCGGCTTGCCGTCCCCGTCCGGCCGGCGCACCCGCAGGAACGCCACGTCGTGGTCCGGGTCGCGGTCGGCCGCCCACTCCGGGGCGATGTCCACCGACGTCGGCACCCACACGCCGTACGGGGCGACGCCGTCGCGGTAGCCCGGCACGAAGGCGATGTCGGTGCGGAAGCCGTCCAGGTAGACGCAGTGCGCGGCGGTGACGATCAGGTCGCCCGCGGGGCTGTGGACGACGCTCGCGCTGCAGCCGTGCCCGGGCTCGCCCTGGCCCGTGTAGAACAGCGGCCCGACGGCGGGGGAGGCCGGGGCCTCCGTGGCGCGCAGGGGCTCGGAGGCGGGGAGCGGGTCGGTCCTGCCGCTGCCCGCGGGCTTGAGCGGGGCCGTGTTCCTCTCGGTGCGGACGGCCGAACGCATCGCCTCCGCGGTCTCGTCGCCTTGCGCCTTCGGCTGGGCGAAGTGGCCTGAGGCGTCGCCGTCGGCCACCGGGGAGTCCGTCGCGAGGCCGTGGTTCGCCACGACGACGCCGAGTCCGGCCAGCGCCACGACCGCGGCGACGAAGGCGGTGACGGCGGCCGGGCGGGGGCCGGTGGCGTTCTGGCGCATTGATCCAGTGTCCATGACCGGCGGCGAGGGCGATCGTGCGGATCCGTCATGGGGGCCGTCGTGGGATCCGTCGTGCCGGGATCCGCCTCGGCATCCGCCGCGGGAATGCGGGGGTCCTTGCAGGTTGTTCATCCTTCAACTAAATTGAACGGTGAACGAACCGAGGAGGTCGTCATGCCAGCAGTGACCGTCGAGAACCCGTTGACCCTGCCGCGGGTTTCCGCCCCGGCGGGCGCCCCGCAGCGGCCGGTGCTGTACGTCGGCACGGCTCCGGCGGGTTTCGAGGGCGAGGGATTCCCCGTGCGCAGGGCCTTCGCGGGGATCAATTACAAGTACCTCGACCCGTTCATCATGATGGACCAGATGGGCGAGGTGGACTACGCCGCCGGCGAGCCCAAGGGCACCCCCTGGCACCCGCACCGCGGGTTCGAGACGGTGACCTACATCATCGACGGCACCTTCATCCACCGCGACTCGCACGGCGGCGGTGGCGTCATCACCGACGGCGACACGCAGTGGATGACGGCCGGCTCCGGGCTGCTGCACATCGAGACGCCGCCGGAGGAGCTCGTCACCAGCGGAGGCCTCTTCCACGGGCTCCAGCTGTGGGTGAACCTGCCCCGCGAGGACAAGATGATCGCCCCGAAGTACCAGGACATCCGCGGGGGCAGCGTCAGGCTGCTGGCCTCCGAGGACGGCGGGTCGCTGGTCCGGCTGATCGCCGGTGACGTGGCCGGGCACGAGGGGCCCGGTGCGACGCACACGCCCATCACGATGATCCACGCCTCCGTGAGCCCCGGCGCGGAGCTGACGCTCCCGTGGCGCACCGACTTCAACGCCCTGGCCTACGGGCTCGCCGGGCACGGGTCGGCGGGCGCCGAGGGGCGGCCCTTCGCGATGGGGCAGACGGTCGTCTTCGGGCAGGGCGACTCGGTCACCATCCGGGCCGACCGCAAGCAGGAGTCCCGGACGGAGAACTTCGAGGTCGTGTTGCTCGGCGGACTGCCGATCCGCGAACCGATGCAGCACTACGGGCCGTTCGTCATGAACACCCACGCCGAACTGGCCCAGGCCTTCGACGACTACCAGGCGGGGCGCCTGGGCGTGATCCCGGCGGCGTAGCCCTTGCCAGGGGGCGATCGGGGTACGGGTGCTTGCACCCAAGAATCCGCCGCGGCGGCGCTCAGCCCCCGCGGCGGATTCCGGCGGTGCCGAGCCTGCCTGAGGTACGGACGGCACTGCCGGGCACCCCGTCGGTGGTTGCCCGCCGCCGCGGCGGAGTGGATTGGGGCTCCGCGGCCCGGCCGCGCTAGCCCACCGTCACCCCCGCCCCCTCCTTCTCGTACAGTTCGAACCAGATGTTCTTGCCCTCGCCCCGCGGGTCCACCCCCCACGCCCCGGCCAGGATCTCCATCAGCACCAGGCCGCGTCCCGACGAGGCCATCTCCCCGGGGTGGCGCCGGTGCGGCAGTTCGTCGCTGCTGTCCGAGACGTCGACGCGGACGCACCGCGCACCCGGGTCGCCGGTGATCCGGGCGATCAGCACCGCGTCCCCGTCCGTGTGGACGAGGACGTTGGTGACCATCTCCGAGACCATGAGGACGGCGGAGTCGGTCTGCTCCTCGTCCGGCCAGTCGTGCATGAGGTCCCGGACCTGCTGCCGCGCCTCGGCGATGCGATCCGGTTCGGCCTGGGCGATGGTGAGGACGGTGCGCCGTACGGGCCGCTGCACGGCCGCGGGCCCGGCCGCGGGCCCGGCGCCGGCCGGGCCGACGGCGCGGGCGAGCAGGAGGACGGCGATGTCGTCCTCGCGCCGGTCCAGGAGCGGGCCGGTCGTGTAGTGGGAGGAGGGGCCGTGGACGGCCTGGACGAGGGCGTCGGCGAGGGCCTCCAGGTCGCCGTCCGGCCCGCCGTCGGGGCAGGTCCCCGTCAGGTCCAGGGGCTGTCCTTCGATGACGCCGCGCAGCCGGTCCCACCCGCTGTCCAGGTCGTGGCCGCCGGTCTCGATCAGCCCGTCCGTGCAGACGATCATCGTCTCGCCGGGTTCGAGGACGAGCCGCGTCGTGGGGTAGTCGGTGTCGGGGTCGATGCCGAGCGGCAGCCCGCCCGCGGTGTTGCGGACGAGCATCGTGCCGTCGCCGAGCCGGATGGCCGGGTTGGGGTGGCCGGCCCGGGCGATGTCGAGCCGCCCGCTCTCGGGGTCGACCTCGATGTACAGGCAGGTGGCGAAGCGCGGCTCGGCCTCGTCGCCCTCGGTCTCGGAGGCGTTGATCCCGGCCAGGAAGCGGGAGGCGCGGGAGAGGACCGCGTCGGGGTGGTGGCCTTCGGAGGCGTAGGCGCGCAGGGCGATCCGGAGCTGGCCCATGAGCCCGGCGGCCCGTACGTCGTGTCCTTGGACGTCGCCGATGACGAGCGCGATCCGGCCGAGGGGGAGCGGGATCATGTCGTACCAGTCGCCGCCGACCTCCAGTCCGCCGCCGGTGGGGATGTAGCGCGCGGCGACGGCCATGCCGGGGATGTCCTGCTGCAGGGTGGGCATCATGGACCGCTGCAGGCCGACGGTCAGTTCGCGCTCGGACTCGTGCACGCTGGCCCGGCTCAGGGCCTGGGCGAGCATCCGGGCCACCGTGGTGAGCACGGACCGCTCGTCGGGGCTGAAGGACACCGGCACGCTGAATCCGGCCATCCACGCCCCGATGATCTGTCCCGCGTTGATCAGCGGCAGGAACGCCCAGGACTGCCGTCCGAAGTGCGCGACGTCGTTCCAGGCCTCGGGGAAGCGGCGCCGGTAGTCCTCGGGGGCGGGCAGGTAGATGGCCCGGCCGGTGCGGATGACCTCGGCGGCGGGGTAGGCGGCGTCCATGGGCAGGTCCAGAAACGGTTCTGCACTGCCCGGCGCGTACCCGTGGTGCCCGATCACCCGGACCCGGCTGCCCTCCCCGCTGAAGACCGCGAGCCCCGACGGCTCGAAGCCCGGCATCGACAGCCCCGCGGCCACCCGCAGCACCTCGGCGGTGGAGCGGGCCTCCGCGAGCGCACGCCCGGCGTCCAGCAGGAACGCCTCCCGGTTGCGCCGCCAGTCGCCCGTGACGGTCGTCCGCGCCGCCGACCCCGACTGCGGCTCCGGCACCTCCTGCACCGTGCCGACCAGGACGAAATCCATCCGCCCGGCCACCGCGGCCCGCAACTGCGGACGGCTCCGGGTGCGCACCGTCCGCAGGACCCGTCCCTCGTCGTCCACGACCCGCAGCCGCGCCTCGACGAGGATGCCCTCCGCCACGGCCAGGCTGATGATGCCCTGGAACTCCACCCAGTCCACCGCGTGGAAGCGGGCCCTGGTGGCGGTGTCCGTCAGCTCCGTACGGGTGGCCGGGAGCCCCAGCAGCCGGGCGGCCTCGGCGTCGAAGGTGGCGATGCGCGTGGCGTCGTCCCAGTGCCACAGGCCGGTCGCGGTGGCGGCCAGTACGTCCTCGGTGCGCATTGCCCCACTTTATGCAGGTCTACGCAATGGGTACCACCGAAGGTACGGTGGGCGGATCTTCACAAGCGCGCAGTACCCTTGCTCCCGTGTTGTATGCACGCTAGCCCTGTGCCGCAGGTACGAGCCCTGTGCCGTAGGCACGCTAGCCCACGCCCTCGATCACGACTTGGATGAACGATGCATCGGTACCGGTCCCACACCTGCGGCGAGCTCCGTGCGGCTGACGTCGACACCGACGTGCGACTGAGTGGCTGGCTGCACAATCGGCGCGACCTGGGCGGCATCCTCTTCATCGACCTCCGCGACCACCACGGCCTGGTGCAGCTCGTGGCCCGTCCCGGCACCCCCGCCAACGAGGCCCTGAGCCACCTCACCAAGGAGACGGTCGTCCGCATCGACGGCAAGGTCGTCAGCCGCGGTGCCGACAACGTCAACCCCGAGCTCCCCACCGGTGAGATCGAGGTCGAGGTCACCGCCGTCGAGGTCCTGGGCGCCGCCGAGCCGCTGCCCTTCACCATCAACGCCGAGGACGGGGTGAACGAGGAGCGCCGCCTCGAGTACCGCTTCCTCGACCTGCGCCGCGAGCGCATGCACAGCAACATCATGCTGCGCTCGGCCGTCATCTCCTCCATCCGCGAGAAGATGACCAACCTCGGCTTCAACGAGCTGGCCACCCCGATCCTGTCCGCCACCTCCCCCGAGGGCGCGCGCGACTTCCTGGTGCCGTCCCGTCTGCACGCCGGCAAGTTCTACGCCCTGCCGCAGGCCCCGCAGCAGTTCAAGCAGCTGCTGATGATCGCCGGCTTCGACCGCTACTTCCAGATCGCGCCGTGCTTCCGCGACGAGGACGCCCGCGCCGACCGCTCGCCGGGCGAGTTCTACCAGCTCGACGTGGAGATGTCCTTCGTCGAGCAGGAGGACGTCTTCCAGGTCATCGAGAAGGTCATGACCGACCTCTTCGAGGAGTTCGGCAACGGCCGCCACGTCACCTCGCCCTTCCCGCGGATCCCCTTCCGCGAGGCCATGCTCAAGTACGGCTCCGACAAGCCGGACCTGCGCGCCAAGCTGGAGCTCACCGACGTCTCCGACGTCTTCGAGGGCTCGGAGTTCAAGGCCTTCGCCGGCAAGCACGTCCGCGCGCTGGCCGTCCCGGCCACCGGCGACCAGCCGCGCAAGTTCTTCGACGGCCTCGGCGACTACGCGGTCGAGCAGGGCGCGAAGGGCCTTGCCTGGGTCCGCGTCGGCGAGGGGAACGCCCTCACCGGCCCGATCGCGAAGTTCCTCACCGAGGAGAACGTCAAGGCCCTCGTCGAGCGCCTCGGCCTGGAGCCCGGCCACGCGATCTTCTTCGGCGCGGGCGAGTTCGACGAGGTCTCCAAGATCATGGGCGCCGTGCGCGTCGAGGCCGCCAAGCGCGCCGGCCAGTTCGAGGAGAACGTCTTCCGCTTCTGCTGGATCGTCGACTTCCCGATGTTCGAGAAGAACGAGGACACCGGTCAGATCGAGTTCTCGCACAACCCCTTCTCCATGCCGCAGGGCGGCCTGGAGGCGCTGAACACGATGGACCCGCTGGACATCCTGGCCTGGCAGTACGACATCGTCTGCAACGGCACCGAGCTGTCCTCCGGCGCCATCCGCAACCACGAGCCCGACGTCATGTACAAGGCGTTCGAGATCGCCGGTTACAGCAAGGAGGAGGTCGAGAAGGAGTTCGGCGGCATGCTGCGCGCCTTCAAGTTCGGCGCCCCGCCGCACGGCGGCATCGCCCCGGGCGTCGACCGCATCGTGATGCTCCTGGCCGACGAGCCGAACATCCGCGAGACCATCGCCTTCCCGCTCAACGGCAACGCGCAGGACCTGCTGATGGGTGCCCCGAGCGAGGTCGACGAGGCCCGCCTGAAGGAGCTCCACCTGTCGATCCGCAAGCCGGTCGTCAAGTAGTCCTCCGGTACGTCCGTACGTCACCGAGCCCCCGCGCCGTCTCCTCGGCGCGGGGGCTCGGGCGTTCCGTCGTTCCGCCGGCGGCTCAGCGGCTCAGCGGCTCAGTAGCCGGTCTCCCCGTCCGTCCGCTCGCGCAGCAGGTCCGCGTGCCCGTTGTGCCGCGCGTACTCCTCGATCATGTGGAGGAAGATCCACCGCAGGGACACCTCCCGGCCCTGCACCGCCCCCACGGCGTTGAGCGACAGGGGCGCGTAGGCGGCCCGGGCCCGGGCGATCTCCTCCTGCCACACGGTCACGGCCCCCGCGAGGCTCGCGTCCGGCGCGACGGCGAGGCCCGCATTGGCGTCGCCCAGGTCCTCGGCGGTTCTCGCCTCGGCGCCCGCACCCGGCCCGTACAGCGGCGGCGCCGCCTCGCGCTGGAGCACTCTGCGGAACCACTGCCGCTCCACCTCGCCCATGTGCTGCACGAGGCCCAGCAGGCTCAGCGCGGACGGCGGCGCCGCGGGCTCCCGCGCTTGCTCGTCGGTCAGACCGTCCACCTTGCGCGCGAGGGTGGCGCGCTGGAAGTCCAGCCAACTCTCCAGTGTGGTGCGCTCATCGGCCGTCAGGGGTGGGATGGCCCGCTCTGTCGTCACCATGACGGCAGTGTCACATGAGCGCGGTCACCATGGGCAGCTTCGGGCAGCATCCCGCAGCGCTGTGCACGGCCCGCGACAGCTGCCGTCGCGTGATCGCCGGCCGCCATAGCACGGAGTGCACGCCGTACTCCGCGACGGCCATCAGCTCGCTCTCCCCGAGCTCGTCGGCGACCAGCACCACCGGCGCCTCGCCCGTGCGCGTCAGCCGCCGCAGGGTGGCCGCCGCGGCCGGGTCGTCGGCCCCCATGAGGACGAAGTCGACTTCCCCGTCCTCGCCCCGCCGCACCACCTGCACCTCGGGCAGTACGGCCCGCATCTCCCGGGCGAACCGGGCCCGCGCCAGCTCGTCGGTGGCGTGCACGCTGATGGTGATCGGCTTCTTGAACACTGCTCTTCCTCGTCTTCCCGGCTTCCCCCGTGCGGTGTGGCCCCCAGCCTGGTCCGCCGGTCTCAACGGACGATTACCGTTCCATCAACGGCACGCACGGAGGGCCCGGAACCTCCTCGGTTCCGGGCCCTCCGCTGCTGGTCGGTGGGGTGACTAGGCCGCCGGCTCCTCGCCGCCGCCGAAGCGCTCGCGGTAGGCCTCCAGGTCGTCCTCGGTGATCTTCGCGAAGAGCACCGGCGGGACGCTGAACGGCGTACCGGCCGGGATGAAGGACAGCGAGCGGGCCTCGTCCGCCGTGACCCACGTCCGCGTGTCGTCGGCCAGGTCGAACGCGAAGCGCAGGGCCGACGCCGACTGCGGGATGAACGGCTCGGAGATCACCGCGTACAGGTGGATCAGGTTCATCGCCGTGCGCAGCGTCAGCGCCGCGGCCTCCGGGTCGGTCTTGATCTCCAGCCAGGGGGCCTTCGTCTCCAGGTACGAGTTGCCCGCGCTCCACAGTGCGCGCAGGGCCTGGGCGGCCTTGCGGAACTGCATGGCCTCCATGTGCTCCTCGTACTCCTGGAGCAGCTGGGCGATCTCGCGGCCCAGGTTCGTCTCGGCCTCGCCCGCCTCGGAGCCGGCCGGGACCGTCTCGCCGAAGCGCTTCTTGGAGAAGGACAGGACGCGGTTGACGAAGTTGCCGAGGACGTCGGCGAGGTCCTTGTTCACGGTGGCCGAGAACAGCTCCCACGTGAACGACGTGTCGTCCGACTCGGGGGCGTTGGCCATCATGAAGTAGCGCCAGTAGTCGGCGGGCAGCAGCGCCAGTGCGTCGTGCGTGAAGACGCCGCGCTTCTGGGACGTGGAGAACTTGCCGCCGTAGTAGTTGAGCCAGTTGAAGGCCTTGACGTAGTCGACCTTCTTCCACGGCTCCCGGGTGCCCAGCTGGGTGGCCGGGAACATCACCGTGTGGAAGGGGACGTTGTCCTTGCCCATGAACTGGGTGTAGCGGACGTCCGTCGCCTCGTACCACCAGGACTTCCAGTCCCGGTTCTCCGGGTCCTGGCCCGCCCACTCCTTCGTCGCGCCGATGTACTCGACCGGGGCGTCGAACCAGACGTAGAAGACCTTGCCCTCGGCCGCCAGCTCCGGCCACGTGTCCGCCGGGACCGGCACGCCCCAGTCCAGGTCACGGGTGATGGCGCGGTCGTTCAGCCCCTCGGTCAGCCACTTGCGGGCGATCGAGGACGCCAGGACCGGCCAGTCCTTGCCGTGCTCGTCGATCCACGCCTCGACCTCGCCCTGGAGCTTCGACTGGAGGAGGAAGAGGTGCTTGGTCTCGCGGACCTCCAGCTCGCTGCTGCCGCTGATCGCCGAGCGGGCGTCGATCAGGTCCGTCGGGTCCAGGACGCGCGTGCAGTTCTCGCACTGGTCGCCGCGGGCCTTGTCGTAGCCGCAGTGCGGGCAGGTGCCCACGATGTAGCGGTCGGGGAGGAAGCGGCCGTCCGCCAGGGAGTAGACCTGGCGGATCGAGCGCTCCTCGATGAACCCGTTCTTCTGCAGCTGCCGCGCGAAGTGCTGGGTGATCTCGTGGTTCTCCGGCGACGAGCTGCGGCCGAAGTAGTCGAAGGACAGCGCGAAGCCGTCGTAGACCGCCTTCTGCGCGTCGTGCTGCTGAGCGCAGAAGTCGGCGACCGGCAGGCCGAGCTCCTTGGCGCCCAGCTCGGCCGGGGTCCCGTGCTCGTCGGTGGCACAGATGAACAGCGTCTCGCGGCCGGTCTGGCGGAGGTACCGGGCGTACACGTCCGCCGGGAGCATGGACCCCACCATGTTGCCCAGGTGCTTGATCCCGTTGATATACGGAAGGGCGCTGGTGATGAGGTGTCGAGCCATTTCGGCTGCTCCCTGGTCGCGGGCGGTATATGGAGGCCTTTAGCGTATCCGAGCGACCGGGTGCGACCGCGCGCCGTTTCTTCAGGCCATCCAGGCGCGCCAGGGCCGGGTGATCACCTCCCGGTAGGTGTGGTGGGAGGGGTTCCGCCCGGCGTGCCGGAAGGTCCACGTCTGGGCGGCGGTGAGGTCCTCGACGGGGTCGGACCTCTCCTCGCAGACGGCGCACTGCATCGCGTAGGTGATGGGCTCGGCGTCGGGCTCGCGGTCGGGGGTGAGGGTCCAGGTGCCGAAGCGGTAGACGGCCCGTGGGGGATTTTCATTACTCACGCCGTATGGATGCCCACGGGGGCGCAGCGTGACGTGTTACGGAATGGATACGGGCAGTGATGTACGGAATCTCTGGCCAGAGGGTATGTCATCCGTAACGGGAGCCATCGGTATTCGGGTAACCCGTTCATGTCCCGCGCGCGGCGCGCCGAAGTCGGCCAAAGTGCACCTCAGCCACATTTCGCCTGGTGCGCCCGCGCCACCCTTGACACTCTGCCGCGGTGCTGCGAATTCACTTCACGGACACCGACCTGCTCAACACCCGCGTCGCCACCGCGCCGGACGCCGCGTGGGAACTGGTGCTGAGCCTGCGGCATTTACGAAGACGGGTCGTGCCGCCGCGCTACGCGGACTGGCGCCGCGACGTCCTCTCACGGCTGCCGCACCCGCGGCCGCGCGAGGCGTACCGGGAGGTCGCCGTCGATCCGTACTGGGAGGACGTGCGGTCCAGCGTGGACGGCGACCGGGCCCTGCGGATCCGGGCCCTGCTCGACGGCGGGGTCAACGGGCTGCTCCGCAGCTACGTGCCCACCATGCGATGGGCGCCGCCGACCCTGCACGTCCGCAGCGTCGTGGACAGGGACTACACCCTCCGCGGCCGCGGGCTGCTGCTCCAGCCGTCGCACTTCTGTCACGGCGTGGGGCACCTGCCCGAGGACCCGGACGCACCGCCGGTCCTCGTGCACCCGGCGGCCCAGCCGCAATCGGACCCGGCAGGGGACAAGGCGCTGGCGCGCCTCATGGGCGCGACCCGCGCGGGGATCCTCATCGCCGCCGGGACGGCCTGCACCTCGGGGGAGCTCGCCCGCCGCGTGGGCGTCTCGGCTCCGACGGTCAGCCATCACCTGTCGGCCCTGCGGGACGCGGGCCTGCTGAGGACCATGCCGCACGGAACGAGCGCGCTGCACGTCCGTACGCGTACGGGTTCCGCGCTCGTGAATTCGAGCTGCGAGTTTCGATGAGGATCGAAGGCGCTGTCTTTCGCTCCGCCCGCGGGACAGGATGGCGCACGAAACCGAAACGCTTCCTGCAAACGAGCGAAACAGGAGGGCTTTCGTATGAGATTCAAACGTCTGGCAGTGGCCGGGGCGATTGCCGTCGCCACCGCGGGTTCGGGCCTTCTGGCCACCTCGCCGGCCTCCGCGTCGACGGATCAGTTCGCGGCGGCCTGCTCGTCCGGCTACGCGTGCCTGTTCTACCACCAGAACTACACAGGTGCGATCTACAAGCAGTACAACAACGACGCGAACTACGCGAACAACCGCTTCGTGACGAGCACGTCGACGCGCGGCGGCTCCGGTTCGGGCCTGGTCGTGCGGAACAACGCGGCGTCGGTCGACAACTGGGACTTCAACAACGCCATCACGATCTACTACAGCCCGAACTACACCGGGACGCACCAGCGCATCGCGGCCGGCGGACAGGCGAATCTCATTCCCTCGCTGCGGAACAACAACGCGTCCGGCAAGTTCGGGTGATCGAGCTGCCGTCGCGCAAAGGGAGCCCCGCCCGTCGTCACGGGCGGGGCGCCTTCACTGTCGCCCTCGTGGGCGTCTTCCTCGCGGTCGCGGGGTGTTCCGGCTCCTCGTCCGGCGACAAGGTGCCGCAGCCGGGCGCGTTCCCCGAGATGACGTCCGCCGCTTCCCACTCCCTCCCCATCGACCCCTACCTCCTCACCCATGACCAGGCCGACCGCCTGGATTCCGCACAGCGCACCCTCGTGGAGCGCTGCATGCGCCGTTTCGGGGTCACCTACCGACCGGCCGCCCCCGCAACCCCCTTCCGGCCGAAGACCCGTACGCAGTACCGCTACGGCATCACCGATCCCTCCGCCGCCGCCCGTTACGGCTTCGCGCCGCCCGGCAGTCCGCGCACCCCGCCTCCGCCGCCCGCGTCGCCGCCCCTCTCCGCCGAGGCGAGCATCGTCCTCACCGGTACGGACGACCCGAAGGTGAAGCCCGGCAGCGGCGCCGCGAAGGGCGGACAGCGGGTCAACGGGCACCGGGTGCCGCCGGGCGGCTGTACGGGCGAGGCGCGTTCCGCGCTGCGGGCGGACAACGCCGAGGCCGGGGGAGACGCGCCGGTCGCCGACCGGATCAACGCCGGGAGCTTCGAGCGCTCGCAGCGCGACCCGCGCGTGGTGCGCGTCTTCGCCCGGTGGGCGTCCTGCATGAAGGAGCGCGGCTTCCCTTCGTACGCCGATCCGCTCGAGGCCGGGGCCGACGCGGCCTGGCGCACGCCCGAGCCGTCCGCGGAGGAGCGGGAGACGGCGGCGGCCGACGCGCGGTGCAAGGAGGAACACAACGTGGTGGGCGTCTGGTTCGCGGTCGACGCGGCGTACCAGCGGCAGGAGATCGACCGGAACGCGAAGGAGCTCGCCGCCGTCAGGGCGGAGCTCGCCGCCCGCCAGGAACTGGCCGGGGCTGCCCTGGGCACCCTCCCTCCCCGCCCCTAGGGTGGGCGGCCTGACCGCACGTTCCGACGTCCGCTCCGTACCCAGGAGGGTTCATGAGCGTCCACGCCACCACCACGTACCTGGTCAGGAACGAGAAGACCGGGCTGTACCTGACGGTCCGGGGACTCAGCAGGCACGACGCCGCCGACATCGTCCAGGAGCCGCTCCACGACTGGCCGCGGCGCGCGAGCCAGGCGTGGCGCCTGGAGCCCGGGCAGGGCGGCGAGCACGTCCACCGGCTGCAGAACCAGCACAGCGGGCGCTATCTGCAGGTGCGGCACTGCCGCAAGGACCCGGGTGCGCCGGCCGAGCAGCGGCACCTGGAGGAGAACGACCCGGCGTACCGGAGCCAGACCTGGGAGATCCGGAACGGCGGCGGCGGTTGCCGGATCGTCAACGTCCACAGCGGGCTGGGGCTGAACGTCCGCGGCCACTCGGCGGCCGCCGGTGCCGTCGTCGAGCAGCGGGCGGGGGACGAGGAGAACAAGGTCTGGAGCTTCGAGGCCGTGGAGCCGCGCGGGGAGGCGAAGCTCTTCCACGCGCTGGCGGGGACGGTCGTGGAGCCGAGTTCGCTCGGGATCCTGGTGACGCTCACCAGTGCGCTCAAGGCCTCGCTGGAGGCGTCCGGCGGGATCTTCGGCACGGTCTCGAAGTGGGTGCCGGGGAGCACCACGCCGTACATCGTCTTCGACGGCTTCCGCGGCGACGAGGTCGTCCGCTTCTCGCAGCGCAACCGGGTGGAGGGCGGGCCGCGGAAGATCAGCGAGCAGTTCCCGCACCTGCCGAAGGAGTTCCACGGCGGCTTCGACTTCGTGACGCGGGCGCCGGGGTGGAGCGAGCACCGGTACGTGGGCGTCAAGGGAGACCTGGCCGTCGAGTTCTCGGGCCGGGGGAGCGGCGAGAGCCTGCGCAGCACCGACTTCTTCTACCCGCGCGAGCAGCTGGAGCCGGTGATCGGCGGGGCGGTCAGGGCGGCGGTGCAGGGGACGCCGGACGGCCGGTACCACCTGGTGTTCGGGGAGAAGGGCGCGGCGGCGCTGATCGACGTGCCGCGGGGGCCGGCGGCCGGGAAGCGGGGCGCGGACCGGCGCGACGTGCGGCCGGTGCGGCTGGACCACCTGCCCGAGCCGTGCAGGCCCGATGCCATCGCCTCGGCGGCCGTGGGCGACGAGATGCACTTCTTCGCGGTCAAGGGCGATCAGTACCTCGTCTTCACCTTCCGCGAGGTGGTCCACGGGCCGGGGAAGATCCTCGACGCGTATCCGTTCCTGCTGGGGCTGTGGGGCTGAGCGAACGGCTGCCGAGCGAACGGCCTTGCCCGGGACCTTGCCGGGATCTTGCCCGGGCGTTGTGACCGGGTGGCGGGGGCTGCCCCTCCCGCCACCCGGTTCCCCTCCCTCTTGAAGGAAGCCTCAAGGGAAGCCTCGGTGCCTCGACGGAGGCCTCGGTGCCCTGACGGAAGCCTCAGTGGAAGTAGACGACGTCGACCTGGCCGTCCGCCCGGTAGGAGAAGCCGGCTTCGCCGCTGCCTTCTCCGGGCGGGAGGGTGACGAAGTCGACGGCGTCCTGCAGGGAGGCGAACGTGCCCGCGTGGGACGTCTTCACCTCGCCTTCCTCGCTGGGGACGGCTTCGCCGGGAACGGCCATGTGTGTGCTCCTGTATTCCTGTGCCGATGCGCTGTATCCGAAGAGTGATCCTGCGATTACCAACCGTAGTTGTTCGATCGGCGGACCGTAACCGCGCTCCAGGGGCGCGCGGAGGCATCCCCCGGGGCGCGAACGGCGCGTTCATGTCACCGCTATCCGGTCAATGGAGAGGTTTGCGAAACATGTCCTCCTGTACACCGCATCCTGGGAGGGGATGCGTTGCCGAAGGAGACGGACGAGGACATGCGGGTACTGGTCGCCGAGGACGAAGAGATACTGGCCGAGCTGATCGCCACGGGCCTGCGCCGGGCCGGCTTCGCCGTGGACACCGTCTACAGCGGTGACGCCGCCATCGCCTACCTCTCCCTCCACGACTACGACGTCGTGGTCCTCGACCGCGACCTGCCGCGCGTCCACGGCGACGACGTCGCCCGGCACCTCGTCGCCGACGGCTCCCGCACCCGCATCCTGATGCTCACCGCCGCCGGCTCGATGGAGGACCGGGTGGCGGGGCTGGACCTGGGCGCCGACGACTACCTGCCCAAGCCGTTCGAATTCCCCGAGCTGATCTCGCGGGTGCGCGCGCTGCGGCGGCGCAGCGCCCGGCCGGCGCCGCCGCTGCTGGAGAAGGCCGGGCTGCGGCTCGACACGGTGCGGCGGACCGCCGACCGCGAAGGCCGGGACCTGGACCTCTCGCCCAAGGAGTTCGCCATCCTGCAGCTGCTGCTGGAGGCGGACGGGGCGGTCGTCAGCGCGGAGGAGCTGCTGGAGCGCGCGTGGGACGCCCACGCCGACCCGTTCACGGGCGCGGTGCGCGTGGCCATGAGCAAGCTGCGCGGCAAGCTCGGGGAGCCGGCGCTGATCCGCACGGTGCAGGGCGTGGGGTACGCGCTGTGAAACCGGTGAGGCGGCCGTTCCTCACGGCCCGTACGCGCATCGCCGTCGCCTTCGGCGGGATTTTCCTCGTGCTCGGCGGGGCCCTCCTGCTCACCGTGAACCTGCTCTCGCGCGCCGGCACCCGGGAGCGGGCGACGACGATCGCGCGGCAGGCCGTGCCGGTCGAGCTCGTCCGGCCCGGGGAGACGGTGAACACGTGGACGGCGTACCGGATCTCCGGCGACGTCAGCGCCGCCGCCTCCCAGCAGATGGTCATGTGGTCGGCCGCGGCCCTGCTCGTGACGGCGCTGCTGGCGGTCGGCGTGGGGTGGTGGACGGCGGGCCGCTGCCTGCGCCCCGTCCAGGGCGCCTTCGAGAGCCAGCGCCGCTTCATCTCCAACGCCTCGCACGAGCTGCGCACGCCGCTGGCCGTCCAGCGCACGGCGATCCAGGTGGGGCTGGACGGGGATCCGTCCCCGGACGAACTGGCCCACGTGCGGACGACGCTGCTGGAGGCCAACCGCCGCTCCGAACGCCTCATCGACGGCCTGCTCCTGCTCGCCCGCAGCGACCGCGGCCTGGAGCGCCGCGACCCGCTCGACCTGGCCGACGTCGTCGCGGAGGAGACCGGCGCCGTCGCGGGCCGTGCGGAGCGGGCCGGGGTGCGGCTGTCCGTGCGCAGCGAGCGGGCGCCCCTGCGGGGCAACCGGGTGCTGCTGGGGCAGCTGGCCGGGAACCTGCTGCGGAACGCGGTGGAGTACAACCACCGCGGCGGCGACGTGGACGTGCTGGTCGAGCCGGGCCGGCTGGTGGTGCGCAACACCGGCCCGGTCGTGGCCGCGGCGGACATCCCGGCCCTCTTCGAGCCGTTCCGGCGGGGGCGCGGCAAGGAACGGCTCTCCGGCGGCACGGGCCTGGGCCTGTCCATCGTCCAGTCGATCGCCCGCGCGCACGGGGGGCGGGCCTGGGCCGTGCCGAACCGGGGCGGGGGGCTGCGGGTGACGGTGGAGATACCGGAGCCGGGGCGGTAGACGGAGGGCCCGGGGCGGTGTTCCGCCCCGGGCCCTCCGTCCGCTCACCGCAAGGTCAGTCCTTGACGATGCCCGCCGCCCGGGCCTCCTTCAGCCAGTCCGGGAACTCCACCATCAGCTCCGCGTAGAGCTGGGCGGCCGTCAGCGACTTCGGGTCGCGGCCCGCGTGGAAGAAGCCCGCGTTGTCGACGACGCGCTTCTCCGGCACGGGGAGGTCGTCCAGCTTGCGGAGGAAGTCGAAGCCCTTGCCCTCCGGGTCGCCGAAGGCGACGAACTGCCAGAAGATCGGCAGGTTCGCGCTCTCGCACAGGGCGCGTTCCGCGGCCGGCTTGCTGTACGGGCCGCCGTCCGTCTGGAAGATGACGAACGCGGGGGCGGTCGAGCCGGACTTCCTGTAGTGCTCGATCACCGCCTCCATCGCCCAGTGGTAGTTGGTGCGGCCCATGTGGCCCATGGAGGAGTGCAGTTCCCCGATGCGTCCCTCGTAGTTGCCGAGGTCGATCTCGGCCACGCCGTCGACGTCCGTCGAGAAGAAGACGACCGGGACCGTGCCGTCGTCGTCCAGGTTGGCGGACAGGCCGAGGGCCTGCTCGGCGAGGTGCTGCACCGTGCCGTTCTTGTAGAACTCGCGCATCGAGCCGGAGCGGTCGAGGACGAGGTAGACGGCCGCGCGCTGCCCGGTCAGGCCCTGCTTCTCCAGGGAGACGCCGGCGGCCTTGTAGAGGCTCACCAGTCCGGGAGCGGACTTCTCCACCTTCGTCAGGCTGATGGCGGGGCTCTGCGCAGGGGTGCCCTGGGCGGGCACGGTCTGCGCGGGAACGGCCTGTGCCGGGGCGGCCTGCGCAGGGACGGTCGGTGCGGAGGCCGCCTGTGCGGAGGCTGCCTGTGCGGAGACGGTTTCCGCCGGGGCTTCGTCGCGCGGCGGGAAGGCCGGGGCGGGCTCCGGCACCGGGCCCGGCGCGGGCTCCGGCTTGCGGACCGGGTCCGGGCCGGGGGCCGGCTCGGGCACCGGCTCGGGGTCGACCGGCGGGACGGGCTCCGGCTCGGGGATGGGCTTGGGCGTGGGCACCGGCGTGGGCTGCGGCTCGGGCTCCGGGCTGGGCTCCGGCGGCATCGGTCCCGGGCCCGGGCGCGGACCGGGGGTGGGGCCGGGCCGCGGCGGCACGTGCGGCTCCAGCGGACCGGGGTCGGGGATCGTGCCCCCGTCCGGCTCGCCGACCGGCCCGTCGGTCCGGCCTCCGCCGCCACCCTGCTGCGGCGGCACGGGCGCGGGGAGGGGCTCGGCGGGCGTCGGTTCGGCGGCCGGGGCGGCGATCTGGGCTCCGTCGTTGCCCTGCTGCGGCGGCACGGGTACGCGGTGGGGCTCGGCGGGCGTCGGTTCGACGGCCGCCGGTTCGGCGATCGGGTCGCCGGTCAGGCCGGTGGTCCGGGATCCGTCGTCGGCCTGCTGGGGCGGTACCGGCGCGGGCGGGGGCTCGGTGGCCTTCGACCCGGCGGACCCAACGGCCGCCGGCTCGGTGGTCTCCGGCTCGCCGGTGGCGGCTGCCGCCTCGGGCGTCTCCGCGGAGACCCGCGGGCGGGCCACAACCGGATCGGGGCGGGATTCCGTAAGGGATGGGTCACGGGACTCCGTGCGCGCCTCGCCGGAGGCGGCCCGTGGCTCGGGCTCCTGCGAGGGCGCGGGCACGGAAGGCGGCGCGCTCTGCTGGGGCAGGCTCGCGTCGTCTCGTTCGGCCGCCGCTGTCCTGGACCGGCCGAACGCGTTCCGCAGCAGACTCCGAATGCCCATGTGGAGTAGTCCTTCACGTGTCTCGGGAGCTATGAAATGTCCGTGTTGCGGGTATACGTCCCCCGGGGGGACGGTGACGTAAGGCTAGCCGCCCCCCTATTCCCCGCATGCTCAGACCCTCGCGAGGCACTCCCGGCCGCCCCACGCACGGGGGACGGGTCCTACGCCCACTTGGGGCCACGGGAGTTCACGCCGCGTCAGGAACGGACGGCGCGGACAGCGTTTTCACGCCACTCGGAGCATGAACCTCCGGGTCAGCGGCGCAGCGGCCGGACGAAGACCTCCAGGGCGTCCCCCACGTCCCCCGCCGCGGGCGGGCGCACCTGCCCCGCCCGCTGCCAGCCCCACGCGCGGCGGGCGGCCTCCGCCTCCGGGGCGTGCGCGTCCGCGGGGCCCATGACCAGCGCCGCGAGCGCCGCGCCGCTGCCGGACAGCAGCCGGTCGTGCAGCCGCCGGCCGATGCCCTGGCGGCGGTGGCGGGGCGCGACCACGAGCTCGGCGACGGCGAAGACCCGGCCGGCGGCCGTCTGCTCCTCCAGCTCGTCGGGGACGGGGCCGAGGAAGCCCTGCCACCGGGCGCTGTCGCGCGCGAGCGGATAGCCGTACGCGCAGCCCACCGGGCCGCCGGCGTCCGCGACCACCAGGTCGAAGCCCGGCCGCGCGGAGTGCTCGGCGAGCCGCTCGCGGAAGCGGTCGCGGCTGTGGAAGGGCTCCACGCGCGGCTCGCTCCCGGGCCCCCCGGCCGGGCCCCCGTGGCCGACGTGCGGTCGTGCGTACGCCGTGACGTGCAGATCCGCGAGCTGGTCGCGGTACTGGTCGGCCTGCCAGCGGCTCAGCCTGCGAAGGAAGACGTCACCCATGCGCCCTTCTTGCCCAGCTGAACCCGTACCCACCCGCCGCCGGCGCGCACGGTTTCCGGGACGGTAACGGCAGGGGGCGGACAGGCCACGGGCGGGACAAGAGCAGGGTAAGAAATCGGTCCAGGGCAACCCTGTCCACCCATTCCGGCCTCTTCATCGGTGAGTATCGCTTTACCGAACACAAGTACCCACCACAGGGGCAGGGGGTTGAGAGACGCATGGGCCTGACCAGCAGGTCGCTCTTGTACACGGTGGTGTTCGTCGCCGTGGTGTGTGTGGGTCTCACCCTCTGGCTCTGGCCGCGGCTCTCCGGGCGCGGCGTACTGCCCCTGCTCGGACGGCTCGGCGCGATCCTGGTCACTCAGTTGACGATCATGTCCTCGGTGCTGCTCGCGGTGAACGCCGAGAACAGCTTCTACGGCTCGTGGAGCGAGCTGATCGGCAAGTACGACCGGGCGCCGGGGCAGGTCACCCAGGGCGTCGAGAGCGGCGGTGGCCCGAACGCCGCGGCGGTCGACGCGGGCAAGGGCGGGCTCGTGAAGCACACCGGCACGGAGGGCATCGACAGGACCGACATCCCGCAGGGGCCGAAGGAGAAGGTCGGCGCGGTGGAGTCGGTGCGGCTCGTCGCCCGCCGCGCGGGCGTCGTGGAGCCGGCGTTCGTCTACCTGCCGCCGCAGTACTTCCAGGAGCAGTACAAGCGGCAGCGCTTCCCCGTGATCATTGCCATCAGCGGCTACCCCGGCGGCATCACGAACCTCTCCCACTTCCTGCGGGTGCCGAAGACGGCGAGCGAGCTGATCACCGAGCGCCGGATGCAGCCGACCGTGATCGTGATGGTCCGGCCGACGATCGCGCCGCCGCGCGACACCGAGTGCGTGGACGTCCCCGGCGGCCCGCAGGCGGAGACCTACTTCACCAAGGACCTGCCCGAGGCCCTGAAGAGCGCCTACCGCGTCGGCCACGAAGCCAGCGCGTGGGGCGTCATGGGCTACTCCTCGGGCGGCACGTGCGCGCTGGAACTCGCCATGCGGCAGCCCGGAACGTATCCGGTGGCGGGCGCCCTCTCGGCCGACTACAAGATCAAGAACGATCTGACCACGGGAAACCTCTTCGGTGACGGCGAGGAGGGCGAGAAGAACAAGCGCGAGCACGATCTGATCTGGCGGCTGAAGAACCTGCCGGTCCCGCGCGTCTCGGTGCTCGTCACCAGCAGCAAGGAAGGCGAGAAGAACTTCAAGGAGACGGAGAAGTTCCTCAAGGCCGTCAAGGAGCCGATGACGGCGGCGAAGATCATTCTTCCGTCGGGGAGCCACAACTTCACGACGTGGCGGCGTGAGGTCGGGCCGACGCTGGAGTGGATGGGCAAGCAAATGACGTTTCCGCAGGATGTGAACAACTAGCGCCGGTCGGCTGTGCGGTTGTCTTTACGGTCGTCCGTGCGGTTGTCCGTGCGGTTGTCCGTGCGGTCGTCCGTGCGGTCGTCCGTGCGGTCGTCCGTGCGGTCGTCCATGTGGTCGTCCATCTGTCCGGCCGTCCGGTCGGCCTGCTCCGACTGTTCCGGACCGCTCAGCTCCTCGCTCAGCCAGGAGAACGCGGCCGGGTACATGGAGATCCAGGTGTGGTAGTTGTGCCCGCCGGCCGGAGCCACCATGGTCCGCAGCCGCACGCCGCTGCCGAGCGCCGCCTGCCGGAACTGCTCGATGAGCCAGGGCGGGCTCGCGCGGTCCTGCCGCGACGTCGCCAGGAACAGCCCGACGCCGGCGTGGTCGGTGTGCGCCACCAGCCACGTCGGGCTGTTGCGCTCGCGCAGCCCGGGGTCGGGCAGCGCGCCCTGCGCGCCCGTGAGCGGATCGGGGTCCAGGGCGGCGCCCGCCCCGAAGACCTTCGGGTACTGCAGGGGCAGCTTCGCCGCGCAGTAGCCGCCGGTCGAGATGCCGAGCAGGCCCCACGAGCGGGGATCCTTCGCGGTGCGGAAGTGATGCCGGATCAGGTCCGGCACGTCCCGGGAGAGCCAGGTGGCGACCTTGTGCCCGGGGATGTCGGAGCAGTCCGTGTCCATCCCGCCGGGATCGATGACCGGCACGGCCAGGATGAACGGGCGGCTCGCCCCCGACTGCAGCAGCTTCGCGTAGTCCCCCGGCATGTGGCCCTGCTCCAGCCACGACTGCGGAGAGCCGGGCACGCCGTGCAGCAGCATCACCACCGGAAAGGAGGAGCGGCGGAAGCGCGGGTCGTCGTACTGAGGGGGTGTCCACACCATCACCTGGCCCGACAGCGCCGAGTGCGGCCCCCGGACGTACGTCTGCCGCATCCCCGCGTCGCCGCGCAGGAAGCGGGCGCGCTCGGGCGGCGGGCCCGGCATCGCTACGGGGCCGCCGCCGGTGCGCCCCAGCAGGTCGTCCCAGGAGGCGTAGAGGCCGTAGCTGGTGTTGATCCAGGCGGCGACGACGCAGATGGCGGTGGCCTGGCAGAGCCCGATGAGCACGACGCGCGAGGCCCAGCGGACGGGGGCGGGGCCCGGGATGCGTGCCCAGAGCAACAGCGTGGCCAGCACGGTGCAGACAGTCGCCGCGGCCAGCGCGGCGAAGAAGGCGGTTCCGGTGAGACTCATCGCCGGCGCGCTCCCTCCGCTGGCTCGGCTCGGCTCCCTCGCTCCGTCCATAGATACACGCTGGACGGGAGGCACATGGTGGAGGCGCACGTTGGCTTGTTCGCTCTCCTCCCTTGACGCCGGTGTGCTGCATACGCTCGACGCCGCGGGCGCTCCCGGTACCGGCTGCGGCCGCTGGATGCCCAGCCCCGCACCGCGCGCAGCGGTGCGCGGCCCCATCGACCCGGAGGCGTGCCGTGGCCAAGCAGGACCGTGCGATCAGGACTCGACAGAACATCCTGGAAGCGGCCGCGGTGGTGTTCGACGAACGGGGCTACGACGCCGCCACGATCAACGAGATCCTGGCGCGGGCGGAGGTGACCAAGGGGGCGCTGTACTTCCACTTCCCCTCGAAGGAGGACCTCGCGCACGCCGTCATCGACGCCCAGGCCGAGGCGACGTCCGCGCTGCTGGACCTGCCCGGGGGCTGCCGGATGCAGCGGCTCGTCGACCTCGGCATGGTCTTCTCGCACCAGCTGCTCGTGGACCCCGTGCTGCGCGGGAGCGTACGGCTGACGATGGAGCACGGCTCGCCCGCGCTCCACCGCAGCGGGCCCTTCACGGGGTGGACCGAGCTGCACACCCGGCTCCTGGTGGAGGGCAAGGAGCGGGGGGAGGTCTTACCGGACGTCGTGCCGTGGGAGGTCGCCGAACTGATCGTCGGGGCGTTCGGGGGGATCAACGCGCTGTCGCAGTCGCTGTCCGACCGCGCGGACCTGGAGCGGCGCGCGATCGTCCTCTACGAACACCTGATGCCCTCCGTCGCCGTGCCGGCGGTCCTGGCCCGGCTGGACATGGCCCCGGGCCGCGGAGCGAGGGCGCTTGCCGCGCTGGAGCCGGTGGGGGCGGCTTAGGACACGTCGCCCGCCGCGGCGGCGGCGCCGTCCGGCGGTGCCGTCCGAGCCATGCCCGGGCTTGGCTTGGCACCGCCGGGATACGTCGTGTTGGTTGAGCGCCGTTGCGGCGGAGGGTTTGTGCGGGTGCGGCACGCGGCGCCGGAGCGGCGGCCGGGGCCGGCCTGGCACCGCCGGGGTGCGCCGTCTCGGCTGCGCGCCGTTGCGGCGGAGGGTTCGGCCCGGACAGGCCGGTGCCGGGACTGCTGCCCCGGGAGTGTCAGCCGCTGGAGGCGGGGACCGTTTCGGGGGTTGGGGAACGGACCCCCGCCAGTGTTTCCAGGGCGACGTCCAGGAGCGCCTCGCGGCGTTGCTCGCGCGTGCCGCCCAGGGCGTCGGGCGTGAAGGCGCCGAAGTGGACCGTCATCACCGCGCTCGCCACGCGCGCGTGGCAGTCGAACGCCAGGTCGCCCGCGTGCATCAGCCGCGAGATCGAGGTGACCCGGTCGCGCAGCTCCTGGCCGATCGCCAGGTCCCGCAGCGTCGCCTGGTTCTCCTGCAGGATGTGGTAGATCGGCATCGCGGCCCCGAGGGCCACGCTGTAGCGCCGCAGCAGCTCCCGCTTGGTCTCCATCGTGGCCGGCTGCTCCTCGGCCCAGGCGATGAGTTCGTCGACCGGCCTGCCCAGATCCCGGGAGATCGCGCCGAGGATGTCCTCCTTCGTCTTGAAGTGGTAGTACAGCGCCGCCTTCGTGACGCCGAGCTCCTCGGCGATCTCCCGTAGCGACGTCTTCTCGTAACCACGCGAGACGAAGAGGTCCAGGGCCGTTTTCTGGATGCGCTCCCGGGTGTCGCTCCTGCGCGCCTGAGGGGTGCTGCCCATGGGTCTCTCCTGCCGTTGTCGTGAACCTGTCGCCCCCCAGCCGAACCTACTTGACGCCCGGTTAGCCGACAGCCTTCCTTCCTGCCGATCCCAACTGACCGCGCCTGCAAGCAAGTGGACGTGCCGGTCCGCCTCCGCACGCGCCAGGGGGAGTGGAGATCATGCCGCAGAAAGAGCCCCCGGCGGAGGGTGCAGCGGCCGACCGCGACACCACCGACACGCAATACGTACATTGTCGTGGTCAGGATGGTCGCGTGGTGGCCAAGTGGCCATAGAGGCGGCCGACATGGGCCGCGTCAGCATCGTTCCCCGGACACCCCGTGAGGTGTGCATCGCCACCCATTCCTTGACATACGTGCTTGACGGCCCACAGGGCGCGTCTTACGTTCTCCCTAACTAGCCAACCGACCGGCAAGTGTGTGGTCGGCGGGCATCGGAGGGGGGATCCGAACGGTGACGGTGAAGGCGGACATGGTCCTGGACGTGATCTGCGTCCACTCCTACATCGGCTACACGCGGCTGGTCCGCGCCGCCGACCGGATGCGCACCCGGGGCGCCGGCGTCACGATCACCTTCCGTCCCTACGAGATCGCCCCGGCCGCCTCCGACAGCCCGCAGCCCCTGATGCCCGTGCTGGAGCGGATGCTCGGCCCGTACGCCGCGACCCAGGCCGAGATCTTCACCTGGCAGGCCGCCCGCGACGGGCTGGAACTGCGCTACGACCGCGCCGTCGCCACCGGCAGCTTCCGTGCCCACCTGCTCATCGGCCGCGCCGCGGAGCAGGGCCTGGCCGAGCCCGTCGTCGAACGGCTGTTCCGTGCACACTTCACCGACGGCCTGCACATCGCCGGCGAGGAGACCCTGCGGGAGATCGCCGAGGAGTGCGGGGTGGACCTCGGGCCGGGCGGCGCAGGTGCGTTGGCGAAAGGCTCGGAGGAAGCCGAGGAATTGCGCGGCGAGTTGCACCGGCTGCGACGCCACGGCGTCCCGACGCCACCGGTGTTCAGGATCGGCGACGGGCAGATCCTGCTGGGCGTGCAGAGCGAGCAGGCGCTGTACGAGGCGATGGAGACGGCGATGGAGCCGATGATGGCTGCGGGGCCGGAAGCGGGCCCGGGAGCGGCGCCCGTGGCGGGACCCGGGGCGGAGCCGGACGCCGGGGCCGCGGCGGCGCGGCCCGTCGACGCCGCCTTCTGACGGGCCCGCTCCGGCCCCACCGGTATGACCGCACGCCGCCTTTTCGTTTGTCGGGCAGTAATTCTTCCGGCTTTCCTGCGTGCGGCGACCCCACTGGCTCGAATGAGTGAAACCCCGGAACCTCTGTATAAGGCCGGAGTTATTCAGAACGCTTTCCCAGTGGGGGCGCTACACGATCGAAAGGCTTAGGACGTGCTCAAGAAGGTAATTGCCACGACCGCCCTCGCGGTGTCCGCGGTCGGCACCATCTCCGGCCCCGCGATGGCTATCGGGAACGACCAGGACGTCGCCAACGGCAACGCCGCGAAGACCGGTTACGGCAACACGCACACCGGCGGCAAGGAAAGCCCGCAGATGAGCCTGATCCAGGGCACGCTGAACAAGCCCTGCCTGGGCATCGGCAAGCTCGGTATCCAGTCGGTGCTGGCGCTCATCAACATCGGTGTCCAGGACGTGCCGATCCTCACGTCGCAGCAGCAGCAGCAGTGCACCGACAACTCCACGATCAGCGACGGGGACGACCCGCTGTCGCACATCCTGTCGGAGATCCCGATCATCTCGGGCAACGGTTCCGGAAACAAGAGCGGCGGTGGCCACGGCCACGGCGGTCACGGCGACCACAACGGCTTCGGTCACAACGGTCACAACGGCTTCGGCCACGGCGGTCACTGAGCCACCGGTGCATGAGTCCCCTGCGGCGGGTGTGCGGGCCCCGCTGCAGGGGGCTTTCCCTTTCCCGGATTCTCCGGTAGTGACGCAGCTCGCTGGGCCGATGGGGTGAAGGGGCGGGCCGGGTAATAACCTCACGGAAATTCCCGAGTTAGGCAGAGAGCTCCCGCAATTCGTCGAGCCAGAACGAGGAATCAAGCGTGATCAAGAAAGTAGTGGCCACGACCGCCCTCGTGGCTTCCGCGGCCGGCGTGTCGGCGACCCCCGCGATGGCCGTCGGCGACGGTCAGGACGTTGCGAACGCCAACGGTGCGGGCCAGATGTACGGAAACACCTGGACGGGCGGCTACATGAGCCCGCAGATGGGGCTGATCAACGGCTCGCTGAACAAGCCGTGCATCGGCATCGGCAAGCTCGGCGCCCAGTCGCTGCTCGCCCTGATCAACATCGGTCTCCAGGACATCCCGATCCTCTCCTCGCAGCAGCAGCAGTCCTGCACGGAGAACTCCACGATCAGCGACGGGGACGACCCGCTGTCGCACATCCTGGACGAGATCCCGATCATCTCGGGCAACGGCTCCTGGAACAGCGAGCGCCACCACGGCGGCCACCACCGCCACGAGGGTCGTCACGACGACTGGGACCGTCACGACCACGACCGTCACGACCACCACGGCTACGGCGGTCACGGCTACGGCCACCACGACAACGGCCACCACGGCTACGGTCACCACGACGACGGGCACCACGGCCACTGATCCATCACTGATCCGTCCAGCCCGGATCGCAGTCCCCCACGCGACGGACGCCCCCGGTTACCCCGGGGGCGTCCGTTGCGTGTGCCCGGCCCGCGCCGTCAGCGCACGCCCGCGTGCAGCCAGTCGACCTTGTCGTACATCTCGTCCGTGGTGAGGGAGCAGAGCATCCGGTTGCGCGCGCGGGCCGCGTCCCCCGCCGGGTGGTACAGCTGCCTGCCCATCTCCCGGGCCACCAGTTGCGTGCGCGAGGTCCGCTCGCAGCGCGCCGCGTTGTACTTCTCCAGCCGCCGCCCGAGGGAGGCCTCGCCCGGCTCCGCGCCCTGCAGCAGCTCGCCGAGGAGCACCGCGTCCTCCAGCGCCATGCACGCGCCCTGCGCGGCGTACTGCAGCATGGGGTGCGCGGCGTCGCCCAGGAGCGTCACGCGGCCGTCCGTCCAGTCCGCCACCGGGTCGCGGTCGCACAGCACCCACGCCCGCCAGCCCTGGCCGAGCTCCAGCAGCCGCCGCGCGGCGTGGCCCAGCTCGGGGAACTCGGCGATCACGTCCTCGGCCGGCACCTGCAGCCCCGCCACCGGATCGGTGGCCGCGTCGTCCCGGGTGGCCGCCAGGTTGAGGCACTTGCCGCCCGCGATGGGGTAGTGCACGAAGTGCCACTTGGGCCCGGCCCACAGCGTCACGCTGTTCCAGCGCAGCTCCTGGGGCACCTGCTCCATGGGGATCACCGAGCGGTAGATGGTGTGGCCCGACACCCGCGGCTCGCCGTCGCCGACGAGCTGCCGGCGCACGGCCGAGCGGATCCCGTCGGCGCCGATCAGCACGTCGCCGCGGAAGGAGCGCCCGGTGCAGGTGACGGCGGTGACGCCCGTCGCGTCCTGCTCGTAGCGCACCACGTAGTGGCCGCCGAGGAGGGTGACGGCGGGGTGGGCGCGGCAGGCGTCGAGCAGCGCCTGGTAGAGGTCGCCGCGGTGCACGACGGCGTACGGGTTGCCGAAGCGCTCCCGGTAGGCGCCGGTGAGCGGCATGCGGGTGATGCGCTCGCCCGTCGTGCCGTCCATGAACTGCAGCTCGTCGATGAGCACCGCCCGCGCGCGGACCTCGGCGCCCACGCCGAGGCGGTCGAGGGCGTGGAAGGCGTTGGGGCCGAGCTGGATGCCGGCGCCGACCTCGCCGAAGACGTCGCTGCGCTCCAGCACGGTCGCCCGGTGCCCCTGGCGGGCCACGGACACGGCGGCCGCGAGACCGCCGATGCCGCCCCCGGCGATAAGGATGTTGGCCATGTCGTCTCTCGCAGTCCTCTCGGTGACGCGGGGGCTCTCGGAGCCGTCAGACGGTGGTCAGGCAGCAGCCGAACGGCGGTCGGCCGGCGGTCAGGCGGCGGTCTTGCGGTCCAGGACCAGGTCGTGGCCGACGACGTAGGACGCCTCGTCGGAGGCGAGCCACAGCACGGTGTCGGCGATCTCCTCCACCTTGGCGCCGCGGCCCAGCGGGCACGGGCTGATGGCATTGATCCGGATGCCCTTGCCGATGTATTCGCGGGCGGCGGTCTGGGTGAGGGTGCTCACCGCGGCCTTCGACGCGGCGTACGCGCCCAGGCCCGGCAGCATGCCCTGGCTGCCGATGTTGCTGGCCGTATTCACGATCACGCCGCCGCCGTTGCGCTCCATGTGCGCGATCTCGTGCTTCATGGAGAGCCACACGCCGGTCAGATTGGCGGCCAGGGTTTCGCCCCAGACGCTTTCGCAGATCTCCGCCACCGGCTGGTTCGGGCCGAGTTCGGTGACATTGTTGAAGGCGACGTCCAGCCGGCCGTGCCGTTCGACGACGGCGGCCACGATCGCCTCCGCGTCGGACGTCCCGCCGTCCTCGCCGTGGTGGGTCACGTCGGCAATTCCGCAACTGGCGCTGCCGCCGAGTGCCTTGATCTCCTCAACGGTGTCGTGCAGCATTTCCGGGTGCCGGCCGGCGACCACGACCTCGGCTCCCTCACGTGCGAACGCAAAGGCGGCAGCGCGGCCGATGCCCTCGCCGCCCCCGGTGACCAGGACAACTTTGCCTGTGAATCGCTTGGACATCGCGTCTCTCCTGTTTCTGCGACTGCCGGGCCGGATGCCGGGTCGGATGCCGGTGGGGGTCGTGTCAACTGCCTCCAGCATCAGGGGAGTCGGGCGCCGGGCGAATATGCGCGCGGCGCACTTCGTCAGGTGGAAAGGGCGCGGTCGGGGGCGGTCCGCGGCACCTGACGCAGTAGCGGGAAGGGCTTTGACCGGGCTCCGGAATGCGGCGAAGACTCCCACTGACCGGCTTTACGCCGAGCCCCTTTTCCCTTCCCTGTTGCCCGCCGCCCCCCGCTGCCCCCGCCGCCCGCAGGAGAACGCATGATTACGCTTTCGTGGACCCGCAAGGTCGACACCGCCGCGGACACCGTGGACACTGCAGACGCCGGCGTTATCACCGGAACCCCGGGCACCACGCGCGAGCAGCTGTGGCGCGTCCTGCTGCACAAGGCGGAGAACCCCGTCGGCTACGTGCCCGCCATCACCGAGTGCCGGGTCCTGGAGCGCTACGAGGACGGGTTCCTGCGCGAGGCCCGGCGCGGCTCGCGGCTGCTCGTCCAGCGCGTCACGCCGGACGAGGCCGCCGGCCGCATCACCTTCCGGCACGCGGACTCCTCCGACCTCGCGGTGATCACCAACCAGGTGGGCGAGGACGAGGACGGCGACCTCACCCTCACCCTCAGCATCACCCTGACCGAGGCTCCGTCCTCGGCCGTGCTGCGCGAGAACTCCTACCTCCACGAACTCGACTCCGACTTCGCCGCGACCCTCGACGCCATGACGGCGGTGCTGCGGCGCAACGCCACCGCCCTGCAGGGGGCCGGCGATGCGTGAGCACGGCACCAGGGCGTACTCCCGCCGCCAGGTCGTCGCCGGTGCCGCCGCCGTGGGTGCGGCGGCGGCGCTGGGCGGCCCGGCGGCGACGGCCCTGGCCGAGGGAACCGGCACCGGCACCGGCAGCGGTCCCGGCACCGGCGCGGGCGCCGAGGCGGCCGGCTTCGGGCCGGTGACCGTCCGGCCCTCCGACCGGCGCTACGCCGACCTGGTCTGGGGCGCCAACCGCCGCTGGGTCGGCACGCCCGACGCCGTACGCCTCGTCGGGTCGGCCGACCACGTGCTCGCGGCCGTCCAGGAGGCCGTCGACACCGGCCGGAAGCCCGCCGTGCGCAGCGGAGGCCACTGCTACGAGAACTTCGTGACCACGGACGACGTACGGCTCGTCATCGACACGGGCTCCATGGACCGCATCGGTTACGACGCCGGCCGGCGCGCCTTCTTCATCGAGCCCGGCGCCCGCCTGGGGGACGCCTACCGCGCCCTGTACCGGGGCTGGGGCGTGACCGTGCCCGGCGGCACCTGCCCCTCGGTGGGCGCGGGCGGGCACATCGTGGGCGGCGGCTACGGCGCGCTGTCCCGGCTGCACGGTCTCGTCGTGGACCACCTGTACGGGATCGAGGCCGTCGTCGTCGACGCGAACGGCACCGCCCGGAAGGTGGTCGCCACGCGGGAGGAGAACGACCCCAACCGTGAGCTGCTGTGGGCGCACACGGGCGCGGGCGGAGGCGCGCTCGGAGTGGTCACGCGGTACTTGATGCGGTCGCCGGGGGCCGGCGGGGCGGACCCGGCCGGGCTGCTGCCGCAGCCGCCGTCCGAGGTGCACGTCTCCACGGTCACCTGGCCGTGGGAGGGGATGACCGAGGCGGCGTTCACCACGATCCTGCGGAACTACGGCCGGTGGTGCGAGCGCAACAGCGCGCCCGGCTCCCCGTACGCGAGCCTGTTCAGCCAGCTGAAGCCGACGCACAAGTCCGCCGGGTCGTTCTCCATGACGACGCAGATCGACGCGTCCGTGCCGGACGCGTCCGGGCTCCTGGACGCCTTCCTGGCCGCCGTCTCGCAGGGCGTGGGCGTCCGCCACCGGGTGGACGACCGGCGGACGATCTCCTGGCTGCACGCCACCACGTCCTGGCCGGGCTTCACCGCGCCCGACACCACGACCCGGTTCAAGGCCAAGTCCGCGTACATGCGGAAGGGGTTCCCGGAGGACCAGCTCAAGGCCTTCTACCGGCACCTGACCCGCGACGACTTCTCCGGGCCCATGTCCGTGGTCATGATCAGCGCGTACGGGGGCCGGGTGAACGCGGTCGGCCCGGCGGAGACGGCGGTGCCGCAGCGGGACTCCGTCATGAAGCTGCACTACATCACCTTCTGGCAGGACGCCGCGGACGACGAGCGGCACCTGACCTGGATCCGCGAGTTCTACCAGGACGTCTACGCGGCGTCCGGGGGCGTGCCCGGACCGGGGGACGTGACGGACGGCTGCTTCGTCAACTACGCGGACGCCGACCTGAACACGGCGCGGTGGAACGGGTCCGGAGTGCCGTGGCACGAGCTGTACTTCAAGGGGAGCTACCGCAGGCTGCAGGCGGTCAAGGCGCGGTGGGACCCGAGGGACGTGTTCCGGCACGAGCAGTCGGTGAGGCTGCCGGGGCGGGGGTGAGGCCTCCCCTCCTTCGTACGGAGGTACGTACGGAGGTGTGTGCGGGCAGGCGAGCGAACGACATCCAGGGCAAGCCGTAGAAGCCGTAGAAGCCGTAGAGAGAGCACGGAAAGACGGAAAGAGGGAAGCCATGTCCTCCGGTTACGCACCGGCTCCGGGCGCGGTCGCGCGCACCGGACGCGGTTTCGCCCTGCTGGGCGCCGTGCAGGTCGTTCTGATCCTGGCCATCACGATGCTGTCGCCGGCACTGCCGGCGATCCAGCACGACCTCGGGTTGTCCGGTGCGCAGCTGACGCTGGTCAGCGCCGCGTACGGGCTGTCGTTCAGCGGCCTGCTGATGCTGGGCGGGCGGCTGGCGGATCTCATGGGGCGGCGCCGGGCGCTGGTGGCCGGGGCCGCCGTCTTCGGGCTGGCCTCCGCGGCCGCGGGGCTCGGCCCCGGCTTCGCCTTCCTCCTCGGTGGCCGCTTCGTGCAGGGCGTCGGGGCGGCGCTCGCGGCACCCGCCGCCATGTCCCTCGTCCGCTCCCTCTACCCCGAAGAGGCCCGGCACGCGCGGGCGCTCGCGGTGTGGGGCGGGCTGGCCGGCTTCGGGGCGACGGCGGGGATGCTGCTGTCCGGGACGGTCTCGACGTGGGTGTCGTGGCGGTGGTCGTTCGTGGTGCCCGTGGCGGTGTCGCTGCTCGCCGTGGCCGCGGCGCGGCGGGTGCTGCCCGCGGGGCCGGATCCGGTGCGGGTGCGGCTGGACGTGCCGGGCGCGGTGCTGGTCACGGCCGGGCTGACCGTCATGAGCTACGGGCTCGTGGAGGCGGGCGAGCGGCCTTGGGGCGCGGGCGTCGTGTGGGGGCCGATCACGGCCGGGGTGCTGCTGCTCGCCGCGTTCGTGGCGGTCGAGCTGCGGGTGTCGCACCCGCTGGTGCCCCTGGGGTTCCTGGCGCGGCGGCACCGGGCCACGGCCCTGTGGGCCGTCTTCATCGGCTCGGCCGGAATGTCGACGATCTTCTTCCTGCTGTCCCTGTACTTCCAGGAGGTGCGCAACGCCTCCCCGCTGCTGACGTCCGCGGCCTTCCTGCCCTTCAGCGCGGCGCAGGTCGTCACCGGGATGCTGGCCGGGCGGCTGATCGGGCGCTTCGGGGGCCGTGCGGTCACGGTGGGCGGGCTGCTCGTCTCGGCCGCCGGGCTGGTGCTGATCGGGCAGCTGGGCGCGGACAGCGCCTACGCGGGCACGCTGCTCGCCGGCCTCATCGTCTTCCCCGTGGGCATCGCGTGTGTCTTCTCCGGGTCGACCGTCGTCGCGGTGGAGGACGTCGAGGACGAGCGCTCCGGGCTCGCCGGCGGCGTCGTCAACACGGCGATGGAGGTCGGCCCCACGGTCGGCCTGGCCGTCCTCGTCTCCCTGGCCACGGCCCACGCGAGCAGCTTGCGGGACGCGGGGGAGGGCATCGGCTCGGCGACGAGCTCCGGGTACGCCTTCGCGCTGCTGATCGCGGCGGCGGCATTCGCGGCCAGTGCGGTGGTGTCGGCGGTGCTGCTGCGGTCGCCTCGCGGGGCGCGGGGTGCGCGGAGCGGGGGTGGTTCTGCATCTGCCGGTGCGGAAACCGTCCACAGTGAGGTGCCGCCGGAGGCTGTGGTGGGGGCTGCCCGGAGCGGGGGCGTCTAGCGCCGGGGCCCGTCCGCCTTCTTCTGCCGCGACGGCGATCGGCCGTCGCGGCAGACGTGTCTGCGTGCGCGTGCGCATTGCCGTGCCCGGGGCCGGATCCGGGGCCGGATCCGGGCACGGTTTTTCAGGAGCCGTACATACGAGTCGAGCGCCGTACGGGCGAACCGCCCGCACGGCGCTCGAAGGTTCGAGGGCGTGCCGTTCAGACACCCAGCGCCGCACCCCCGTCCACCGTCAGGTCGTGCATCGTGATGTGGGACGCCGCGTCGGACAGCAGGAACACCACCGCCTGGGCGACATTCTCCGGGCGGGCCAGTTTCCGTAGCGGAATTCCCACGCGGTACGAACTCGCGACGCCTTCGATCGACGCCTTGCGGGCCGCGTCCCCGTCCTTCCACATATCACTGAGCATCGGTGTCTCGGTCGAGCCGGGCGCCACCAGATTGCAGCGGATCCCGTGTTTGGCGACCTCCAGTCCCATGCACTTGGTGAACATCGTGGCCGCGGCCTTGGACGCCGAATAGGCCGCCATCTCCACCCGCGCCGTGCCGGCCGCGTTCGAGGCGACCGTCACCACCGCTCCCCGGCCGCGCGGCACCATGCGGTTGACGACGGCGCGGGAGACGAAGAAGACGCCGCTGGTATTGACGGCGAAGGTGAACTTCCAGTCCTCGTCCGTCAGCCGGCGCGCTTCGGAGAGCCGGAGCACGCCGGCCGCGTTGACCAGGTAGTCCAGCGGTCCGAGGCGGCGCTCGACCGCGTCGACGACCGCCTCCACTTCCGGGCTGGAGGTGACGTCCCCGGGGAATGCCTCCACCAGCAGGCCGTCCGCGGTGAGCTTTTCGACGCAGGCCCGCAGCCGGACCTCGTCCTTGTCGACCGCCGCTACGGCGACTCCCTTCTCTGCCAGCGTGCGGACGACCGATTCTCCTATTCCGCCTGCCGCCCCGGTGACGAGAGCGACTTTTCCTTCCATCGAAACCTCCATACCCGGGAGTTCATGGCACGTCCGTGAACAATTCTCGGCAAAACTGGGTGGCAGGTGAAGCGAGGTTTTCTCACTCCGTCAGGTGACGGAGCGGTTCCATAAAGTGCCGGTGGTCATTGCGAATTGGCGGTGCGGGCGAGGGCGGGGGTACGGCCCTGCGTGGGCGGGCGCCACAGCCAGCACGGGCGGGGGCCGCGTGCCCGCACGGGCGGGCGCCGCGGGCCGGCGCGGGGCGGAGGCGGAGGCCGGCGGCCTCCCTCGATTGGCCCACGATTTCGCGCGCAAAGTGCACCACAGCCCTGGACACTCGGCCCCGTAGATTGATCTTCAGAACGAACGACGCACCGCATCACCGCACTTCAGAGGAGCCCCCCGTGTCCGAGTCCCAGAGCCCCGCCACCGCCCCCGTCCTCGTCCGCGCCGCCGAGGCCACCGTCCTCAGCGACGCCCCCGGCTCCCTGATCACCCTCCTCGCGGACTCGGACACCACCGGCGGTGCGTTCACCAGCAACCGCGCCACGCTCGCCGAGGGCACGGCCGGCGCCCCGGCCCACTTCCACACTCGTGCCACCGAGTTCTTCTTCGTCCTCGACGGCGCGCTGGAGGTGCTGACGGGGGAGACCGTCGTGACGCTGGAGAAGAACGACTTCCTCGCCGTGCCGCCCGGCATGCCCCACGCCTTCGCCCCGGCGGCCGGCCGCTCCGCCGACGCCCTGGTCGTCTTCACGCCGGGCATGGGCCGCTTCGACTACTACCGCCTGCTGGACCGCGTGGCCCGGGGCGAGGCGAGCGTCGAGGAGATCAAGGAGTCGGCCGAGCGCTACGACAACCACTACGTGGACAGCCCGGTCTGGCGCGCGCACCGCGCTGCGGCGTAACCGGTCGGCGACCTCGGCGACCCCTGTACCTCGGCGACCCCTGTACCTCGGCGACCCCTGCACCTCGGGAACCCCTGCACCCTCGGGGACCTCTGAGCCCTCCTCGGCCCCCTTGCGTAACACCTTCGCTGCGTACTCCCCCACCCCCCGCCTCGAACGCCTGACCTGTCGCACAGAGGTGTTAACGTCGCAGCGATCTGAAGAGATCACATCAAGCAAGGGACGGGGGTCCACGGCGTGGCAGCGGCGCGCAAAGTGGGACGCAAGTACGAGAGCGGCGGACCCAAGGGTGAGATCGCCCTCGTCAAGGCATCGGCGGTGCTCGTCGCCGTCGTCGTCAGCTGGCACCTGGCCGTCTGGGCCACGGCCGAGAACATGGCCCTGTCGAACGTCCTGGCCACGGCGGGTGCCCTCGCGGCGCACGAACCGCTGACCGGCCTGGGCGACGGCATCGTGCCGGCGTCGGCCGATGTCACCGTCGCGGTCTGGCTGGCCTTCCTCCTCGGTCCGATCGCGATCGTCATGCTGACCGTACGGGCCCGGGAGCGCCGTGTCCGGGGCGCGGGCGGCGAGGGTCTCGCCTCCGCGACCGAGGCCCGCGACATGCTCGGCGAGAAGCGCGCCCGCAAGGCCGCCAAGATGACGCGTGCGACGTCGTTCACCGGCAAGGACGGCAAGTTCGACCCCAAGGCCGCCGCGCGTGCGGAGCTGCACGAGGTCGGGTGGATGCTCGGCACGCAGGTCCGCACCGGACAGCCGCTGGTGGCCACGCCGGAGGACTCGGTCGCGGTCATCGCCCCCTCCGGCGGCGGCAAGTCGCGCAACGTGGTCATCCCCGCGTGCCTGGACGCGCCGGGCCCGCTCGTCGTCACCTCCACCCGAGCCGACGTCCTCGACGTCATCGCCGAACCGCGCTCGCGCATGGGCCGGGTGTGGGTCTTCGACCCGCTCGACACCGTCGGCTGGCCGCACAAGATGGTCTGGGACCCGGTGGCCGGGTGCCAGGAGGGCGAGACCGCCACGTCGCGCGCCCTGTCGTTCTCCGTCGGCATGGGCGCGGACGACAGCTCCTCCAGCAACGGCAGCTTCTTCCAGCAGACGGCGTCGTCCGCGCTGACGAGGCTCCTCCACGCCGCGGCCCTCGAAGGCAAGACCATCGAGCACGTCATGCGCTGGGCCACCAACCTGGAGAAGGCCAGCGAACCGCGGGCCATCCTCACCGACCACCCCAACGCCGAACCCGGCTGGGACGTCCTGCTGCGCTCCGTGTCGACCGGCGCCGACGAGACCGTCGCCTCGACGCGGCAGACCCTCGCCGCCCAGATCGAACCTCTCGCCCTGCGCAAGGTGCTGCGCTGCGTCACCCCGCAGCCGGGCGTGCCGACCTTCGACCCGGACGCGTTCGTCGCCTCCCGCGACACTCTGGTCCTCATCAGCGACTCCAACGCCTCGACGAACGTCTCGCCGCTGACGACGATGCTGCTGGGCGAGGTCGTCGACGCGGCAAAGCGCCGGGCGCCGCGGCTGCCCTCGGGCCGGCTGGACCCGTTCCTGCGCCTCGTCCTGGACGAGGTCGCCAACGTGGCCCCGCTGCCGAAGCTGCCGTCGCTGGCCTCCGACGCCCGCGGCTACGGCATCCACATCGTCTACGCCCTGCAGTCCCTGGCCCAGGCCGTGCTCCGGTGGGGACAGCACGAGGCCGACACGCTCCTCGACAACGCGGCGGCCACCCTCGTCATGGGCGGCCTGAAGGACGTCGAGGCGCTGCGCCGCTTCTCCGAGCTGGTCGGCGAGGCCGAGCTCGTCGAACTCTCGAAGTCGCGCGACACCCAGCGCCTCTTCGGCTACGGCACCAACGAGGTCGAGCGCGAACGCCGCATCCTCCGCCCCGAGGAGATCCGCCAGCTGCCGCACGGCCGGGCGCTCCTGCTCTTCCGCGGCGCGCCGGGCGTCATCGCCGAGCTACTGCCGTGGGACCAGCGACGGGACGGGGCGGCGCTGCGGGCGGGCGAGCACGCGACGAGGGCGTCGCGGATCGGGCCGCCGCCGCTGGAGAGCGCGGGAACGGGCGCGTAAGAGGAGCGGGAAGACGTGGAAGAGCAGCTGCGGGAAGAACTGAAGGCCCTCCGCGAGGAGGTGGAGACCCTCCGGGAGTGGCGCACCCAGTTCGAGGCGGCGGTCAAGAACTTCGCGACGGGGATCAAGGCGAACCAGGCCGAGGTCACGGAGGTCGTGGGGGAGGTCATCGACCGGCTGCACGCGGTGGAGGCGGCGACGGCGGCCGCGCCCTCGCCGTCGGCCGCGCCCGGTGACGACCATCTCCCGTGGTCACTGCGCGCCACAGAGGACGACTGGCGCCGCCTCTCCGACTGGCTGGACTGGCTCGGCCGGCACTACGCGCCGCAGCTGCACCTGCGCATCTGGCCGTGCTGGCCGCTGCACGGCGGCGTCACGGAGGAACTGGCCGCTCTGCACGCGTCCTGGCGCGCAGCCACGGAGGCCGACGCCGACCCGTCGCGCGAGGGCAGCGACCTCGCGTACTGGCACCAGATGTGGCTGTGGCCGACGATCGAGCGCATCCGGCAGCACTACATGTTCAGCGAGTGCGAGGACGACCACTCCCCGGACCGCCCGGGCCGGCCGACGGACGGGACGGCGCTGAAGAAGCGCATGGCGGAGGCGGAGGCGGAGAGGCGCCGCCTGGAGCAGGCGAAGTACGACTACTTCGTGAAGACGGCACCGGACCATCCGGCGGAGCGCCCGTCGAGCCTGTGGCGGTGCGCGGCGGGCCGCGACGAGGACTGGGAGTACCTGTCGCTGCTGGACTGGCAGTGGCACAAGGCGGCGGAGACCGCCGTCCGGATCCCGCCGCCGGAGGCTGCGCGCCACCCCGTGACGGCCGACCGCGCCGGGGAGCTGCAGGCGGACCGGCAGGGCTGGGTCCGCTACTGGGCGCGGTACGCGGACGAGACCGCGTACCGGGCCGGGGAGCCGCCGGTGTCGGTGGTGCGCCGGCGCCGCAGCCCGGAGCGCATCTACGACGAGGCGTACAAGACCTGGAACGAGTGGGGCCCGACGCAGGCCGTCCACGACTTCTTCGACGCCCGCCCCTCGAACCCGCCGCACCTGGTGGAGATCGACGCGGCGAAGGCGGAGCGAATGCTGACCGAACTGCACGGCGCGAAGGGAGCGACGGAGCTGTGACGACGAACAAGGCCGTCGCGGCCTGGAAGGACGACGCCACGGAGCCGGGCCGCCGCCTGGAACTCACGGCCGAACAGAACGGCGTGGTGACGGCCCGCTGGGAGGCGGCGAGGGCGGCCCACAAGGGCCTGGACGCGGTGATGGAAGGCGTCCAGCAGGCCCTGGCGGACTCCCACGGCGCGAAACTGGAAGGCAAACTGCACCGCCTGAAGGGCCTCAAGGCCTTCCGCCGCAAGGCCGCCATGGAACTGGACGACCGCGTCCCCCTGGAAACGGTCGTCCGCAAGGTCCAGGACCTCAACCGCTACACCCTGGTCTTCGACGTGAAGTCGTACACCGAAGGCGTCCGCCACACGTACGCCCTGCTGCACGAGCGCGGCTACGTCATCGTCCCCGGTTCGGAGCAGAACACCTGGGAGGATCCCGTCCACAAGGGATTCCGCGCGGTGTGGCAACGGCCCGACGGCACGGCGAAGTTCGAGATCGCCTTCCACACGCCCGACAGTTACCGGGTGAAGACGGAGAACCACCTTCTCTACGATCTGTACCGCTCCAGCCGGCTCCGGCCCCTGGGCGAGGAACCGGAGAACACGGCCGAGTCCGACGAGGACGCGGCGAAGGTCGTTCAGAGCCGGCGGTACAGCGATATTCCTGCGAAGGGAAGCAAGTGATGAGTGAGCAGTACGAATACTTCGCCGAGGTGCCCGCCGGGTACACCGTGGAACGCCCGGACGGGTTGTGGCGCCGCGCCGGCGAGCAGTGGGAGTACCTGTCGCTTCTGGACTGGCAGTGGCACGACCTCAAGGACAGCACCGTCAGGACGCACCCGCCGGTCGACGAGCTGCATCCCGTGACGGTGGAGCGGGCCGCCGCGCTGGAGGCCGACCGGCAGGGCTGGGTGCACTACTGGGCGCTCTATGCCGACGAGCAGGACTGGCAGGAAGGCGAGCCGCCCACCACGGTCGTCCGGCGCCGGAGCAGCCCGGAGCAGGAGCTGGACGAGTCCTACCGCGGGTCGAAGGGGATCTGGGGCCCCACGAGTGCGGTCGCCGACTCCCGTGACCTGCGCACTTCCAACCCTCCCCATCTGGAGGCAGTGAGCGCGGAGCGGGCCGAGGAGCTGCTGCAGGAGATTCACGGAGTGACGGGGGCCACTGAGCTGTGAGCGGTCAAACGGGGGCCTGGGAGGGCGAGGGCTACACGCTCAGCCCGGAACAGAATCGTGTCGTCACCGAGCGGTGGGAGCGGGCTGCTGCCGCGCGGGACCGCATGGACGCCATGATGAAGGGCGTCCAGGAGGAGACGGCGCAGTCGCACGGCGGCAAGCTCGAAGGCCTGGAATATTCCCTCAAGGACGTGGACTCGTTCCGGCGTAAGGCCGCGACCGCGCTCGAAGAGCAGGATATTCCGGTCGAGAAGACGGCGCGTAAGGTCAACGACCTCAATCGGTACACCCTGACCTTCGAGCCGGATTCCTACACCGAAGGCGTGGAGCAGACGTACGAACGGCTCCGTGAGTCCGGGTACGAGCCCACTGCCGAGAAGAACACCTGGCAGGACCCGGTGTACAAGGGTGTGAATACCACCTGGCAGCACACGCAGTCGGAAGAGAAGTTCGAGCTGCAGTTCCACACTCCGGACAGCTTCAAAGCCAAGATGGAGAATCACGAGCTCTACGAGATCTCCCGCGGTAACGAGATCAAGGAGCTCGCGGCGGGCGACAAGAGGCTGGCGAAGTCCTACCTGGACGCCGCCAATCACCTGCAGAACGAGCGGTACAAGAACGTCAAGGTCCCGCCCGGCCAGGAGAGGATCGGCGAGCAGAAGATCTGGGCCAAGCTCGATCCCGATGTTCCCCGGGAGCACGTGGAGCTGATCCGGCAGAAGGAAGCGGAGAAGCTCGCCGAGAACGTCGTCAAGGCCCAGGCCAAAGCCGAGGCCAAGGCCATGGCCGAGCGTGCGGCCCTCGGACTCGACGGACCCGGGCTGGGAGAAACCCAGGGCCTGCGCAACAGGTTGGCTACAAAGCAGACCGCGGAAGAACCCCGGCAAAAGACGGCGGCACCCCGAATCGACCCGGTGCCGTCCCAGTCGCAGAGCCGCGGCCCCCTGGTCAGGTGAGGTGGGCCACGTAGCGGATGACCTCTCACCCCGAACCGCCCGCAATGTCGGGAATTCGGGGTGCGGTCACCGTTCCATAGTTGTTCAGATCCCAACAGCTTCTGTTCAAATCAAGCTGTTTGACGATCAGAAATAGGCCAAGTACTGTCCAGCCACTCAGGCCTAGCACGGGGGAAGGGTCACCAGGGTTGAGCACGTTCAAGACGGTCATGCGGCGGATTCTGAATCTGCCGGAGCCGCGGAGCGATAAGAGCGACAAGACTGCGGCGACCCCGCCGGCCGGTGCACCGGGCCGGCAGGCTGCAGCGTCCCCGGCTGCTCCGCAGCAGCAGTCGGCCGCCCCGGCGACCCCGCCCCCCGCGGCCCTCCAGCAGTGGACCGACGCCGCCGCCCGCCTCCAGGCGCAGACGCCCGAGTCGGCCCGCGCCCAGCAGCAGGCCGCGTCCGCCGGTGGTGCGCAGGGCAAGCAGGAGCGCGACGTCCCCTGGCAGATCGAGGACGAGAAGAGCGGCGCCCAGTTCCTGGTCAAGGTCGGCCGCGGCGCGCTCTGGGCCGTCGTCGCGCTGGCCGCGATCACCGGCATCCGCTCCTGGTTCTGGGCGCCGGAGCCCCATAAGGACGGCCCGGTCCAGGTCAGCAACGGACCGACCTACCCCGTGCAGGAGGCCCAGGCCGTCGCCGCCCGCTTCGCGCGCTCCTACCTGACCTGGGACGAGGCCGACCCGAAGGCCCGCGCCGAAGCGCTCACGCATGATCTGGCCAAGGGGATGGATCCCACGGCGGGCTGGAACACCAAGGGCAAGCAGGAGGTCCTGGTGGCCCAGCCCGGTCCCGTCTCCGAGGAGAAGGACAAGCGGGCCCGGGTGCGGGTCGACGTCCTGGTGAACGGTCCCGCCTCCGACGACAAGAGCAAGTCGGCGGACAAGGACAAGTCCAAGGACAAGAAGGACGACCCGAAGAAGGACGACCCGAAGCCGGGCGACAGGACCAACGACCCCCGCCAGGTCACCGGCCCCCGCTGGCTGGGTCTGGACATCCCCGTCATCTACACGTCCGGCCGGATCGTCGTCACCGGCCAGCCCGGCATGGTGGGCGTGCCGCAGAGCGGCCCCACCGTTCCCGCGCTCACCGTGAAGACCGCCGACAACGACTTCAGCGAGAAGACCCGCAGCGTGGTCGAGGAGTTCTTCACCAAGTACGGCACGGGCGAGGCCGAGTCCGTCGCCGCGCCCGGTGCCTCCGTGGCGGCCCTGCCGCCGGGGGTGACCCTCGGCTCGCTGCGCAGCTGGTCGGTCGAGGAAGGCAGCGGAGGCGACCGTACCGGCATCGCCACCGTCACGTGGCAGATCGGCGGCGCCGAACTCGAGCAGACGTACCGGGTGAAGCTGACCCGGGTCGCCTCGGCGAAAGCCGAGCGCTGGCAGGTCGCGGAGATCCACGGCGGGATGTCCTCGTGACCGTGCCGAATCCCTGACCCGTCCCGAATCCCTGACCTGTTCCGGCACCCCGTCCGGCGCCGGTGCCCGGATCCCTCCGTTCTTATTTCACGCCTTATCGCACGTCTTATCTCAAGCTAGGGGAAACGATGGAAATCGCGCTGTCCAATGGTGAGGAACTCAAGTCCTGGGTCATCGCCGTTGCCGGAAACATCTTCCTGATCGTGCTGGCGGTCCGGGCGATCGGCCACTACGCGAAGCGCGAGTGGGGCGAGCTGCTCGCGCACTTCATGGCGGGCGTCGTCGTGGCCGGTTTCGTCTACGCGTCGGACAGCACCAAGGGCATGCTCACGGCGATCTGGACCAAAGTGGCGGGCGCATGAGGGTTGGGCACACCTTCACCCGCCACTTCGACCTGGAGACCCGGCAGCACGAGCTGCTCGGTCTGGACCTCGGCGAGGGCCCGTCACGACGGGTCCTCGTCACGGGTGCCGTCGTCTACGCGGTCTGGATGGGCGGGCTCTTCCTGATCTTCGGCTGGCCCTCGCAGATCTTCTTCACCCTCTACTTCGCGCCCCCGGCCCTCATCACGTTCTACGGATCCCAGCGGTCGCGGCGCAATGAGCGGCGCTGGAACCTGACCCAGTGGGCCCTGACCATCCGGTACCTGACGGTAGGTCACCGCCCGGTCATCAACGGCGGGCGCCGGGCGGCCGACCGGTCCGAGTGGCTCCCGCTGCGGGCGCGCCTGGGAGAGAAGTCCGAGGACGTCCTGGCCCTCCCCGGCATGGGCGCGCTGGAGGGCCTCCTGGGCAACGAGGAGCCCAAGCGGATGTCCGGCCGTGCCGTGACGCTCGACGTCCGTCCCCGGCTGTACGGGCCGGACCACGTCTACCGCGCGAGGTCGCGCAACCACTCGTCCCAGAAGGCACCGGGCGCACCGGGCGGCGGCCGCAAAGGCCGGAAAGGTACGTAAAGGTACGCGATGAAGATCATGAAGGGCATCGCCCGCTTTCTCGGCGTCGACGGAGACCGCTCGGCCCCGCCGCCCCGCTACGTGGGGCTGGCGGACGGGCTGGTCATCACGGAGACCCACGCCGAGGCGTGGTACCTGCTGGGAAGCTCCAACACCGACCTGATGTCGGAGGCGGCCCGGGACGCCGAGCAGGACCAGGCGAGCAGTGCCCTGGCCCGTACCCTGGCCGGCTACGACTGCCACCTGAAGATCCTCTGGTCCCCGCTGAACGCCGAGGACTACCGGACCGAGGCGGAGACCCTGTTCTCGGCGGGCAACTACGGAGCCTGGGCCGACCTGCGCGTCAGCCGCCTGGAGGAGCTGGAGCTCCCCACGCGCATGCTCCTGCTCGGCGTACGGATATCCGAGCGGGCCAACCAGGCCAAGGCGCGCGGCAGCCGGGGCGTCCAGGACGCGCTGGGCATCGGCTCGACCTCGGTGTCGCAGAAGGAGCTCGCCAGGCTCGACGCCCTCACCCGGCGCCTCGGCCGCCAGCTGGAGACGACGCCGTGGAAGGCGCAGCCGGCCACGGTGGAGTTGCTGGCCTGGATGATCGCCCGCGAGCAGCGCCGCGGCACTCCGCTGCCTGCCCCCGACGAGCAGGGCATGATCTCGGGCGCCAAGCTCGCCCAGCTCACGCGCGGCCGCGTGCTGCCCTACCCCGATCACGTCCGGATCCTGGACCAGCGCGGGGAGACGGTCGGCTGGAGCGCGGTCCTCACGATGGACGGCTTCCCGGAGGAGATGGAGTCGCCGGGGCCGGGCGAGTGGCTGAGATCCGTCGCGGAGATCACGTACGTTCCCGAGCTCATGGACGACGACGAGGTCGGGGACATCTCGGCCCTGCCGGTCAACCCCGAGCCGTCCGTCCGCTTCAAGGTCCTCCACAAGCGCGACGCCCTCAAGCAGATCGACGAGATCCGCCGCCTGGCGAAGGAACAGCGGCAGAGCGCCGCCAAGCACTCCGCCGGTGAGACCGCGCAGGAGATCGAGGAGACCGAGGAGACGATGACGTCCCTCTCGCGCGACATGAAGCGCGAGGACGTCACGCTGCTGGAGGACCATCCGCGCCTGATCGTCAGCAGTGACGTTTCGCTCGAGGACCTGCGCAGCCGCTGCGACGCCGTCATCGGCTTCTACGGCGGTGTCGGCATCGAGGTCAGCGTCGCGGCCGAGGAGCAGCGCGAGCTGTGGCTGGAGGCCCAGCCCGGCGACATGCTGCGCGTGCCGGACCTGATGCACACCCGTACGGTCGGCGCCTTCGCCGGCTCCTGGTTCTGGGGCGGCGCCTCGGTCGGTGACGACACCGGCCCGGTGATCGGCTACCTGACCGGCTCGACCCCGGGTGTCGTCCGCAACGACCTCACCGGCGGCTCCGAGCGTGGTGACGCGACGACCACGGCCTTCATCGGCCGAAGCGGCCGCGGCAAGACGACCGCGATGATGCTGTCCCTGCTGGACTCCGGCTTCCGCGGCTCCTTCGTGCTGGCCCTGGACTTCAAGGGCGACATGGGCGGCCTGGTCTCGGCCGGCCAGCGCTACGGGCTCAACGCCCACCTGATCGAGACGGGCTCGCAGTTCGCGGGCGTCGCCGACCTCTTCACCCTGCTCAGCGGCGAGAGCGCCGAGCGCGCCCAGACCGAGGTCCCGGCGCAGCTGGGCATCGCGCTGCCGCAGCACCTGCGCATGCGCGGCGCGGAGACGCCGATCCAGAGCGCCGTCAACGAGTGCATCGCCGAGGGCGACCCGGCGACGTGGAAGGTCATCGAGCGGCTGCGGCAGTCGCCCGACGAGCTGACGCGCGAGACGGGCGACGCGCTCTACGAGCTGTCGCTGACGGGCCTGGGCGCACCCTTCATGGGCAAGCCCGTGGGGTCGTCGCTGATCACCCCGTCGCCCGGCATCTGGGTCGTCCAGGTCCCCGGCATCACCCTGCCGTCGCCCGACGACGCCCGCGACGACTGGTCCGTCCACCAGCGCCTGTCGGTGGCGCTCGTCCACTCGCTGCTCGCCTACGGCATCAGCATGGCCGGCCGTAAGGACCTGCGCGGTCTGCGCAAGGTCGTCGCCGTGCCCGAGGTGCACGTCCTCACGGCCACGCGCGAGGGCAGCTCGTTCCTCCAGTACATCGCCCGAGTCGGCCGAGCGCTGCACACCGCGCTCGTCGTCGACACCCAGGACCCGGAGTCGCTGGCGAGCCTCACGGGTCTCGTCGAGCAGATGACGACGGTCTTCGGCTTCCAGCTGACGACGGGCGAACAGCAGGACGCCATGGCGGCCCTGCTCGACCTGCCGAAGGGCCCCCACACGCGCCAGCTGATCCAGGCCATCGGCGTCGACGTGACGCAGGAGATCCGGCACGGGCACTGCATCATGCGCGACCGCCGGTTCAGCAGCGCGACGGTCCAGTTCGACGTGCCCTCGGTGGAGATGCTCCAGCTGCTCAACACGACGCCGAAGGCGGACAGCGGCAGCGGTACGGGCGAGAGCCCGGTGTCCATGAGCAAGCCCGAATACCAGGAGGCGAACGCGTGAAGGGGCGGGTAGCGGCGGTGGCCGCGACGACGGCTGCGGCGGTACTGGTGATCGCGGGGTGCTCGTCGTCCTCCAAGGGCAAGGAGGGCGACAAGCCCGGCGAGAAGCCGGGGTCGGCCGCGGAGCGGCAGGCGCAGGAGTACCGGGAGGCGGCGAAGAAGGACCGGGCGAAGATGCTGGAGGTGGCGGTCGCCTATCAGAAGGCGACGTCCCTTCACGACGGTGACGTGTCCTGCCGAATGATGACGGAGCAGGGCAGGAGCCTGCGCGGCTCGTCGCACGAGGCTTGCGTGAAATTCCTCAAGCCGCTGGACGGCGACGTCCGTAGAACAGTGGAAGAGGCCTCCTTCAGCGTCACGGGCGACCCGGTCGACGTGCCGCCGATCGGCGACCACCCGGCCGGTACCGGCGTCATGGTCACCGAGGAGTCCAAGCCGGGCGGACGCACCAGTTATCAACGGACCGCCCTGCGCATGGTGAAGGTCAAGGGAACCTGGCTGGTGGACCAGGACGAAGACGTCTACGACTCGGAGATGAAGCACTCCAGCCCGGTGTTCAGCGCCCTGATGAGGTCGCATTGAGGATTCCGCGGCTCCGTAATCTGGCCGTCCCGCTCGTGGGCGCCGTCACCACCCTGATGGTGACGGCGTCCGCGGCCGCGGCCGACGACAAGTTCGACAAGTACAAGCCGGCCGGTATCGGTGCGCTCCTCCCGGCACCGAAGTCCTCGTATTCCGGTGCCGGCACGCTGTACGAGCAGTACGGCAACCCCATGCTCTACGACCTCGACGTCCAGCTGGGCTGGGACGAGTTCGGGGACTGGGCGCTCCAGTTCGTCGCCGTCATCTTCATGGGTCTGACCGTCGTGCTGGCCCTGGCGGCGATCGTCGTCGTGCAATGGACGTTCAAGTTCACGTCCATCGACAAACTCGAGGACTCCATCGCGCACGCCATCTCGGGAGCGGCGGGCACGGTGTCGACGACCTTGCTCCCTTCGGCGATGGCCGTCGGCGCGCTGATCGCGTACGCGAACCATCGAAGAAACGGCTCGTCCATCAGCCAATTGGGCTGGGTGGCGGCGACAGCGATCCTGTCCATCTCCTTGCTGACCACGCCCAAGGTGTGGATCGAGGGCATCGACTCCATCCGCACCATCGGCAGCAACACGGCCATGCAAGCCGCGTCGGCCGGCATGGGGGACGAGAGCAAGGAGCCCATCGACATCGGCGACAAGCCGACGTACGGCGGGAACCAGCAGGACAACATGCTGCGCAAGTCCGCCGACGCGATCTGGCGGTCCTATGTCGTCACTCCCTGGTGTGTCGCCGAGTTCGGCAACATGAACGTCTGCAAGGAGCACGGCAAGGACCTGCTGGACCTGCCGGCGGACGACGACAAGCGCGAGGAATGGCTGAAGTCCAACGTCAGCTCGGGCAATGTCGGTGACGAGGCGGTCAAGTACCGTCAGGGCCACATGGGCCACGCCCGCGTCATGGTCACCATGGCCTCGGCCGTCTGTGCGGGGCTGTTCGCCATCCTCGCCGTGGCGCTGGCCTTCGCCTCCCTCGCATCGCTGATCGGTGCGTTGATGCTGCTGCTGGCCGGCGTCGTCTTCGCGTGCCTGTGGGTCATTCCCGGCAGGCCGCGCCAGTGGGGCGTCCGCTGGTTCGACACCCTCCTCGGGTTCACGCTGCAGTCGTTCGTCAGCACGATGGTGCTGGGATGCGTGCTCGTTCTGAACACGGCGAGCGTGTCTCTGGTCGGTTCCTACGGCTGGTTCGCCTCGGCGGGTGTGAGCATCACCTCCGCGATCGTGGCGTTCAAGTTCCGCGGGATCATGGAGAGCATCGTCGGCGTGACCGGCGCGACCAATTCGTCCTTCAACGCCGGTGCCATGCGGCTCGCCCAGCGAGCCAGTGGCGCAGTCGCGAAGGGCGTCGGAGGCGCCGCCTGGGGGGCTGGCAAGTTCACGGGCAAGGGGGTCGGCAAGGGGGCCTCGTGGGGTACCAAGAAGACCGGAGCAGGCCTCGCCTGGGCGGGCAAGAAGGCCGCTGGCGCTGCCGACGAACGCTTCATCCAGCGGCCCTTCCGGATGGCGCAAGCCGTCAAGCAGCTCAGTGACAGAAACGCCGACATGGACGCTGTGGGCGTCGCGAAGGGCTCCCCGAGGCGGGCGAAATACGTCAGCGGTGGTGACCCGGGCGGGCCCAACACGTCCGCTCAGGTAACTGCCGCCAGTCGCGCGGCGAAGACGGGCAGCTCCGCGCCCCTGCGGGTCAGCCGCTCGGGCCGTCCGGGCGAGTTGAACAGCCGCTCGCTCCGTGTGGGCGAGTTGCAGAGCGTTTCGGCAGCTGCCCAGGCCCGGACAGGCCGAGACGAACGCCGGCCCGATGACAAGAAGGGCATCCCTGCCCGGGCAGCACGCGCCGCGACCTCTGCCGCACGCAGTCAGGCCTCTGCCGCACGCGGTGAGGCCGGAGGTGGCGACGGCGGGTTCCGGAACGCCCCCAAGGCGGGCAGCGGTGGAGCGCAGCGACGCGTGGCGGAAGCCCGCAAGGCGGCGGCCCGCAACGGGGCATCCGCTGCCGGCCAGGGCGCATCTCAGCCGAGGCGGCGCACCTCAGTGCGGCCTCCTGCACCCCGCGGCCGTCGGTAAGGAGGAGGACAGGTGAGCAAGAAACAGAACGAGCGCCCGTCCTCCGAGTGGCGGGAGCTGCTCAAGGCGGAATACGACTACCCCGAGGAGATCGAGAAGGTCGGCAAGCGACGCGTCCGCCGGAAGGCCCGCAAGGCGTACCGGCAGGAGCAGCGTGAGGAGTACAAGCGCCGCTTGGCGGACGAGCGCCGCCGTGAGCCGATCACGGCGGGCGGGGCGATCCTGGTGATGGTCTGCATCCTCGCCATCGGTGCGGCAGTGACGCACTGGTGGCCGGACCGCACGGGCGCGCCGTCGACGGTGGGGCACGCGGGGGACACCGCCAAGAACCGGACCATGGACGCGCCGGACACGGCGGCGTCCTCGGCCCCCGCCGCGCCTCGAGCGCCGCAGCCCTCGCCGTCCGTGAAGGCCGACCTCAGCAAGCCGGAGAAGTCGGCCGAAGGCTGGGCCCGCGCCTACCTCACGCGCAACCCCCTGGTCGACAAGACGCACACCGCTTCCGTCGACCGGGCCGCGCCGTGGATGACCGACGCGCTGGTGGTGAACCTGAAGCAGTTCGACGACAAGGCGTGGGCCGAGCTCGTCTCCAACGGCGGTGTCTCGAAGGTGGACAAGGTGACGGTCGGCCCCGCCGACGACGACCGCGTGCGCAAGCAGGCGGACACGCCGGTGCGCGTCTGGCGCAAGGTCAGCGTCGACCTCACGGTCCAGGGCTACCGGAAGTACACCGAGACGCGGGTGTACCTGACGGAGATCATGCTCACCTCCGACGGCTGGCGCGTGGCCCGGGTCCTGGGGGTCTGAGCGAGTGGTTTCACGTCAGGCCCTCGCCCTGGCCTCGGGCGGGCTGCGCAAGGGGCTCGCCTTCAAGCTCGGGCTCCCCGCGATGGGCATGCTCATGGGGCTCCTGCTGATCGTGGGGATGCTGGCCGGAATCGGCGGCGGCCCCTCGGCCGTCGCCGCCGGCTGCTCCAAGCCCGGATCGCCCGGCAACGACGGCCCGTCCGGCAACGGGCAGACCGGTGACACCTCGGGCGGCGCGAGCAAGAAGCTGCGCGAGGAGCAGGTCGCGAACGCGAAGATCATCGACCAGGTCGCCAAGGACGGGAAGCTGCCGGGCCGGGCCACGCTCATCGCCCTGATGACGGGGCTCGCGGAGTCGCAGTTGTCGAACATCGACTACGGCGACAGGGACTCCCTCGGCATCTTCCAGCAGCGACCGTCGTCCGGCTGGGGTACCAGGGCGCAGATCCTGGACCCCAAATACTCGTCTCACATGTTCCTCTTCGGCGGCGACAGCGGCGACCCGCCGGGGCTGGTCGACGTCGCCTGGGAGAACATGTCGCTCAACGACGCCGCCCAGAAGGTGCAGCGCTCCGGCTTCCCCGACGCCTACGGGCCCAAGGAGGCCCAGGCGCGGAGCATCGCGAAGGAGGCGGGCATCGACCTCGAGCGGTCGGGGGAGAACCACCCCGGCCAGTCGGGCGGCAGGAACAACCGTGGCGACAGCGGCTCGAACGGCGGCGACAAGGGCGACAAGAAGCCCGGCAAGAAGAGCCCGGACAGCTGCAACACGTCGGGCGGCAGCAACACCCCCGGCAAGCCCGGCGAGCCCTTCCACGACGGCAAGGCGAACTGGCCCGCCAACGTGAAGAACCGCCGCTCGACGGAGGACGCGATCGCGTGGGCCAAGAGGGAAGCCGACAGCCGCCGCCCGGACTGGTACCAGAAGTGCCTTGCCTTCACGTCGATCGCCTACGGCTGGAACTTCTCCGGCACGAACTACGCCATCGACCACTACACGGACGTGATGCCGAAGGACATGCGCCACGACAAGGACCGCAACCCGCCGCCCGGGGCGCTCATGTTCTGGGACACCCATCACCGGGCCGGTCACGTCGCCATCTACGTCGGCGACGGAAAGGTCGCGTCCAATGACATCGTGACCCCGGGCGAGATTTCGATCGTCCCCGCGACCGACATCGAGTCCAAGTGGGGCGCGATCTATCTGGGCTGGTCGCCCCCCTACTACCCCAATGGCGGGTGATCCGGGTCATCATTACCCCGGGACCGCGGCATATGCGCGCCGCGGCCCCGTTGGCCTGCTGACGGCGGCGGTACGTAAGGATTGACCATGCCTGTTGTGACGGACCTCGACTCGGTCCCCCTGACTCCCGTCTACACCATCGTGATCGGCGCAGCGGGTGAAGCGACGATCGAGGGGGAACCGGTCGAGCCGTTGCCCGGACAGGACGGGCGTACGTCCGCGCTCGCGGACATACGGGTGCGGGCTGCTCAGCGCGGCCACCCCATACGCATCATCGCCAAGGAGCCCGACGGCTCGGTCTGGCCGCTGATCGTCGACCACGACGGGGCGGTGACGCCGATGCCGGGGCCGCACCCGACGCCGCCGCCTGCGCCGGTCCCGACGCCGCCTGCGCCGGTCCCGGCGCCGGCTCCTGTGCCTGCTCCGGCTCCTGTGGCGCCGGTGCCCGCACCCGTACCCCCGCCCCTCCAGGCCCCTCCCGCGGTGCCCGCCCCGCCGGCCCCCGCGCCCGCGCCCGCGCCCGCCCCCGGCTGGTCCACCTCCCTCCCCCCGCACCACACCGAGCGCTTCGGGCGGATCGTCGCTGCCGAGTTGCGCGGGGATCTGGTCGGGGCAGCGCTCGCCGCGCGGGAGCTGGAAGGGGTGCTCGACAAGGAGTTCGGGCCGTTGCACCCGCACACCGTCGGCGTGCTGGGGACGCGGGCCTGGCTCGCGCTGCTGCTGCAGGAGGACTGGGCCGCGATCATGCGGCTGCATCTGCGGACGGCCGAGCGCCGCCACAACGCCCAGGCCCCCGCCGACGAGACCCGCCGCGTCCTGCGCAACGCGCGTGCCGTGTGGTGGCGGCTCGCCGCCGTCGACCGGGCCGAGGCCGACGAGATCCAGCCGGAGCTGCAGCGCGTATCCGACCTGGTCGAAGGCGTCCTTCCGGAATAATCGCGATCATGCTGCCGCCCACACCGCCGCCCGGCTCGTACGAAAGCGGTCCGCACGGACTGCACCGGCGTCTGCTGCCGGACGTGATGGCGGCGGGTTCCGCGTATCCGCTCGTCCTCAGTGGTTCCTACGCCCGGGAGGCGCACGGTCTCCTCGAACCGGGGGCCGTCCGCAGGGACACCGGCCTGGAGCTGGTCACCGAGGCCCCGGACGCCGTGGCCGAGCTCGTCTCCGGCCTCTGCAACGGGTTGCGGGAGCGCGGCTGGCAGGCCGAACCGCTCGACGAGGCCCGGCTCGTCGTCACCGACGCCGAGACCGGTGAGCACTGCGCCGTCGCCCTGCGCAAGGAGACCCTGTGGCGGCCGCCGGTGCTCGGTCCGTACGGGCCCGTGCCCGCCGTCGAGGACGTGGTCGGCATGGCCGTGCGCGACCTCGCGGACCTCGGGCTCGCCCGGGACCTCGTCGACGTGCGGGCCGCTTCGGCCGACCGGTCGCACGTCGAGCTGGAGGAACTCGGCCGCCGGCACGCCGGCACGGGCGCCGCCGCCTTCGACCTCACCGACCTCCAGGCCCGGCTCGCCGGCGCCGAATGGATCGCCGACTCCGAGTTCGCGGCCTACGGGCTCGACGACACCGACCGCGCCGAGCTGCTGCGCTGGGCCGAGGCCTGGGTGGACGACATCGCCGAGCGGCTGATGGAGGAGGCCCCGTACGAGGACCAGGAGGAAGAAGGAGGGGAAGGCGAGGAAGGAGACGCAGGAGACGCAGGGAAAGAGAGCTGATCGTTCGTCTTGACCTCAAGCTTGCTTGAGATTCCATCCTTGAGTCATCGCCTCACGCCAAGGGATGGATGGAACGACGATGACGGACACAGCTGCTGCTCCGGGTTCCCCGGGCGCCCCGGTGATCGACCGGCGCCGTATGAGACTGGTCATGGCCGGCCTGATGCTCGGCCTGTTCATGTCGGCGCTCGACCAGACCATCATCTCCGCGGCGCTGCGCACCATCGCCGACGACCTCAACGGCCTCTCGCAGCAGGCCTGGGCCAACACCTCGTACATGATCACCTCAGTGATCACCACGGCCCTCTACGGCAAGCTCTCCGACATCTACGGACGCCGGCCGCTCTACGTCATCGCCGTGGCGGTCTTCGTCGTCGGCTCGGTGCTGTGCGGGCTCGCCCAGTCCATGGTGATGCTGTCGGTCTTCCGGGGCATCCAGGGGCTCGGTGCGGGCGGCCTGATGAGCCTCGCGTTCGCCATCCTGGCCGACCTGCTGCCGCCGGCCGAACGCAGCCGCTACCAGGCCTGGTTCGGTGCCGTCTTCGGCGTCTCGGCCGTGGTCGGACCGGTCGTCGGCGGGTTCTTCGCCGGGCTGGACAGCTTCGCCGGTGCCGCCGGCTGGCGCTGGGCCTTCTTCATCAACGTGCCGATCGGCATCGCCACCGTCCTGATCGTCCTCAGCCAGGTGCGCGTCCAGAACGACCGCTCCAAGGACAAGCCGGACATCGCCGGGGTCATCACGCTCGTCCTCTTCCTGGTGCCCGTGCTCTTCGCCGTCGAGGAAGGGCCGAAGTGGGGCTGGGGCTCGGCCGGCACGCTGGGACTGTTCGGCGTGGGAGCCGTGGGGCTCGTGCTGTTCGTGATGGCACAGCGGCGGGCCGGTGGTGCCGCCCTGCTCCCCACCCCCATGTTCCGCAGCCCCGTCTTCACCCTCTACAACGCCGTCAACACGATCGTCGGCGCCGCCGTCTTCGGCTCGCTCGCCGTCCTCCCGCTCTACCTCCAGATCGTCAAGGGCCTCTCGCCGACCCAGGCGGGCCTGATGATGCTCCCGCAGACCTTCGGCATCATCGTCGCCGGGCGGCTGTGCAGCGCCTACGTCACGCGTACGGGCCGTTTCAAGGGCGCCATGCTCACCGGCATCGTGCTCATCATGGCCGGCACGTTCTGGTTCGCGACGCTCGGCGCCGACACCGCCCTGTGGCAGGCCGCGGTCGCCGCCGCCGTCATGGGCATCGGCATCGGCGTGTGCTGGCAGGTCATGCTGGTCGCCATCCAGCGGGGCCTGGAACCGCAGTACATGGGCGCCGGCGTCGGTTCCTTCGCCTTCTTCCGCTCCATCGGCGGCACCGTCGGCATCAGCGTCTTCTTCTCGCTCTTCTTCGGCTCGGTGGGCGGCCGGATCTCCGACGCCTACGCCGACGCCGCCTCCGACCCGGGCTTCAAGGCGGCCCTCGCCGACCCGTCCGTGACGTCCCAGCCCGCCAACCAGACCCTGCTCGCCGGCCGCAACGGCGCCGTCTCCCTGGACGACAGCTCCTTCCTCGCCCACGCCGACGCCCGCCTGGCCCACCCCTTCCTGGAGGGCATGGCCCAGGCCATGCAGACGGTCTACGTGGTGAGCGGCTTCCTGCTGGCCCTGGGCCTGGTCCTGGCCCTCATCCCCAGGGACCGCCGCCCGGAGGCCGATGCCGCAACGGCTCCCTCGGCCCCGTCGGCTTCCCCGGCTCCTTCGCCGAAGAAGGTCGCGGCACATCAGTGACGCGCGTGCAGCAATGCGAGCAGGGGCCCGGGTCACCGACCCGGGCCCCTGCTCGCAATCAGTCATCAGTCATCAGTCGCCGTCGCCGGCGGGGGCGGGGGCGCCACTATCCAGCGCCTGCGGCGCCGTCGCCCTCGTTCGAGGTTACGGACATCCGCCGGTTGTTTCCGGAGCGCAGCCTGATCCATGTGTCGTCGGCCTCGGGGCCGGGATCGAACCCGTCGAAGGCGTCCAGCGCCCCGTCCGCTGGGGCCAGGTCGTCCGGCACGTCACGCGGGCGGCGGCCGCCGGATGGCTGTCCGCCCTGTTCCGGGTCCGCGGGGGCGTCGTCCTTGGGGGCCTCTGAGCCAGTGGTCGGATCGGGGGCTTCCTCCGGGCTGTCCGGGGATTCGGTCGCTGAGGGCGCCTCGGGCTCCGAGCCCGGAGGTGCCTCGGTGTCCGGCTCCTGTTGGCTTTCCGGCGCACGCCTCGCGTGGGTGTCCTGAGGCTCGGCAGGTTCGGGGGCTGCGTCAGGGTCGTCCGGGGTCTCGGCGCGCGGGGTCCTTTCCGCTGCTCCCGACCCCGGGCCGGCCTCCGTGACGCCGGCTGGCTCCGGGGCGGCTTCCGGGGACTCGGGTGTGTTCCGCGAGCCTTCCGACGACGCGGCCGGATCAGCCGCTTCGGCCGCCTCAGCTGGTTCTGCCGGCTCGGGCGCCTCGTCCTTGTCGAGGACATCCGCAGGCTCCGGGGCGTCTTCCGCGGACTCGTCGGGGCCCTCGGGGTCTTCAGCGTCCTCGGGGTCCTCGGCGTCCTCCGGGTCCTCAGGCTTGTCCTCGTCCTCAGGCTCCTCCTCGCCCTCGCCCTCGCCCTCGCCCTCGTCCTCCTCGTCCTCCTTCTCGTCCTCGGAGTCCTCGGGCTCCTCTGTGTCCTCCGGATCCTCCGCGTCTTCGGCGCCTTCCGTGTCCTTCGGATCCTCCGAATTCTCGGGGACCTCAGGCTCCTCTGACTCCTCCGGCTCTTCCGCCGCCTCCGCGTCCGCTGCCTTCTCCGGCTCCTCGGCCTGCTCCGGCTCCTCCGGTTCCGCTGCCTCCGTCGGCTCCGGCGCGGCGTCGGACGCCTCGCTCCCGTCGGAACCCCCGCTCCCGTCGGAGGCGTCGCCCGATTCGGGCGACTGCTCAGGTCGCTCTGCCTGCTCCGCCTGCCCTGCCGACTCTGCCGAGTCTGCCTGCTCAGACGCGGACGGTTCGGGCGCGTCCTGCGCCTCCGTGGGTTCCGGGGCCTCGTCGGCCCCGGATTCCGGGGCCGACGGTTGCTCGGGGCGCTCTTCTCTCTCGGTGGGGCGGTCGCTCATGACTCGGTTCTCGCGCCGGCACCAGCCCCGGCACCAGCCCCGGCACCGGCACCAGCACCAGCACTAGCACTAGCCCCAGCACCAGCCCCACCCCCCGCATTGCTGCGATACAAACGCACCCACGGCAGCGTCTTCCTCTTCCACGCCGCCTGGGCGACGTGGATGAAGACGCAGGCGCGGTAGTCGTCGACCGCGTCCGCCGCCGCGCCCGGCGGGGCGACGGCGTCGGCGATTTCCGCGACCCAGTCCGCCGTACGGGACCACCACTCGGCCTGGGCGGCCGAGGTCTTCGGATAGTCGGCGACGCGCTTCTTCAGCTCGGTGCCGTGCTCCGGCCACACCGCGGTCGCCGCCCGCGAGCGGAACGCGCAGCGGTGCCGGCAGCCCTCGCAGTCGGCGAAGGGGGCGAGCGCCGCGTCGACGCCCGGTGTCGCCGCGGCGAAGGCGCGGAAGCGGTCGGCCAGTTCCGCGTTGCCGGCGAGCGACGCCCGCGCGACCCCGGTCTCCGCGGCCGCCTCGGCGCGTACGTTCGGGACCCGGATGAGGGCCGGCCGGTCGATGCCGTCGTGGTGGGCGAAGGCCTGGAACGGTTCCAGGGACGACGCGAACCGTTCCTGGTCGGGGGAGAACCGCATCGTGCCGCCGATCAGCTCCCGGTCCGTGGCGGACGGCAGGCGGTGCATGACCTTCAGGTTGGTGTTCTTGTACGCGTCCTCGATGAGCTTCTCGGGGACCTGCTCGACGATCACCAGGCCTTCCCCGTACTTGCGGTTCTCGGCGAGCGTGTTGGCGAAGGCCTGCGCCGCGCGGGCCTGCGCGTTGCCCTCCTTGCCGTCCCCGCCGGAGGCGACGGGGCGCCCGAGCAGCCGGTGGGCCTCCTCGATGACGGTGACGTGGGAGAGGCCGTCCCCCCGCCGGGTCGCCTTGTAGTGCTCCGTCATGGTCTGCAGGATCAGCGCGGTGACGAGGGACTGTTCCTTCTCGTTGTCGCCGACGCCGGCCAGCTCGATGACGACCGGGCGGTTGAGGAGCTCCTCGACGGGGTACGAGCGCGCGCAGTCCAGCGTGCTGCCGCAGGCGCCCTCCGCGAGGGACTCGGCCCGCAGCCTGGACGCGGCGACGATGTTGTCCTTGACCTCGCCGGAGTACCCGAGCTGGTCGCACTCCTTGCGCATCTCGGCGATGAAGTCGCGGAGGGTGGGCCACGCCCCGTCGTGGGCGGGCGTGGAGACGTCGGTGGGGACGATGCCCTTCCGCGCGTACGTGTTGCGCAGGGCCTTGTTGTAGATGGCCGGCAGGGGGTCCCAGAGGCCGAACGCCGCGTCGAAGCAGGCGAGCAGCCCGGCGGTGTGGGTGCTGATCCGGACCCCGTGCGGCACCTCGAAGGGGTTGAGCCGGAACGGCGCCGTGTTCTCGTCGCCGACGGTGAGGACGAGGAGGTCCTCGAAGCCGGGGCGGGTGGCGAGCCAGCGGTAGTCGTCGAGCTCGGAGTTGACCGGCTCCAGCACGAGGAACGGCACCTTGTGGTCCCGCCAGAGCTGCTGGCAGAAGGCCAGGGTCGTGTTGGTCTTGCCCGAGCCGGTCGTCCCGACGAACAGCGCGTGCCGCGAGAGGGAACCCAGCTCCACGCCGAGCGGCCCGGCCGGCGCGCCGTGCACCAGCTGCCGGCCGAGTTCGATGGCGGGTCCTCGCGGCCGGTAGTCGGTTTCCAGGGCCATGTCGGGCCTGCGTACGGGGAAGCCCGTCATGTGCCCGTGCACGGCGAGGGGAAGCCGCAGCGCCGCACCCGCCTCCCGCGCGTCGACCAGCTCGGAGAGCAGACGCAGCGGCGGCGACAGCGGTTCGGGCAGCTGCCAGCGCTGGTCGCCGCCCCAGCGGGCGTGTTCCAGCGTCGTGATGCCGGTCCACGCCGCCGCCAGTTCCGGCGGCGCCGGCCGTACGGCGACGTGGGCCGGGCCGGTGAAGGTCTCGGTCAGTGCGGTGCCCTGGCCGGGCCGTTCCTGCGGGGAGACCGTGGCGCCGACCAGTTCGGCGAGGGACTCGGGGAGCGGGTTCGGGGAGGCGAGCGCGATGCGGATGCGGAAGGCGCGGTCGGTGTAGCGGCGCGCGGCGTCCGCGTACACCTTCGCGGCGTCCACGGCGAAGTTGTCCGGGGCGAGCTGGGTCGCCGGGCCCCACAGGCCCTCCGGCAGCTGTCCCGGCGTCCCCAGCCGCCCGTAGTGGGTGGCGATCTGGTGCAGCATCGGGCCGAGGTCGTCGGGCACGCGGTACGGTTCGAGGCCGACCGTCAGCATGAGCGGGTACGGGTGTGCCGCGAGCGCCTGCCACAGCGCGTCCCACGGCGGCGCCGCGGCGGTGAACGGCTGCGGGGCGAGGTAGTACTGCACGCCCGCGTCGGGCCGGTTGGGCAGGCCCGTCCGGTAGCGCTTGCGGATCTCGGCGAGGCCGGCCGGGTCGGGGGTGAACGGCGTGAGCCACCGCGCCACTTCGGCCGCGTCCCCGACCGGGGCGGCGTGCACGTGGTGCGGCAGCTGTGCCAGCCGGTCGCGGAGCGCGATGGCCGCCGCGACCGCGGACTCCTGCGCCGCGGCCGGATCGTGCGGGTCGTCCCCGCGTACCCGGGCCAGCAGCGCGCACGAGATGCGCCGCTCGGCCGGGTCCGTCAGGTACCGCAGCTCGATGCGCGCGTCATGGCGGGTGTCCCACTGGCCCGCCAGCCAGGCCGCCTCTGCGGTGACCGCCTTGATCCGGCGCTCTTCCTCGGGGAGTTCGGCGTACTCCCTGGTCTCGGTGAGGTCGGCGGCGGCCTCGATACGGACGGCCGCCCAGGCCCACACCGACGTGCCGTTGCCGACGGTCAGGACGCCCGGCGGGGGCGTCCTGTCGCTCTGCTGGTTCATGCTGCTCAGCTGGTCCACGGGGAAGCGGCTCCGCCCGGCGCGGGCGGAGCCGGCGGCGCGGGGTGCGGCGGTACGGGCTGCGGCACGGGCTGCACCGGGGGCGCGGCGGGCGCGACGGGCATGACCGGCGGCGCGGGCGGAGCCGGCGGGCCGGCGGGACCCTGGCCGGGCGCGGTCATGATCGGGAGGTCCTGCCCGAAGGTCGAGGCGATGGGCACCTCGATGCCCTGGACCGCGATCTCCACGCCTTCCCGGACCGCCGAGTGCACGGCTTCCCGCATGGCACGCGGCCGCTCGGTACGGAGCATCTGGTTGACGTCACCGGTGCGGCCGAAGAACCCGCCGACGAGGTCCTTGAAGTACGTACCGATGATCACCGCGCCGGGGCGGATGCGCCACATCGTCCAGCCGAGGTAGAGGCTGGTGCCGTACTCGAAGACGGAGATATAGGCGACGTACCGGCCGCTGCTGACGACCAGTCGGTTGCTGACCACCTCCGGCTGCAGGATGTCGCTGCGGATCCGGGACGGCACGGCCGTCACCGGGATACGGCGGTGGGACAGCGCGCCGTAGATCGCCGCGTAGGCGGAGGGGGAGGCCTGCGCCTTGTCCTCCAGCAGGGTCCGCCACTCCGAGACGGGTTCGGTGAAGGAGGAGAAGAGCAGGATCACCCAGAAGATGATGAATCCCAGCGTTCCGCCTACGTTGAGGCCGGTTTCGGCGGCGTCCAGGTCCCAGTCGTTCGTCAGCAGGACGAACAGCGAGACGGTCAAGGTCACCAGGATCGAGGCGAAGGCCGCGGTCGCCCAGAGGCCGAAGACCGTCCGGAGCGTGACCGACTCGTCGAAGCTCAGCTCGACCTGCTGGTACTTCAGGGTTTGGTTCCGATAGGAGCCGTTGGGGCCGGAGGCCGCCGAGGCCGCCCAGCCGGCCGGTCCGGCGGTGCCGCCCGGATAAGTGCTCATGTCGTACTCCGCATCGGGGTCTGACGTAAGAAGACCGTTGATCGCTTGGCACGGCAACTTATCGGAATTTCACGCCGGGCAGCGCGCTAGCAGCGGACCGTCTGCCCGCTCTGCCGGATGATGGTGTCGGCGGACATCCAGCCCGCCGTCTTCGTCCCCTCGATGCGGAGGTAAATCCACTTGTGGCCGTACGAGTTCTCGACGGAGCAGTGGAACCAGACCTTCGTGCCGCTCTTGACCGGGGACACGGAGCCGCAGACCTTGTAGGGCCCGTTGAGGACGTGGCGATCGCCGGACACGTATCCGTACGTGCCCGGCTTCGGGTCGTGGTGGCTCCAGCCGCTGCAGGTCGTCGGCACCGAACTGCTGGGCTTGGCCGAGGAGGCGCTGGGCTTGGCCGACGGCGAGGCCGACGACGGCGAGGGTGAGCCGGACGGCTTCTTGGAAGGGCTCGCGGACGGCGAGGCGCCCGGGGAGTGCAGACCGGTGGCCACGCCGCCCTCGTTCGGCTGCTCGCCGGCCGACGGCGATCCGGCCGCCGCCGGCGCCGCTGCCGGGGGCTCGTCGTTCTTCTTGCCGCCGTTGCCGGTCAGGGCGTACGTGACGCCGCCTCCCGCGAGCACGACGAGGGCGGCTGCCGCCGCGATCAGGGTCCGGCTGCGGCGCCGTCCGCGGCCGGCTGCGGCGCGGCCGGGACCGGCAGGGGGAGTGGGCGCGGCATGACCCGCGACGGAGGAGTGACCCGCGGCGGGGGCGTGACCCGCGGCCGGTGCGCCGGCGCCGGGCTGCGGAAGGTGCGGGGGCTGCGGAGAGTGTGGAGACTGCGGGGGCTGTGTGTGCAGCGGGCCCGGCGCCGGATAGCCGGCGTACGGGGACTGGGGGAACGGCTGCGGCGAGGGCGGCGGAGGAGACTGCGGCGAAGTCCCCGGCGCAGCCTGCGGCGAAGGCTGCTGGAAAGGTCCCGTGAACGACGGCGCGGCGCCGAATCCCGGCGGCGGCGCCGGGGCAACGGCCTGCGCGGGGGAGGGGGCCGGCGCCGGCGCCTGCGGCATGAGGCCCGCCGTGTTCGCCGTGTTCGCCGCGTTTGCCGTGCTCGGCGTCGTGCCCGCCGCGACCCGCTCCAGCATCTCGCGCGCCTGGTCCGCGGTCGGCCGGTGCTCCGGCTCCTTCGCCATCAGCGCCTGCAGCACGGGCGTGAGCGCCCCCGCCCGCCGGGGCTCCGGCAGCGGCTCGGTGACGATCGCCGAGAGCGTGGACCACACGGACGTCCGGCGGAACGGCGACGTGCCCTCCACGGCCGCGTACAGCGTCATGCCCAGCGACCAGATGTCCGACGCGGGGCCCGGCTCCCGGCCCTGCGCGCGCTCCGGCGGCAGGTAGTCGAGGGAGCCGATGATCTGGCCGCTCTGGGTCAGCTTGGCCATGGCCTCGTCGCCGGCGGCCTCCATGCTGGCGATGCCGAAGTCGGTGAGCACGACCCTCCCCCAGCCTCCGGCCGGGGGGACCCCCATCTCGCTTCGCTCGCCGTGCTCCAGCAGCACGTTCGCCGGCTTGACGTCCCGGTGCAGCACGCCGGCCCGGTGCGCGGCGTCGAGCGCGTCCATCAGCTTGGCGCCGATCGCCGCGGCCTCGTGCGGCTCCAGCGCGCCGCGCTTCTCCAGCACGTCGTCGAGCGAGGGCCCGTCGACGAGCTCCATGACGATGACCGGCAGGCCCTGCTCCTCGGTCACATCGTGCACGGTGACCACGCCGCCGTGCCGGATGCGGGCGGCGGCCTGCGCCTCCCGCTGCATCCGGGTCCGCAGGTCGAGCAGTTCGGCCTCGGCGGCGTCGGTGAAGGCCCGCAGGACCTTGACGGCGACCTCCCGGTTGAGCAGTTCGTCCACCGCCCGGGCGACCACTCCCATGCCGCCGCGCCCGATCGTCGCGGTCACCCGGTAACGGCCGCCGAGGACCTTGCCTATCAGCTCGTCGCCGTTCGCTTCCCCCGCCGTCACCGCACGCTCCGTTCCGTCAGACTTGGCCGCCGCATCCGGCGGCCCAGGGTAAACAAACAAGGCCCAGGTCGTTGACCTGGGCCTTCCTTTGATGACAATTACGTCTTTGGAGCGGGTGACGAGAATCGAACTCGCGCTCTGAGCTTGGGAAGCTCATGTTCTACCATTAAACTACACCCGCGAGGGCGCCTGTTTCAGGGGCGCCTCATCTTCGCACACTCTACCCCATCGAAGGCCCCCGGTGCACTCACCGTGCGGGCCTTCGTGCTGTGTGTGGAGAGTGTGGGGCCGGTGGGGATGCGTGCGTGGGGGCCGGGAGTTGGGGCGTACCGTGGGGCGGCGGGAGCCGGTGGGGGACTGCCGGGAGTGCCGCGTAGGAGCGAGTCCCGTACATCCCCTAATGTGGCTTTTGTCTTTCACGTGAATGGGGAAAGGGAGCTCTATGGAGCGCACCGTCGTTCGTTGTGCCGAAGGGCACGTCTTCAGCACCGCTTCGTTCCCGATGCAGCACCTCGGACCCGACCGGATCGGCCCGGGGCGGCTGCTGCGCTGCCCGCGCTGCGCCCGGCTGCGGCATTCCGTTCCGGTGGCCCTGCAGAAGCGCTGAGCGGGCGCCGGGCGGACGGTGATCAAGCGGCGCGGGCCCGGTCCGCTCGGACCGGGCCCGCGTTGTCCGTCTTCTCCGCGTATCCTCGACCCGTGCTTCTCTCAGACAAGGACATCCGGACCGAGATCGACGCAGGCCGCGTGCGGATCGACCCGTTCGACGAATCGATGGTGCAGCCGTCGAGCATCGACGTGCGGCTCGACCGCTACTTCCGGGTGTTCGAGAACCACCGGTACCCGCACATCGACCCCGCGGTCGAGCAGGCGGACCTCACCCGCGAGGTGGTGCCGGAGGGCGACGAGGCGTTCATCCTGCACCCCGGTGAGTTCGTGCTCGCCTCGACGTACGAGGTCATCACGCTCCCCGGCGACATCGCCTCGCGACTGGAGGGCAAGTCCAGCCTCGGCCGGCTCGGCCTGCTGACGCACTCGACGGCCGGCTTCATCGACCCCGGCTTCTCCGGTCACGTGACGCTGGAGCTGTCGAACATGGCCACGCTGCCGATCAAGCTGTGGCCGGGGATGAAGATCGGGCAGCTGTGCATGTTCCGCCTGACCTCGCCCGTCGAGCATCCTTACGGGTCCGCGAAGCACGGTTCCCGCTACCAGGGACAGCGTGGGCCCACGCCCTCGCGGTCCTTCCAGAATTTCCACCGCACCCAGGTCTGAGCAGCAGAGCAAAAGGCGAAGAGCAACAGTGAGTGAGATCCGCGAGAACCTGACCTACCCGATCTTCGGGGAGGCCATCCGTGAGCTGGCGCAGACCATCGCGGACGACGGCTACGAGCCGGACATCATCCTGTCCATCGCGCGTGGCGGCGTCTTCGTCGCGGGCGGTCTCGCCTACGCGCTGGACTGCAAGAACATCCACCTGGTGAACGTGGAGTTCTATTCGGGCGTCGGCGAGACGATGGAGATGCCGGTCATGCTCTCCCCCGTCCCGGACAAGATCGACTTCACGAACAAGAAGGTTCTGATCGCCGACGACGTCGCGGACACCGGCAAGACCCTCAAGCTGGTGCACGACTTCTGCAAGGACCACGTGGCCGAGGTCCGCTCCGCAGTGATCTACGAGAAGTCCCACAGCCTTGTGAAGTGCGAGTACGTCTGGAAGCGCACCGAGGACTGGATCAACTTCCCGTGGTCCGTCGAGCCGCCGGTCGTGCGTCGTGAGGGCCAGGTCCTCGACGCCTGATCGCAGCAGGCGCAGCAAGCGAAGCAAGCAAAAGCTGAGGCCCTTGTCCCCGCCGTCGCGGCGGGGACAAGGGCCTCAGCTTTTGCTTGCAAGTGATCAGAGCGTGCCCAGCTTCACGATCGACAGCAGCGCGATCAGCTGGATCGCCGACGCCCCCAGCGCCCGCGGCCACGGGATGTCGTGCGATTTGCTGACCATGGACGTGAACAGGTAGCCCGCGAGCAGCCACGTCGCCCAGCCCAGCACCTGCACCACCAGGTTGTCGCCGCCGAGGAACATGGCGAAGAGCAGGCGCGGCGCGTCCGTGATCGCCATGATCAGCATCGACAGGCCGACCGTCGGCTGCCACATGCCGTCGCCGCCGAGCTGCCGGGCCAGCGTGTGGGTGACCGCGCCCAGCAGCAGGCCGGCGAGCACCATGACCACGCCGGTGATCAGGACCGACGGCAGGCTGTTGGCGAGCGAGGCGTTGAGGACGTCCTCGCGGGCCTTGTCGAAGCCGAAGACGGCGAGCAGGCCGTAGACGAACGTGACGATCAGGGCCGGGATCCACACGGCGTGGTCGCGCATCTGCCAGAAGGTGGCGGACGGGCGCATCACTATGCCCGTCAGCAGCTGCTTCCAGGGCAGGCGCGGGCCCGGGGGCGGTGCGGGGGCGTTGTTGTACGGGTCGTGCCCGGCGTAGGGATCCTGGCCGCCGTACGGGTCCTGGCCGCCGTAGCCGCCCTGGCCGTACGGGTCCTGGCCGCCGCCGTAGGCGTCGGGGCCCTCGCCGATGCTGAACTGCCGGGTGTGGCCGGGGTCGTCGCCACCGGGGCCGTGGCCCTGCCCGTAGTACGGGTCCTGTTCCTGGCTTCCCTGGCCCCCGTGGCCGTAGCCGCCCTGGCCGTACGGCTGGTGGCCCGGGCCCGGGCCGTGGCCGTGCCCCTGCGGGCCGCCGCCGGCGCCGAAGTACTCCGGCTCGCCGTACGGCGGGGGCTGCTGCTGCCACTGGCCGCCGCCGCCCGCGCCACTGCCGCCGGCGTAGCCGCCCTGGCCGCCGTGCGGGGCCCGGTACTGTCCCGGGCGCTGTCCTTGCTGCGCGGGGCCGGGGTCGTTCGAGCCCTGTCCGCGTCCCATCCTGAATCCAGCCACGCTTCGAACGTACCCGCTCCCTGAGAGTGCCGAGACGGGCCCGGGAGAACGGGCCCGCCATTGCGGCCGAGCTGTGACATCCCCTAAGGGAAATATCGGGGGTTGGTGAGGCGCTCGCCGTCACGGCCGCACCTCCCGCGCCCGCCGTACCTGCCGCTCCCCGCCGTACCCGCAGCCCCCGCCGCACCTGCCGCCTCCGCGGCCTCAGCCGCTCTTCACCGCCGCTTCACCACCGCGTAGACCGGCGAGAAGATCATGCCACCGAGGAGGACCCAGCCGCCCGCCTGCAGGAGGGCTTGCGCGGTGCCCGAGGGGTCCTCCCCGCGCAGCGCCGGCGTGCATCCGTAGGCCGCCAGCACCGCGACGGCGGCGTGCACCGACTGCATGCCCGGTGACCACGGGAGCGCACGCAGGGAGGGGCCCCCGACCGCCAGGGAGAAGAGCAGCACGAAGGGGAGCAGGCACAGCCCGACGATCAGGGCGATCGCGTTGACGATGCTGCCCTCCAGGTTCGGCTGCCATTTTCCGGCCGCCAGCCGCCGCAACTTCTCCTCCCCGCCCAGGTACGCGCCGAGCGAGGGGTCGTCCGGTGCCCAGAGGGCCGTGAGCAGGCCGCCCTCGCGGACGGGGTCGTGGTAGGTCGTCCTGCCGGTGGCGAGCTTCGCCGTGCTGCCCGGGACCGTCACCGTCAGCTCGTACACGTACCCCCGGACGAGTTCGGGATTGTCGTCGTCGTACTCCTTCTCCAGGAGACGCGCCTGCACGACGGTCGCGACGGCGACCTCGGCCCCGGCGTGCTGGATGGCGGTCTGCCGGCTGTCGGAGCCGGGCATGCCGTGCAGGCTGAGGGCGGTCAGGGAGGCCACGAGGGCGAGGGCCGAGACGGCCAGCTGCCGGGCCTTGGACAGGGCCGTGGAGGCGAAGGAGTCCGGCACCGGCCGGAAGCGGCTCTGCTGGACGCGGCGTGCCGCCCGCCGGCCCGTCTCCTTCTCCAGGACGGCCTTGACCTCCGCGCGCTCCTTGCGCAGCCCGTCCCAGCGCCGCACCCACAGCAGCACGGCCCGCTGGACCCACGCGGCCGCCGCCGCCCACACGCAGATGAGGACCCCGGTGTGCGGTGCGGGCTGGTAGTCGATGCCCGCTGCCCAGACGCATGCCGCGACGACGGCGGCGTAGGTCAGGACCGCACTCGCGCGTACGGCCTGCGTCAGCGCGTTCTGCATGACACGCGCTCCCCCCTGATTCACTTCCGGTCGGTGTTCCTCGGTGTTCCTCTGTGTCCCCCGCCATCAAGTGGATCATGAAAAGGCAGCGGCCGGTGCCCGCGGACCGTCGCGGGTACCGGCCGTGCGTCCTTGCGGAGGGGCCTGCTTCGAGAGCGCCTACTTCACCGGCTCCGGGTCCGGCTTCGGAGCGCCGGCCGGCTCGCCGTCGCCGCCGTTGCCCTCGTCGCCGTTGCCGTCCTCCTCCGGCGCCGCGGGCGTCTTGACCGACTCCAGCAGGAGCTGGGCGACGTCCACGACCTGGATGGACTCCTTGGCCTTGCCGTCGTTCTTCTTGCCGTTGACCGAGTCGGTCAGCATGACGAGGCAGAAGGGGCAGGCGGTGGAGACGATGTCCGGGTTGAGGGAGAGGGCCTCGTCGACGCGCTCGTTGTTGATGCGCTTGCCGATCCGCTCCTCCATCCACATGCGCGCGCCGCCGGCGCCGCAGCAGAAGCCGCGCTCCTTGTGACGGTGCATCTCCTGCTGGCGCAGGCCCGGGACCTTGTCCATGATCTCGCGCGGGGGCGTGTAGACCTTGTTGTGACGGCCCAGGTAGCAGGGGTCGTGGTACGTGATCAGGCCCTCGACGGGCGTGACCGGGACCAGCTTGCCCTCGTCGATCAGGTGCTGCAGCAGCTGCGTGTGGTGGATGACCTCGTACTCGCCGCCGAGCTGCGGGTACTCGTTGGCGATGGTGTTGAAGCAGTGCGGGCAGGTCGCGACGATCTTCTTCTTCGCCTTCTCGACCTTGACGCCCTCCTCCGGGTCCTCGCCGAACGCCATGTTCAGCATCTCGACGTTCTGCTGGCCGAGCTGCTGGAAGAGGAACTCGTTGCCCAGACGGCGGGCGGAGTCACCGGTGCAGGCCTCGTCGCCGCCCATGATGGCGAACTTCACGCCCGCCATGTGCAGCAGCTCCGCGAAGGCCTTCGTGGTCTTCTTGGCGCGGTCCTCCAGGGCGCCGGCGCAGCCGACCCAGTAGAGGTAGTCGACCTCGGTGAGGTCCTCGATGTCCTTGCCGACGACCGGGACCTCGAAGTCGACCTCCTTGGTCCACTGCAGGCGCTGCTTCTTCGCCAGGCCCCAGGGGTTGCCCTTCTTCTCCAGGTTCTTGAGCATCGTGCCCGCCTCGGACGGGAAGGAGCTCTCGATCATCACCTGGTAGCGGCGCATGTCGACGATGTGGTCGACGTGCTCGATGTCGACCGGGCACTGCTCGACGCAGGCGCCGCAGGTGGTGCAGGACCACAGCACGTCCGGGTCGATGACGCCGTTCTCCTCGAGCGTGCCGATCAGCGGGCGCTCGGCCTCGGCCAGGGCCGCCGCCGGGACGTCCTTCAGCTGCTCCTCGGTCGCCTTCTCGTTGCCCTCGGCGTCCTTGCCACCGCCCGCGAGCAGGTACGGCGCCTTGGCGTGCGCGTGGTCGCGCAGCGCCATGATCAGCAGCTTCGGGGACAGCGGCTTGCCGGTGTTCCAGGCGGGGCACTGCGACTGGCAGCGGCCGCACTCGGTGCAGGTGGAGAAGTCGAGGAGGCCCTTCCAGGAGAACTCCTCGACCTTGGAGACGCCGAAGACGTCGTCCTCGCCCGGGTCCTCGAAGTCGATCGGCTTGCCGGCGCTCGTCATCGGCTGCAGGGCGCCGAGCGCCACGTCGCCGGAGTCCTCGCGCTTGAACCAGATGTTCGGGAAGGCGAGGAAGCGGTGCCAGGCCACACCCATGTCGGTCTTCAGGGCGACCGTGATCATCCAGATGAAGGACGTCGCGATCTTCAGGCCCGCGAAGAAGTAGGTGAGGTTCTGGAGCGTGGAGACGTCCATCCCCTCCAGCCACGACACGACCGGGTACGAGATGAAGAACGAGGCCTCGTAGCCGTCCACGTGGTGCTGGGCGCCTTCGAGGGCGTGCAGCATGAAGATGCAGACGCCGACGATGAGGATGACGGCCTCGACGAAGTACGCCTGGCCGGTGTTGGAGCCGGCGAAGCGGGACTTGCGGCCCGGCTTGCCCGGCCGGTTCAGCTGCCGGATGACGATCAGGGTCAGGATGCCCAGCGCGGTCATCGTGCCGAGGAACTCGACGAAGACGTTGTACGGGGCCCAGTCGCCGATGACCGGCAGGATCCAGTCGGCCTTGAACAGCTGCCCTATGGCGTTGACGATCGTCAGCAGCAGCGAGAAGAAGCCCACCGCCACGAACCAGTGCGCCACGCCGACGATGCCCCAGCGGTTCATCCGGGTGTGGCCCAGGAACTCCTTGGCCACGGTGACGGTGCGCTGCACGGGCTCGCCGGTCCGGCTGCCCGCGGGGACGGGCTGGCCGAGCCGCATGAAGCGGTAGATCTGCAGGATGGCACGGCCGAACAGCGCTACGCCGACCGCGATTAGGACCAGCGACACGATGATCGCGGCGAGTTGCATGGGAACGGCTCCTCGAACCTGCGAGAGCGGGATTACTGTCTAGTAACTTATCCAGTCCGTACGAGACTACTCACTCTCCCGCGCGCGATATAGCCGCATCGCCGGTGATCTGTGTCGCTCAGGGCACCCTCAGTGGAGCTCGGGCAGCACCAGGCGGCGGACCGGATGCGTCCGCAGGCGGACGTCCCGCTCGATGCAGCGGGCGCGCAGGTGCAGGGCCGTGCAGGCCGCGGTGGTGGCCAGCGCGAGGCCGATCGCGCCGAGGAGCCCCCAGTGCACCGCCGTCACGTCGAGGAAGTAGGCGGGGACGCAGACGAGCAGGCCGTAGGTCCGGAGGTTCCAGAGGCGGCCGCCGCCGCGCGTGATCGTCCGCCGGCTCAGCAGGCCCCGGTTGACCCACAGGCCCGTCTCCCGGACGACGCCGTTCCGCAGGAGGTACGACCAGCCGAGGACGATCTGGACGATGGCCGCCTCGGGCACGAGGTTCGCCCACTGCCAGGAGTTCGTGGTGTGCGCCATGGCGCCCCAGACGGCGACCCCCGACGTGGCGATGCACAGCAGCACGATCAGCCGGTAGTGCCAGCTGCGGACGTAGCGGTAGGCCGTGTTCAGGGGGCGCTCCGGCAGGGTGTCCCAGCTCCGCTGGTCGGCGAAGTCGGCCAGGGCCAGGCAGATCGCCGCCCGCAGCCGCAGCTTCCGGGGCAGGGCGCTCAGGAACCGCATCCGCAGCGCGTTCAGACCCGCCTCGCGGAGCACGGCCAGGGTGGTGGTGAGCAGGGCGTCCTGGTCCCGGCTGTCCATGTCGGGCGTGCCGGGGCGCAGGTAGTGGGTCTCCAGGTGGAGGGCGAGCTGGCGGCGGTAGACCGAGGCGCTGTCCTGGGTGAAGACGTACCGGATGCTGCCCCGCGCCCCGAGGACCCGCTGCAGCTCCCGGACCAGCTCCTTCTCGACCCGGGGGGCGTGCGTCAGGACCTCGCGGGGGCCGTCCGCCGTGTACTGGACGAGGCTCAGGGCCGCGACGATGCGCGGGTCCGGGGGGAGCGGCTCCGGCAGGGGGAGCGGCAGCATCGGGTCCCGGACGAAGACGGCGGCGATGCGCCCGGCGATGGCGACGAGGGCGTCCCCGGGGCCGTGGGAGAACGGGCGCCACACCCAGGTCAGGCAGTCGTAGGGGGCCGCCGGCACCGGTGCGGTGCGCAGCTCCGCCTCGATCTCGGGAACGGACAGCAGCTCGCCGAGGTAGGCGGCGCACAGGGAGGTCATCTGGCTGCTCGCGTCCGCCCACAGCAGGGTGTTCAGGGCGAGCGCCGCACGCGGCGTGCGGATGGCCCACAGGGCCTCGAGCGCCTGCGGCTGGCCCTGTGCCGCCAGGCGCTTCAGCACCGGTACGGCGATGTCGCCCATGGCGGTGATGGCGGGCCCCGCGGCGTACCACGGGATGCCGCCCGCCAGGACGTCCGCCGCCCGGGGGAGGTGCGTCGCCGCCAGGGCGTGGCAGGCCGCGGTCGCGCGGGCGCGGTCGTCGCTGTGGGCGGTCTGCCGCAGGAAGTCGAAGACCTGGACGCCGCGCGGGCGGCGGTCCGCGGCCACGAGGCCGAACGCCGCGATGACCGCCTGGTCGCTGCTGGACTCGCTGCCGAGCCGGTCGCGGAAGTGGCCGATGATCTCGTCGGCCAGGGTGTCGTCCACCATGTGCGCGTCGGCGAGGCACTGGAACGCCAGCAGGGGGTCCTGGGCGTAGACGGTCCGGATGACCTCGGTGCAGTCGCGCTCCTCCACCCCGCACCACAGCCGCACCGTCTCCCGCCAGGTGTGCGGGTCCTTGCCGTAGCGGCGCAGCAGGCCCAGGGGGTCGCCGGCGAGCAGGCCGGCCGCCAGGTACTCCTGGAGGGTGAGGTGGGCGAACTGGTAGCGCTCGCCGTTGTCCACGGCCAGCAGGAGGCCGCTGCGGTCGACGATCTCCTTGAGGACGTCCTTGTCGAGCTCGGTCGGCCTGCCCTTGGCCTTCAGGACGGACCGCACGGTCTCCAGCACGCTCTGCTCGGGCAGGGCGAGCCGGTCGTGGTTGGCCGCGGGGGTGTCCTGGGCGGCCAGTGCCAGGTGGTGCAGGACGGCCTTCTTCAGCGGGTGGGCGAAGGTGGGGCGGCGGCGCTGGTCGATCAGCAGGTTGTCGACGACCTGCTTGTAGAAGTCGGCCCGGGTGTGCGGCAGGACCTGGTCGGTGCCCGCGTACACGTAGCTGTAGAGGTAGGCGATCATCGTCAGCAGCAGCGGGTTGCGCGCCAGGGGCATCAGCTGCGGGGTGTCCCGCAGGGCCGCCATCAGCTGCTCCACCGTCTCGGTCGCGGTGCCCTCGGGCCAGGGCCAGCCGCCCAGGAAGCGGCGTATCAGGTGCTCGTCGAAGTCCTCGACCCGCAGGGTCTGGTGGAACTGCTCGGCGAACTGCGCCTCGTACACCGCGACGCGGCAGGTGACCACGATCCGGCAGGACGCGTGGACCTGGGCGAACTCCCTGATCTTCTCGACCGCGGCGTCACGGTGGGCGCTGGTGACCTCGTCGAGCCCGTCGAAGTAGAGCGTGAGGTGGCCCTCCCGCAGGGCGCGCCTGACCCAGTTGTGCGCGCTGGGGAAGTTGTGGCGCTTGAAGTGGTCGACGATGTGCTCCTCGAGCGACCAGTCGAGGTTGTTGTTGAGCCGGTGCAGCTCCAGCAGGACCGGGATGCCGCCGATGTCGCCGAGGTCGACGCGTGGCTGCTTGCCGGGGCGCCGGGCGGGGCGCAGCCGCTGCCGGGCCCACACGAGGATCTCGTGCCGCAGGAGCATCGTCTTGCCGGCGCCCGGCACGCCGAGGACCACGGAGTGCCGGCCCTGCCGCAGCGTGGCGGCCGGCCCGCCGGGTCTGCGGCCGCCGCCGCCCGAGACCCCGGCCGCCCCCGCCGTGGCGCCGCTGGGGGCGGCGAAGCGCAGGGGGACGTAGACGGACTCCATCGGCAGCTTGAGGTCGTCGTCGGCCTGGAAGGAGACCGCGAACTTGTCGTGCCGGTCGTGCACGGCGCGGATGTAGCGCGCCAGGGCGGTGCGGCGGAGCATCGGGCTGCCCGCGAGCCTGCCGTACAGGAATTCGGCGAAAGCCTTCAGCTTCGCGCCCAGCCAGCTCTTGGCCACGGCGGCGATGACGCCGAGGACGAAGAGCCCTGCTCCCACGCCCCACTGCTGGAACTGGTCCCACATCTGCGGTCCCCCTCCCCCGAGAATCGCAGGCTAGAACCATCCGCAACGTGAACGCGCCCCCCTTTCCGCACCGGGCTCGGCGAACCGCAGCGGGCCTCTCCCGGCGCGCCCTGCGTGTGCTCCCCGCGCGCCCCCGGTTGCGGGTGCGCACGGCCACTCTGCGTATAAGGCCCGCATAAGACTTGAGTCCACCCGACTCAGCTCCGTTGACAGGGACGGATCCGTGTTGCACGCTTGAGCCTGTTCCACTCAAGTCAGCTGGAGGAATCGACATGGCACGTGCGGTCGGCATCGACCTGGGTACGACGAACTCCGTCGTCAGTGTTCTCGAAGGCGGTGAGCCCACCGTCATCACCAACGCCGAGGGCGCCAGGACCACGCCGTCCGTCGTCGCCTTCGCGAAGAACGGCGAGGTGCTCGTCGGCGAGGTCGCCAAGCGCCAGGCTGTCACCAACGTCGACCGGACGATCCGCTCCGTCAAGCGCCACATGGGCACTGACTGGAAGATCAACCTGGACGGCAAGGACTTCAACCCGCAGCAGATGAGCGCCTTCATCCTGCAGAAGCTGAAGCGGGACGCCGAGGCGTACCTGGGCGAGAAGGTCACGGACGCGGTCATCACCGTCCCGGCGTACTTCAACGACTCCGAGCGCCAGGCCACCAAGGAGGCCGGCGAGATCGCGGGCCTGAACGTCCTGCGCATCGTCAACGAGCCCACCGCGGCCGCCCTGGCCTACGGTCTCGACAAGGACGACCAGACCATTCTCGTCTTCGACCTCGGTGGCGGCACCTTCGACGTCTCGCTGCTCGAGATCGGCGACGGCGTCGTCGAGGTCAAGGCCACCAACGGCGACAACCACCTCGGTGGTGACGACTGGGACCAGCGCGTCGTCGACTACCTGGTCAAGCAGTTCGCCAACGGTCACGGCGTGGACCTGTCCAAGGACAAGATGGCCCTCCAGCGCCTCCGCGAGGCCGCCGAGAAGGCCAAGATCGAGCTGTCCTCGTCCACCGAGACCACGATCAACCTGCCCTACATCACGGCCTCCGCCGAGGGCCCGCTGCACCTGGACGAGAAGCTCACGCGCGCCCAGTTCCAGCAGCTCACCGCGGACCTGCTGGAGCGCTGCAAGACCCCGTTCCACAACGTCATCAAGGACGCGGGCATCGCCCTCTCCGAGATCGACCACGTGGTCCTCGTCGGCGGCTCCACCCGCATGCCCGCCGTCGCCGAGCTCGTCAAGGAGCTGACCGGCGGCAACGAGGCCAACAAGGGCGTCAACCCGGACGAGGTCGTCGCCATCGGCGCCGCCCTGCAGGCCGGTGTCCTCAAGGGTGAGGTCAAGGACGTCCTGCTCCTCGACGTGACCCCGCTGTCCCTCGGCATCGAGACCAAGGGCGGCATCATGACCAAGCTCATCGAGCGCAACACCACGATCCCGACCAAGCGGTCCGAGATCTTCACGACGGCCGAGGACAACCAGCCGTCCGTGCAGATCCAGGTCTACCAGGGCGAGCGCGAGATCGCGGCGTACAACAAGAAGCTCGGCATGTTCGAGCTGACCGGCCTGCCGCCGGCCCCGCGCGGGGTCCCGCAGATCGAGGTCGCCTTCGACATCGACGCCAACGGCATCATGCACGTGACCGCGAAGGACCTCGGCACGGGCAAGGAGCAGAAGATGACCGTCACCGGTGGCTCCTCGCTGCCGAAGGACGAGGTCAACCGGATGCGCGAAGAGGCCGAGAAGTACGCCGAGGAGGACCACGCGCGCCGTGAGGCCGCCGAGTCCCGCAACCAGGGCGAGCAGCTCGTCTACCAGACCGAGAAGTTCCTCAAGGACAACGAGGACAAGGTCCCGGCGGACGTGAAGACCGAGGTCGAGACCGCCCTCACCGAGCTGAAGGAGAAGCTCAAGGGCGAGGACACGGCCGAGATCCGCACCGCCACGGAGAAGGTCGCCGCCGTCTCCCAGAAGCTGGGCCAGGCCATGTACGCCGACGCCCAGGCCGCCCAGGGTGCCGCCGGCGCCGAGGGCGCGGGCGCCGGTGCCGGCCACGCCAAGGCCGAGGACGACGTCGTCGACGCCGAGATCGTGGACGAGGACAAGCCGAAGGGCGGTGCGGCGTGACGGAGGAGACCCCGGGCTTTGACGAGAAGCCTGAAGGCCCCTCCGACGCCGCCGACTCCGAGGAAGCGGCGCAGGGCGCCGGGTCCGCCGACAAGGCGGGCCCGGGCTCTGCCCCCTCCGGCGAAGAGCTGGTGGAGGTGGGTCTGAAGGCCCAGCTGGACCAGGCCCAGGCCGCGCTCAACGAGCGCACCGCGGACCTCCAGCGCCTCCAGGCGGAGTACCAGAACTACCGCCGCCGGGTCGAGCGGGACCGGGTCACGGTCAAGGAGATCGCCGTCGCGAACCTCCTGTCCGAGCTCCTGCCCACGCTCGACGACATCGGCCGCGCCCGTGACCACGGCGAGCTCGTCGGCGGCTTCAAGTCCGTCGCCGAGTCCCTGGAGACGATCGTCGCCAAGATGGGGCTGCAGCAGTTCGGCAAGGAGGGCGAGCCCTTCGACCCGCTGGTGCACGAGGCGCTGATGCACAGCTACGCGCCCGACGTGACCGAGACCACGTGCGTGCAGATTCTGCAGCCGGGGTATCGCATCGGCGAGCGCACGATCCGCCCCGCGCGGGTCGCCGTCGCCGAGCCCCAGCCGGGCGCCCAGGGCGCCAAGGGCGAGGGCGAGGACGCCGGTTCCGGCTCCGAAGAGGAGAGCGGTGGCCCGGACAAGGGCTGACGCTGACCCGATGAATCACCGCAGGGAACGGAAGGAGGGACACCGAGGATGAGCACGAAGGACTTCCTGGAGAAGGACTACTACAAGGTCCTCGGTGTGCCCAAGGACGCCACCGAGGCCGAGATCAAGAAGGCGTACCGGAAGCTCGCCCGCGAGTACCACCCGGACGCCAACAAGGGCGACGCCAAGGCCGAGGAGCGCTTCAAGGAGATCTCCGAGGCGAACGACGTCCTGGCCGACCCCAAGCGGCGCAAGGAGTACGACGACGCCCGCGCCCTCTTCGCCAACGGCGGCTTCCGCCCGGGGCCGGGCGGCGCGGGCGGCGGCTCCTTCAACTTCGACCTGGGCGACCTCTTCGGAGGCGCCCAGGGCGGCGGCGGCACCGGCGGCTTCGGCGGCGGCCTCGGCGACGTCTTCGGCGGCCTGTTCAACCGCGGCGGCACGCGCACCCAGCCGCGCCGCGGCCAGGACATCGAGTCCGAGGTGTCCCTGAACTTCACCGAGGCGGTCGACGGGGCCACCGTGCCCCTGCGCATGTCCTCCTCGGCCGCCTGCAAGGCCTGCTCCGGCACCGGCGACAAAAACGGTACGCCTCGCGTCTGCCCGACCTGCGTCGGCACCGGCCAGGTGTCGCACGGCTCCGGCGGCGGCTTCTCCATGACCGACCCGTGCCCCGACTGCAAGGGCCGCGGCCTCATCCCGGAGAACCCCTGCGACGTCTGCCACGGCAGCGGTCGCGCCAAGTCCTCCCGCACCATGCAGGTCCGCATCCCCGCCGGAGTCTCCGACGGCCAGCGGATCCGGCTGCGCGGCAAGGGTGCCCCGGGCGAGCGCGGCGGGCCCAACGGCGACCTCTACGTCGTCGTGCACGTCGGCGCCCACCCCGTCTTCGGCCGCAAGGACGACAACCTCACCGTCACCGTGCCCGTCACCTTCCCGGAGGCGGTCCTCGGCGGCGAGATCAAGGTGCCCACCCTCGGCGGCCCCCCGGTCACCCTCAAGCTGCCGCCCGGCACGCCCAACGGCCGCACCATGCGCGCCCGGGGCAAGGGCGCGGTGCGCAAGGACGGCACCCGCGGCGACCTGCTGGTCACAGTGGAGGTGACCGTGCCCAAGGATCTCGGCGACAAGGCCCGGGAAGCCCTGCAGACCTACCGTGAGGCCACCGCGGACCAGGATCCGCGGGCAGAGCTCTTCCAGGCCGCGAAGGGAGCGTGACCCCATGGATGGGACCGGCCGACGGCGCAATCCGTACGAGCTGACCGACGAGTCGCCGGTCTACGTCATCTCGGTCGCCGCGCAACTGTCGGGCCTGCACCCGCAGACCCTCCGGCAGTACGACCGGCTCGGCCTGGTCTCACCCGACCGCGCCGCGGGGCGCGGCCGGCGCTACTCCGCGCGGGACATCGAACAGCTGCGGCAGGTGCAGCAGCTGAGCCAGGACGAGGGCATCAACCTCGCCGGCATCAAGCGCATCATCGAGCTGGAGAACCAGGTGGCCGCGCTCAAGGCGCGCGTCGCCGAGCTGCAGGGCGTCGTCGAGGGGGCCGCCGTGGCCCGGCAGCAGGCGGAGGCCGCGGTCCACGCCTCGTACCGCCGCGACCTGGTCCCGTACCAGGACGTCCAGCAGACGAGCGCGCTGGTGGTGTGGCGCCCGAAGCGCGACCAGTAGGGGCGCACGCAGCGGGGAAACCGGCTGGGAACGCAGCAGGGAACGCCGTACGAAAGGGCCGGGTGAGCACGTCGCTCACCCGGCCCTTTCGCATGCCGGGCGCTGGCATAAAGCTGTGTGTCCCCTGCAGCAACCTGACAGCTTTTCCCCACCGGACGCTCCGGCTCCGCTGGCAGAGTCTTCCCCACGGAACAACGACGTTGGGGGAAACGTGAAGACCGGAAATCTCGCCAAGAAGGCCGCTGCAGTCCTCGTTCCCGGGGTGTCCCTGATGGTCTTCGCGCTGCCGGGCACGGCGGCTGCCGCGTCCGCTCCGGCGGACGTGCGGGCGGTCCACGGTCTGCAGGGTCTGCACGGTTTGCAGGGCCTGCAGGGCCTGTGCGGGATACCGGCCAAGGTCGTCGACCGTCTGCCGGTCTGTCATCGTGTCAACGGGTGGCAGTGACAAGGAAGTCGGCTTCGGAGCCCCGGTCTGCAATGCGGCAGGCCGGGGCTTCGCCGTGTACGCAAATGAGAAGCGAATCGGAGGAGATGGCGTGGCGAGGACGGAATTCACGGAAGCGGTGGTGGCGCGCGCGGCACCCACCGCCGCGCCCCCGGAGACGGCCGTGATCAGGCTCGTGGGAGCGCTGCCCGCGGGCTGGGACTGCGACTGGCGGCTTCAGGAGGACGGGATCCTGCTGAGGGTGCGGCCCGCCGCCGGCGCAGGCCCCGGCGCCGTGGCGCAGTGGCTGACCGGTGTGCTCGACGCCGGCGGGCTGCGGGGGTGGCGGGCGGTCCGCTAGAACCGGGCCCGCCGGACCCGGGCCCCGGATCCGCGCCGCTAGATCCAGCCGCGCTCCCGCGCCAGCAGCGCTGCGTGCGCCCGGCTGGAGGCGTCGAGGACGCGCAGCAGGTCCGCGACGTGGCGGCGGTAGGTGCGGACGGAGATGCCCAGGTCACGGGCGCCGATCTCGTCCTTGCCGACGCGGCACATCGACTCCAGGACCCGCTGTTCCACGGCGGAGAGCCCGGCGGCCCCTTCGGCCGGTTCCTCGATCAGCGCGGCGAGGTCGGTGGCCTGGTCCCAGATCTTCTCGAACAGCGCCAGGATGTTGGCGACCAGGCCCGTCTCCTGGGCGATCAGGGCGCCGCGCGAGGTGTCGTCGGGGTCGGCGGGCACCAGCGCGGTGTGCCGGTCGTAGACGAGGATCCGCTCGGAGATGTCGCAGGCGACGCGGATCCGGGCGCCCTGCGCGGTGAGTTCGCGCAGGTAGGCGACGGTCGGCGGGTGGTCGAGCGCCTCCTTGAGCACGACGTTGCGGATCCGTACGCCGCGGCGCAGGCAGCGCGTGTCGAGCGGCCGGGCGTGGTCGATGTTCTCCTGGGTGAGCGCGGTGTGGGGCTCGACGGACAGGATCTCCTCGCGGGCGAAGAAGGCCAGGTCGTCGATGCGGTTGCGGATCTGGGACAGGTCCTCCATGCGCTCGACGCCCTTGGGGGCGGGGGTGCGCAGCCCCTGCTCCACGCGCAGCTCCGCGACCAGATGGCGGGCCTGGGTGACCTGTTGCAGCTCGTGGTGGAGCTCGCGGAGCCGCAGATCGGTGAGGCGGTCCACGGCGACCTCCGGGTCGGCCGGGGTGACGGCCCCGTCGCCGGCGCGGCGCAGCAGGCCGAGCCCGTGCAGCCGGTCCAGGGCGGTGCGGACGGTGTCCTTCGGTGCGTGGATCCTCAGATGGATGTCCTCGGCAGCAGTGCCGGGATTACGCAGAAAGTGCCGGTATATACCCTCTTCTGCCGTGCTGAGCCCCAACAGGCCCATGCCCATGCCTGACTTGCTCATGGTTCCCCCGTGTGCGATTGGCCGGCGGTCGGCCCGCGTGGTCAGTCGCGAGCGCGGTGGTGCGTAACCGCCGGTACATCGCCCAAAGCGTAATGCAACGGTAAAGCCGCTGGCCACGACGATTCCCTCCGTGACGACGCAGCAAGCTGTAGCGGGGGTTGCAGGAAGCTGCCTCCGAAGACCGGGTCCGGGCCCGTGTCGCCTTGGCAGGCTGGAGCGTGCCGGAAGGCTGAGACCGACGAGGGGAATCCGGATGAGATCAGCGATTGCCGAGGGACAGCACGACTTCACCACGCTCACGGACCGCGAGGTGGAGGTCCTGCTCCTGCTGGCCTCGGGGGAACAGAACAGGCGCCTCGCACGGCGGCTGGGGATTGCGGAGCGGACCGTACGGGCCCACACCGCGAACATCGTGCGCAAGCTCGACCTGCGGTCCAGGTTCGAGGCGGCGATCGTGTCGCACGTCTACGCGGAGGACATCAGGAGCCTGTGCAGCACGGGCGGCAGGGTGGCTGCGTAGCTCGACACCGGGACAGACAGGCCCCGTCGGAGACTCTCCGGCGGGGCCTTCGTGACGGTCCGGGCGTGGCGCTCACCCCGGGATCAGTTCGGCGGCGGCCTCGATGGCCATCATCCACATCGGCTGTCCGCCGGTGCCGAACGCCGCGGCGAGCGCGTAGCCGACGGAGGCGTCGGCGGGGGAGACGTCCGCCCCCTCCTTCCACTCGGCCAGCACCCGGCCGTCGCCGTCGGAGGAGAAGTCGCCGATGTGCTTCCCGTCCTTCAGCAGCCGGCTGCCGGCGATCGAGTCCGGGACCAGGCGGTACGTGATGCCGTCGCGCGTGACGTCCACGGCGTAGGAGCGGCGCGACAGCTTGCCCTTGCCCGGCGCGAGACGGACGGCGTCGCCGTCGACGGTCATGGTCAGGTGCTCGCCCTTGCGGGTGCCGATGGGGACGTGGGCGTCGGTCTCCGCCTCGGCGGCGCGGTCCAGCGCGGCCGGGGGTATGGCGTCGCCCAGGACCTCCACCCAGCCCTCCTCGTCGTTCAGCAGCACGGTGATCTCGCCGAAGAGGTCGTCCTGGACGGGGCCGGTGGGAGCCTCGTCCTCGACGGGCGCCTCGTCCTTGGTGAGGACCACGGCCTTGGCGAGGGCCTCGTCCTCGGAGGCGGCGGGCTCGCCGCCGGTCGCGTGCGTCATGTGGGGGGTACTCCTTCAGTGTGGTCAGTACTGACGGTCGTGCGGGCGGTACGGGTCAGTGCGAGACGGCGAGCTGAGTGGCGGCCAGGTCCCGGTAGAGCTCGTCCCGGTCAAGTAGTTCCTCGTGCCGTCCATGGTCACGCACCCGGCCGCCCTCCAGAAGGACGAGCCGGTCCGCGGACGTGACCGTGGAGAGCCGGTGCGCGATGAGCAGCACCGTGCAGTGCTCCGCGGCCTTCTCCACGGTCTGCCGCAGCGCCGTCTCGCTCAGCCCGTCGAGGTGCGCGGTGACCTCGTCGAGCAGCAGCACCTGCGGGCGGCGCAGCAGGGCGCGGGCGATGGCCAGCCGCTGCCGCTGCCCGCCGGAGAGGGCGGTGCCGCGGGTGCCGACGGCGGTGTCCAGCCCGTCGGGCAGCCCCGCCACGTACGTGTCGAGCAGGGTCTGCCGCAGGACCTCCGCGATCTGCTCCTCCGTGGCGTCGGGCGCCGCGTACAGCAGGTTCTCGCGGATCGTGCCGGCGAGCATGGGCGCGTCCTGCTCGACGTAGGCGATGCGGCGGCGCACCTCGGCCCGGCTGAGCGTGGCGATGTCGGTGTCGCCGAGCAGGATCCGGCCGCCGTCCACGTCGTAGAAGCGCTGGAGCAGCGAGAACACCGTGGTCTTGCCGGTGCCCGAGGGGCCTATGACGGCGGTGACCTTGCCGGCCGGGGCGGTGAAGCCGACGCCGTCCAGGACGGGCGTCCGGCCCGGGTAGGCGAAGGTGACGCCGTCGAGGACGACGCGGGGCGGCGGGCCCGTGGGGCGGGCCGGCACGGTGTCGACGTCGTCCTCGGTCTCCATCTGCGCGACCTCCTCGATGCGGGCCAGGGCGCCGAGGCCCTGCTGCAGCGAGGTGGTGCCGCCGACGAGGGAGAGGATCGGCCCGCCGAGGTTGAACAGGTAGAGCAGGAAGGCGATCAGCGCGGCCAGGTCGAGCGTCCCGGTGGCGACCAGGGCGCCGCCGAAGCCGATCACGGCCAGGAAGGAGGCCTGGACGACCATGCCGGTGAGCACCGCGATGATGGCCTGGTAGCGGGCGCCGACCAGGCCGGCGCGGTAGGCGTCCTCGGCGGCGGCCACGGCACGCGCGGTCTCCGTCGCCTCCCCGCCGTTGGCCTTCACGGTGCGGGCGGCGCCCAGGGCGCGGTCGAGGGCGGCGCCGATGTCGCCCACCGACTCCTGGGAGCGTGTGGTCACCCGGCGGATCCGCGGCATGACCACGCCCACGGCGGCGCCCGCCACGATGAGCACGCCCGAGGTGATGCCGAGCAGCGGCAGGCTGGTGATGCCCATCAGGACGATGGTGGCCAGCAGGTGGATGCCGCCGTCCACGAGCTGGATCAGCCCGTTGGTCGCGGCGTGCTGCACCAGCGTGCTGTCGGAGGTGACGCGGGTCGTCAGGCCGCCGGGCTCCACGCGGTCCAGCTCGGCGGTGCGCAGCCGGATCAGACGGGTGATCAGGCCGCGGCGTACGTGCAGGACCACCCGCTCCGCCGTCCGCTCGCTCAGCCAGGACTGGGCCCAGGTGAGCCCGATCGAGACGGCGAGCAGCCCGAACAGCAGCAGCAGGGTGTTGCGCAGGCTGCCGCCGGTCATGAGCGCGGTCAGCGCGTCCTCGATGACCATGGGCTGGGCGAGCCCGGCGGCACTGCCCCCCAAAGTCAGCAGCAGCACCAGCGCGAGGACGCGGCGGTGCGGGCGCGCGTACGCGAGCAGGGCCCGCAGCGGAGGCCGCGGGGCGGTCGTGGTGTCGTGCGCTTCAGGTGATTTCACCCTCGTAGTTCTAGCTCTCTTACGCGGGCGCGCGAAATTGGCGGTTGCGGCATTGCCGGGTGCGGCAATGCCTTGCGGGGCAATGCCGTTGGGGGCGATGCCGCGTCGGGCAATGCCGGGTCGGGCAATGCCTTTTGCGGCATGGCCGCTAGTGGCAATAGCGGGGGTTCGCCGACCCGGGTGAATATCTACCTGTCCGCAGCGGACACCGGGTCGGAAGGCACCAACTCCCGCTCCCGGAAACCACCTTGAGAATGTGGAGACATTCATCATGCAGAACGTCACCGAGAAGGACCTGTTCGACGGCTACACCGCCTACACCTCCGCCGAGGAGCTGGGCCTGTACGACGGCAAGGACGCCGCCCCCGCGTTCAGCCCCACCATCCCGTGGGCGATCCGCGCCGGCCTGATCACCGCCCGCTCCTCGCAGCAGTGCGCCGCGGCGATCGGTTCCTTCACCGCCCGCACGATCGAGAGCAAGTGCTGATCACTCCGTGAGCCGCGGGGGCCGGCCGGCCGCGTGCACCGCACCGGCCGGCCCCCGGCCCCGGCCCCCGGAACGTCGTTTCGCCTCTAGGCCTACCGAAGGAGGCCGTGCCATGGAAATTCCCGACGCCGGATTCCGGCGCGTCCTCGTGGTGGGCACGGGAGCGCTCAGCGTCTCCTTCCTGCCCTTCTGGATCAACTGGCTGCAGGATTCCTTTCCGGCGCTGGAGAAACGGGTCGTACTGACCCGCTCCGCCCGCCGCTTCGTCTCGCCCGACGCCATTGCGGCCCTGTCCCGCCAGGAGGTCTTCACCGACGACTGGGACAGCGCACCGCCCGGCAAGGCGCCGCACGTCGAACTCGCCGCCTGGGCCGACCTCGTCCTCGTGCACCCCGCCACGGTGCACTTCCTGAGCCGGTACGCGCTGGGGCTCGCCGACACCCCCGTGCTGCTGGCCCTCCAGACCACCCGGGCCGTGGTGGGAGTGGCCCCCGCGCTCCCGCCGGCCGCTCAGCACAGCCCGGTGGTCCAGGGCCATCTGGCGGCGCTGCGCGCCCGCCCCGGCGTCGTCGTCGCCCCGACCGTCCCCGCGGAGAGCGCCACCACGGGCGAGCGGGACGACGGGGGCGCGGCGCCCATGCCGGAGCTGTTCAGGCTCTGCGCCGCGTACAAGGCGAAGTCGGAGCAGCGGGAACGGGAGCGGGAACGGGAGCAGGAGCCGCAGGGGCAGACGGAGCCGCAGCCGTGACCCCTCCGGACGACGCCCGCGAGCTCGTGGGCGAATACGTCACCGGCCTCCAGCACACCCGTGTGCACCGCTCGGCGCACGGCGGCTTCGTGTGGTGGCACCGGCCGGGCGCGCTGCGCCCCGGCCCGCTCGCCGCACCCGCGGCGACGGCCGTACCCGACCTGTCCGGCCTGCCCGGCGCCGCGCTGCTCGTCACCCCCGTCCCCTTCGGTGACGGCCTGCTCCACCGTGCGCGGGGTGCGGTCTCCGCGGTCACGTGGCTGGCCGACCCGCGCCCGGGCGCCCGGCAGTTGGCGGCGCACGCCCTCGCCGCCGCGGGCCGTTCCCTGCGCGCGCTGCACGGCACGCCCCTGCCGCCCGGCCTCCCGCCGGGACCGCCGGAGGCCCTGCGGCGGATGCGCGCGTGGGCCGACGGCGCGGACGGGCTCCTGCCCGGCGCCGCGCGGCTGCGCGAGGAGACCCTCGCCGCGTGGGGCTCCGCCCGGATGGAGCGGGTCCGCGCGTGGTGGGAGGAGGCGGTCGCGCCGCCGGTCCCCTCGCTGATCCACGGCGGGGCCTCCCTCGGAGCGCTCATACCGCCCCTGCACCGGGGCCGGACCGCGCTGCTCACCGGGGAGGACCTCGCCGCCGCGAGCCCCGCGCTCGACCTCGGCTGGCTGCTCGGCGACCTCGCCGAACTCGCCTGGTCCGCGGGGCGGTACGGGGCGCCGGGTCCGTCAGGGGCCCCCGCCGGTGCGTCGGACACCCCTGGTCCGTCGGACATCCCTGGCGGGCCCGACCTGCGGCAGGTGCTGCTGGCCGGCTACGGCCTGGGCGGCTCGGGCGGCCTGGACGGTTTGGGCGGTTTGGGCGGCCCGGATGGCCCGGATGGCCCGGATGGCCCGGACCCGGCGGCCGTCGCCCGCGCCGCCGTTCTGCGCGTCGTCACCCACATGCAGGACTTCGCCTCCTACTGCGACTGGAGCGACGAACTGCACGACTACATCGCCTTCACTGCCGAGCTGATCGATGAGGAGGGCCGCCGGGCGGTCCCCGGAGGAACGTCATGACCACCACCACGTCCGCTACGGCCACCACGTCCGACACGGCCACCACGTCCGACACGGCCGAACAGCCCACGCTGCAGCGGTTCCAGCCCACCGACCTCGACGCGTCCCCCGAGGTGAACGCCCTGCTCGAACGGCTCGGCCTCGGCAGCCTCGCCACCGAGGGCCTCGCCTCCTTCGGCGGCCGCAACGACAACTGGGCCGGCCGCACCAGCGGCGGACACCAGGTGTTCGTGAAGACCGTGGCCCGTACCCCCGAGGGCGGGAGCCCCCAGCTGGAGCGCGCCCTGGCCTTCGAAGGCCTCGCCCGGCGCCTGCCGGCCGGCTCGCCGCTGCGCACGCCCGGCCACCTCGGCTCGGACCGTACGGCCGCCGTCGGCGTCTACCGGCTGCTGCCCGGCGCCCGCTCGGGCTCCGAGCTCGCCCTCGACGACGAGTTCGACGAGGAGCTCTGCCGCGAGGCGGGGCGGGCCGTGGGGGCACTGCACGCGCTCCCCGCCGTCCCCGCCGTCCCCGCCACGCCCGAAGCCGCGGCCGACGGGGATGCGGACGCCCCCGCCATCGACACCGAGGAGGCGCCGCTCCCGCCCATGCCCTGGCTGGAAGCCCTGCCGTGGTACGCCGTGCAGGAGCGCAGCATGGGCCAGATCGCCGCCTGGCGGCTGGTGCAGGACGACGCCGAGGTCATCGCCGCGCTGCACGCCCTGCGCGCCGCCGAACGCTCCGCCCCGCACGCCCCCACCCACTGCGACCTGCGCTTCGACCAGTTCCTGCGGCACGACGGAACGCTCTACCTCTGCGACTGGGAGGAGTTCCGGCTCGCCGACCCGGCCCGCGACGTCGGCGCCTTCGCCGGCGAGTGGCTCTTCCACGCCACCTACCAGGTGTTCGCCCCGGGCGCCGGACAGGACGGCCCCGCCGCCGGGTTCGGCCTCGACCACGCCGAGATCATCGAGCGCGGCGCGGCGAGCCTGCGCCGCTTCACCCCCCGGATCACCGCCTTCTGGCAGGGCTACCTCGAACAGCACACCCCCGACCCCGGGCTCGCCGAGCGGGCCGCGGCCTTCGCGGGCTGGCACATGTTCGACCGGCTGCTCGCCACGGCCGAGCTGCACGCGACCCTCAACCCGGTCGCCCGCGCCGCCGCGGGCATCGGCCGGACGCTGCTGCTCAACCCGGCGGGCGCCGTCGCCACCCTCGGATTCACCCAGCCCTCCGGGAGCCCCCGATGACCCTCACCACCGACACCCCCACCGTCCCGGCGCGGGGCCTCACCCCCGGGCTCGCCGCCGCCCTCGGGACCGTCTCGGTCCGGGACGACGGCTGCCAGGCCACCGTCGCCGGGCGCACCCTCTCCGCCGACAGCCCGCGCGACCTGCGAGGACGCCTCACCAACGCGCTCTACGAGGAGCTGCACGCGGGCCGCGACGGCAAGGCGCGCGACACGGACACGCCGCCGCGGCGGAGCCTGCGCGACCCCGCCCTGGAGCGCCGCCTGGCCGCCGCCGTCCCCCACGACCGCACGCCCGCCCGCGGCCTGCTGATCGAGGTCCTCCGCGGGGACACGGAGGGGGACACCTCCGGCGACCAGCTGATCGTCCGCCTCCCCGAGGTCACCGCCCGCGTCCCCGCCGACCGGCTGCTGACCCCCGGCACCCCCGAGCCGGGACAGACCGTCGAACTCTCCCTGGAAGCTGCCCGGCCCGCGCTCTCCCCCGGCTTCTTCTACGTCATGGGCTCGCGGGCGCTGCCCCGCCCCACGGGCGCCGTGCGCCGGATCTTCCTGCACGCGGCCGACGCGGACGGCGCCGTCGTCCTGTGGGGCGCCGCCCTGACCGCCCTGGAGCGGGCGGAGGCCCGCTACCACGCCAAGGTCCTCTCCGACCCGCAGGACTACCCGCGCCGCGACGGCATCGTCGTCTACCTGCACGGCGACCACGTACCCGGCGAGCAGGCCGTCGTCCGCGCCGTGGCGTCGCTCCCCGGGAAGGGCGCGGAGACCTCCGTCTTCACCGAGCGGCTCGCACCGGGCGTGGCCGCGTCCTGGGACCCCGAGGACCCGCGCCCCGGCCAGGACGGCATGAGCTTCGGCCAGCACCGGGCCTTCGCCCTGGCCACCGCCCTCATCGACCACGCCCTGAGCCGGGACGCGGCCGCCGGGACCCGCGAGGACCACATCGTGCGGTCCTTCCTCGAGGCGGGCATCGACCCGTGGCGGCCCGACCGCAACCTGACCTCGCCCTCCTCCGCCCACCACGTCTCCGGGAGCTGAGCCGACATGACCACCGACACCGCAGTGATCGATGACATCGCAGTGACCGATGACGCCGCAGTGGTCGACGACGCCGCAGTGGTCGACGACGCAGAGGCCGGCATGAGCGGCTTCGCCGTCGCCATCACCGCCGCCTACAGCGACGCCCTCGCCGAGGTCTACGACGACATCTACCCGGGCACCCCCGACCTGGAGGACATCGGCGACTTCCTGCTCACCCTCACCGGGCCCGGCGCGAGCGTCCTCGAACTCGGCGTCGGCACGGGCCGGGTGGCGCTCCCGCTCGCCGGCAAGGGCTTCGCCGTCCACGGCGTCGACGCCTCCGAGGGCATGCTCGCCCGCCTCGCCGAGAAGGACCCCGAGGGGCGCGTCACCCCCGTGCTCGGCGACTTCGCCACGCTCGACCTCGGCCGCACCTTCGACGTCGTGCTCGCCCCGTTCAACGCCCTGTGCTGCGCCGTCACCCCGGCCGAGCAGATCGCCCTCATCCACGCCGTCGCCCGGCACACCGCGCCGGGCGGGCACGTGGTGATCGAGACGTTCGACCCGAGCGACTATCACGTGCAGAAGAAGAACGAGGTGAACACGTACCCGATCGGCACCCGCGGCGCCATGATCGAGTCCGTCGGCGTGCTGCCCGCCTCGCAGAACATGATGATGCAGAACACCCTCTTCCTCGACGGGGAGGCGCCCAAGTCCGCGACCACGGTCATGCGGTACCTGTGGCCCAGCGAGCTGGACCTGCTGGCGGGCCTCGCCCGGCTGGAGCTCGCGGACCGCTACGCGGGCTGGCAGAAGCAGCCCTTCGACGGCGGCGACAGCCGGAAGATGGTCGTCTCCGTCTACCGGCCGCTGTGAGCCGGGCGGTCGAGGGCCTGCCCGCTGTGGACCGGGCGGTTGAGGGTACGCCTGCCGGGGGCCGGGTGGTCGAGGGCCAGCCCGCTGTGCGCCCCGCCGCCCTCACCCGCCGGCTGGACAACGGCCTGCACCTCACCGTCGAGCCCGACCCCGGGCCCGGCCGCGGGCTCGTCGCCGTCGCCCTCACCGTCGCCGCGGGCGGCGACCACGATCCCGCGGGCCGCCACGGCACCGCCCATCTCGTGGAGCACCTGATGTTCCCCCGGGGAACGGACGCCGGTCCGGATGGCGGTCCGGACGGCGATCCGGACGGCCACGTCGGCCGCGTCGAGGGCGCAGGCGGCATGTGTAACGCGGAGACCCACCGCGACCACACCGTCTTCCACACCGTCGCCCCGGCGGACGCCCTCCCCGGCATCCTGGAGGGCGAGGCGCGCCGCCTGCTGGAGTTCGCCCCGTCCGACGCCGCCGTCCGCACCGAGACGGAGATCATCGGCGAGGAGATCCGGGGCGCGGTCGGCGGCGGCCGGCTGTGGGACACCGCGTACGCCTCGCTCCACCCCGGCAGCCGCGACGCCTACGGCACGGTCGCCGAACTCCGCAACGCCACGGCCGCCGAGGCCCTCGCCTTCCACCGCGCGCACTACACGGCCGGGGCGATGGCGCTGACGGTCGTGGGGGACGTGGACGCCGCGCGGGTCGCGGAGCGGGTGGGAGAGCTGTTCGGGGCGGTGCCTGCGATGCCTACGGCGCCTGCGGGGCCTGCCCGGAAGAGCGTGACACCCACCGCGGCACCGGCGGCCGCGGGCGCCATCCCGTACGCCGTCTCCGGCGTCGCCCTCGCCTACGCCCTCCCGGACGCGGTGCGTGAGCGGCACGCCTACCTCGCGCACGTGGTGCTGGCCGAGCTGATGGGGCGTGGACGGCTCGCCCGAGCCGTACGCGCGGACGCCCGGCGCCGGCTCACGGCTGCGAGCATCCACTGCGGCTACTACGGGCAGTGGCTCGCGACGGCCGCGCCCGACCTGGCCATGGTCCTGCTGGGGCGGTCGCCCGGAACCGGCGTCGGTGAAGCGGCGGACGCGTGGCAGGAGGCTCTGCGGGAGACGGCGGACACCCCTCCCTCCGACGCCGAACACCGGCGCGCCGTCAACGCGTTGCTGGTGAACTGCCACCGCGCCGCGGACTCCCTCACGGCCCGGGCGGTCGCCCACGGCCGGTCCGCCTTGCTGTTCTCCGGAGACAACGGTCCGGACGCGCTGCCGGGGCAGCTGGCCCGCGTGACTCCGGCGGACGTGGCTGCCGCCGCCCGAAGGCTCCTCACCGCACCGTACGGCGTGACCGAACTCGTAGGAGACACCCAGTGACAGGAGGCACCCAGTGAAGCGGCCCTCGGCCCGCACCGTGCTCGGCAACGGCCTGCAAGTGGTCGTCGTCGAGGCCCCCGGCGCGCCTCTGGCCGAGATCCGGCTCGTCGTCCCGTACGCCCTGACGGACCCGCGCGAGGCGTCCGTACGCGAGCTCCTCGCCGCCCGCCTGGGCACCGGCAGCGCGACCCGCGACCGGCAGGCCGTCGCCGACCGGACGGCGGACCTCGGCGCGGAACTGTCCACGGTCGTCACCGTGGAGCAGCTGCTGCTGTCGGCGAGCGTGCTGTCCGAAGGGCTGGAGGGGACGCTGGAACTCCTGGGAGACCTCCTCGTCCGCCCGGCCTACCGCGACCTGCCCCCGTCCGCCGGCCCGTCCGCCGGCCCGTCCGCCGGCCCGTCCGCCGGCCCGGCCGCCGCTCCGGCCCCGCGCCCGGCCGGCCCGCGCACCGCCCTGCGCCGCGCCGTCCTGACCCACGCCTTCGGCCCGCACCCGCTGGCCGCCGAGCCCGCGCCCCCGTCGCCGGTGACGACGGACGAGCTGTACGCCCTGCACCGGCGCGCCGTGGTCCCGGCGGGATCGGTGCTCCTGGTGATGACGGGCGCGGCCCCAGGCCACGTCCTGCAACTGGTCACCGAGCACCTCGGCCCGTGGACCGGCGGCCCGTCCGGCCTGACCCTGCCGCCCTTCCGGCGCGCGGAACCCACGCCCGGCCGGCTGGCCCTGCACCACCCCGGCGTCGGACAGGCCCTCCTCCTGACGGCGGGCCCGGCCGTGCCGTCCACCGACCCCGGCCACGCCGCGCTCCACCTCGCCCGGCTCGTCCTCGGCGGCCACTCCTCCTCCCGGCTCACGCAGCGGCTGCGCGAGCGGCACGCGCTGGCCTACGCCGTCTCCGCCGACCTCCGCGAGAACGCGGCGGGCAGCTGGCTGGAGATCGAGTGCGCGGGCGCGCCGGGCACGGCGGACCGCATGGCGGCCGAGGTCACGGACGTCCTGCGCGAACTCGCCGACGACGGCCCCACGCCCCGCGAGACCGAGCGCGTCCGCCGCTACGCCGCCGGGTTCACCCGCTTCGCCCTCGCGACGCGCGCCGAGGAGGCGAGCGCCCTCGCCGGGTTCGCGGCGAGGGGCATGGACGTGGACTGGCTGCCGGCGTACGCGGAGGTGCTGGGCGCGGTGACCCGTTCCCAAGTGGCGGAAGCGGCGGCCGGCTTCCTGCAGCCTTCCCGCACCCTGACGGCCACGATCGACGACGACCAGGAAGGAACGACCCGGTGAGCACGAGCCCGGACCCGGCCCCGGACCGGAACACGCCCCCGGCGGTCCTCTACCCCCTCCAGCCGGACCACCCGGAGCTGGTCGCCCCCTTCGCCGCGCTCGTGCGGCGCTCCGGCGCCCGGCGCCTGTGGCTGTGCCAGTCCTTCAAGGCCGAGCCGCACCAGGTGCTGGCGTACCTCGCCGGAGCCGGGTACGGCGACGTCTCCGTCGGGACGAGCGTCGGCGTGATGCCGCTGCGCCACCCCTACGAGGCGGCGCACCAGGCCCGTTCGCTGGCGCTGCTCACCGGGCGGCCGGTGGTGGCCGGGTTCGGCATCGGCACCCCCGACTTCGTGGCCGCGCTGACCGGCAGCCCGTACAAGAGCCCCCGCACGGCCGTCCGTGACTACCTCACCTCCGTACGGGCCCTGCTGGACGGCGAGGCCGTCGACCACGACGGGCCGTACCACCACCTCGGCGCGCGGTTGCTGCCGCTGGACCACGAGCCGGTGGAGGTCGGGGCGGGCGTGCTGCGGCCGGGCATGGCCCGCACGGCCGGGGAGGTCGCCGACGTCGCGATCACCTGGATGACGCCGCCCGCGTACGTACGGGACGTCCTCGTCCCGGCGCTGCAGGAGGGCGCCGACGCCGCGGGCCGCCCGGCGCGCCCCCGCGTCGCCACGGCCGTGCACGTCGCGGTGGCCCGCCCCGGCCGCGACCTGCGCCGCACGGCCCTCGCCGGAGCCGGCGAACACCTCAAGGGCCCGCACTACGCCGACATGCTCCGCCGCGCGGGCGTCCCCATCGGCCCGTCCGACCCGGCGGACGCCTTTGCAACGGCGACGGCCACGGCCCTCCTGGACCACTCCGTGGTCGTCACCGGCACCCCGCAGGAGATAGCGGCCCGCCTGGCCGAGTACCGCAGCAGCGGCGTCGACGAGATCATGCTGAACCCGGCGGGCGTGATGCTGACGGAGGGCGTCCACGCGGCGGTGGAGGACATGGAAGAGATCATCGCGGCGTGCGGGTGAGCGACGGGCGACAGGGCGACAGGGCGGCCGGGCGGACAGGCCCGGCCGCCCCGCGCGTATCCGTCCTACTCCTCGTTGAGCGGGCTGACGAACTCCAGGGTGAAGGTCTCCTGGAACTCCGGCTTCGGCTCGACGAGCGTGATCTGCGCACCACGGTGGCCGGAGCGCCAGGCGTGCTGCTGCTTCTCCGACAGGATCTTGACCCCGCCGATGACCCGCTCGAAGACGAACTTCTCCCATTCGCCGCGCGGGACGGAGTTGACGTAGAGCTTCCCCTCCGGGACCACGAGGCCGGCCGCCTCGTGATGGGCGAGGTGGATCACGTACGGCGACCCGGGGATGGGCTCGACGGGCTCGATGATCCAGTCCTGCTCGATCGGGAGCGGGTTCATGCGGTCGGTGATGACGGGCGCGCCGTGCTTGAGGGCGTGCTCGGTGGCCGTCACCAGAGAGGTCGGGCCGATGATGTGGGCGTGGATCTTGTAAATGCCAGGACGTACCGGGATCAGAGGCATGTGCGGGACTTCCTCTCTCACGGTGTGAGCACACCTGACGCAACGTCAGGGCGAACGGTCCCACCATCGCGGTGCGCCCGTCGGGCGTACAGGTCCGGATAGCGCCAAGTCGACGACGGCGCGGATCGCTCGATCACATTTGCGAGTGCGGCGTGATCCGGGGCGGGGCCGGCTTGCGGCCGGCGGGAAGCCGGCCGCCACCCCGGGCCACTTATCCGCCGTCCTACGGCCCGGGCCGGTGGATTTCCGGCCCCAAGTCCGACGACCCCGGAACGGTCATGACGACCCCTCCGGGCTCACTCCGCACTCTCATACGCGATCTGCGTGCGGGCGCCTTGCATGCGGCGGCGGACGTCCGTCTTGGTCGCGGGGTCCAGGGACTCCGGTAGGGCCTGGAACGACGCCGGCCGGACGTCGAGCAGGCTCACGATCTCCTCCCCGGTCACGACGGTGAGCAGCAGGTGGCACCGCCACTGGGGCGACACCTCGGGCCGGTGCCGGAGCTCGTGGACGAACAGGGGGAACAGGTAGTGCGTCGCCGAGGCCGCGGCGTGTTCGCGTACCCACTCGACGGTGAGCCGCCGGTTGAAGCGGAGCGCGGCGGCTTCCTCCTCCAGGAGCAGGAGCTGCTCCGTGCCGAGGGCCCGGACGGTGCGGGGGAAGGGGGCGGTCATGAGGCCTCCTGCCAGTCGCCGGCGAGGTGCGCGGCCTTCCAGCGGGTGACGATTTCGGTGCGCGGTGCGGTGAGGGTGTCCTCGAAGCGGTCCTGGAGGCCGGGGAGGCACAGTCGCCGGCCGCTGTGGAGCCGGACCTGCAGGTGGTAGTAGGAGTGCGGGCTGTAGCCGCCGTGCTTGGTGACGTCGATGGAAGCGATGTCCTGCCAGGGGATGAAGCGGCGGCGGAAGATGCCGCGGGTGCGGATGCCGTCCGGTGTGGTCCAGGTGCGCCAGATGAAGGCGAGGGCGGAGAAGGGGGTGAGACCGAGCATCAGGATCCCGAAGGCGAGCATGAGGTCCGGGCTCGGGTAGTTGGCGACGCTGCCCTGACGGACGCTGCCGTCCCAGTGGCCCAGATAGTGCGCCCAGCCGAGGCCGAAGGTCACCCAGAGCAGGCAGAGGACGCCGCAGAGGGTCATGAGGGACATCCCCACCCACTGGGCCTTGCTGACGACGATCCGGTATTCGTTGACGTCCACGTATGGAGCGTATGCGGCGATCGGGGCGGGATCGCCCGGGAGATGCAGTCAGTTGTGCCGTTTTAACGCCCCTTGACGCTCCTTGACGCCCCCTGACGCCGCGCCGTGAGCTCCGCGGCCGAATTCCGCCAGCAGCGCCGGCGCGGCCCGCGGACGCTGGGCGCATGACCGCTTTCACCCCCTCCCCATCCCCGCCGCCGCACTCGACGAGCTCCGGGCCGTCGACGACGCCGGGCGGCCGCTGCAGCCGTACACCGCACGCGAGGACGGCGTTCCCCCGGAGTGCGTGGGCAGCCCGCTGCGCTGCTGCCTGCGGCCCATCGAGCCGGGCGAGCGGGTCGCGCTCGTCTCCTACGCGCCGCTGCGCCGCTGGGCCGCGGCGACGGGCGCCGCGCCCGGGGCCTACGACGAGGCGGGGCCGGTGTTCATCCACGCCGAGGAGTGCGGAGGTCCGCAGGAGGCCGCGCGCCAGCCCTTCGCGCGGCCGGGGGCGCTGCGTACGATCCGCCGCTACAACGCCGAGGGGCACATCGTCGGCGGCCGCCTCTTCGAGATCCCCGAGGACGCCGAGCCCGGCTTCGAGCGGGCCTTCGAGGAGGCGTTCGCCGATCCGGAGGTGGCGCTGGTGCACGTACGGGCGCTGGAGTACGGGTGCTTCCAGTACGAGGTGCGGCGCCCCTGAACCGGGGGACAGCGGCGGCACCCCGGTGCCTCCCCGCCCTCAGCGGCAGGGGAGGCACCGGACAAGCCCGCGCTCAGCTCCTGCCCTTGTCCAGACGCCGGTTGAGCGCTTCGCCGAGCTTCTGCCAGTCATTGCGGCTGTGCTTCTCGGCCGTCGACTCCATGATGCCGCCGACGCCGAAGACGTTGCACTCGATGGTCGTCTCCGCGACGACGCGGCTGCCGCCGTCCGGTGCTTCCTCGACCCGTACCCGCCCCTCCTCCTTGATCTTGTCGGCCAGGGTCGACGGGGTCCTGCGCCACGTCCAGGTGAGCCGCTGCCGGTCGTAGCGACTGTCCTCGGTCTCCGAGAAGCCCGGGCCGAGGAGCTTCCGCACCGGCGCGGGGGCGTTCATGGGAGGTATCAGGGTGACCGTGCGTATCAGGTCCCCTTCGGGGGCGTCGTGTCGTTCGTCGACGGCCCATTTCACGTAGTTCAGCCGGTTCCGGTACAGGTCTTCGAGGAACGCGTCGTCCGTGAGCAGGGCCCAGACTTCGGACGCCGCGCCGTTGACGCTCAACTGCACGGTGAACTGAGACATGTTGACACGGTATGTGCCACTGTCCGGCCGTGTCAGCGACACTACCGAAGCCACCGGCCTCCCCGGTCACGCACCGCCGGGCCCCACCAGTCCCAGCGCCTTGGTGACGGTGATCTCGACGAGAACGCGGTCGGGGTTGGGGGAGGGCATCCGCCCGTACCGCTCGGCGTAGCGGTTGACGGCGTCGGCGATGGCGTCGGCCTCCGTACGGACGACCGCGCGCCCCTCCAGCGTGGCCCACTTCCGCTCGCCGATCTGGCACACCGCGACCCGCGCGCCGTCGGGCCCGGCGGCGAGGATGTTGCCGACCTTGCGGCTGTTCTTGTTGGTGATCACCCGCGCGATCCCGGCCTCGTGGTCGAAGGTCACGCCGACGGGCACGAGGTGCGGGCTGCCGTCGGGGCGCGTGGTGGTGAGGGTGCAGATGTGCCGCTCCCGCCAGAAGTCGACATAGGCGGCGTCGAGGTTGCGCAGATCGTGGGCCATGCGGGGAAGCGTAGTCCTGGAGCGGCGCGTCGCTCCCCTCCGGCGGACCATGGGTAGTGGCCCGCGAAGGCCCCCACCCGGCCGGATTCGGGTGGCCCGTGCCGGGGGCCGCTGGCGCGGTGAAGGTTGAGTGGAATAGGCTCAACTTATCGTACGTTGCCCTAGGCAGGATGGCCGGCTGCCGAGGCAAGGCCACCGGGACAGGCCACCGAGACGAAGGAGGAGCGCACCGTCGTGGATGCCGAGCTGACCAACAGGAGCCGGGAGGCGCTGAGCGGGGCCAGTGAGCGGGCCGTGTCGGCCGGGCATGCCGATATGACGCCCGCGCACCTGCTGCTGGCGCTGCTGGCGGGCCAGGACAACGAGAACATCATGGACCTGCTGGCCGCCGTCGAGGCCGATGCCGCCGCGCTGCGGTCGGGCGCCGAGCGGCAGCTGGCCGCGGAGCCGAGCGTGCGGGGTGCGACCGTCGCGCCGCCGCAGCCCGACCGCGAGCTGCTCGCCGTCATCGCCGACGCGTCGCAGCGCGCCCGCGAGCTGGGCGACACCTACATTTCCACCGAGCACCTGCTGATCGGCCTCGCCGCCAAGGGCGGCCGCACCGGCGAGCTGCTGGAACAGCAGGGCGCCTCCGCACGGCGTCTGCTGGACGCGTTCGAGACCGCGAGGGGCGGGCAGCGAGTGACCACTGCCGATCCGGAGGGCACGTACAAGGCCCTGGAGAAGTTCGGTGCGGATCTGACCGCGGCGGCCCGCGAGGGCCGGCTCGACCCCGTCATCGGGCGGGACACCGAGATCCGGCGCGTCGTGCAGGTCCTGTCGCGGCGGACCAAGAACAATCCCGTCCTCATCGGCGAGCCGGGCGTCGGCAAGACCGCCGTCGTCGAGGGCCTCGCGCAGCGGATAGTGAAGGGCGACGTCCCCGAGTCGCTGCGCAACAAGCGCCTGGTCTCCCTCGACCTGGGCGCGATGGTCGCGGGCGCGAAGTACCGCGGCGAGTTCGAGGAGCGGCTGAAGACCGTCCTGGCCGAGATCAAGGCCAGCGAGGGCCAGATCATCACCTTCATCGACGAGCTGCACACCGTCGTGGGGGCCGGCGCCGGCGGCGACTCCGCCATGGACGCGGGCAACATGCTCAAGCCCATGCTGGCCCGCGGCGAGCTGCGCATGGTCGGCGCCACGACCCTGGACGAGTACCGCGAGCGGATCGAGAAGGACCCCGCCCTGGAGCGCCGCTTCCAGCAGGTGCTGGTGGCCGAGCCCTCCGTCGAGGACTCGATCGCGATCCTGCGCGGGCTGAAGGGCCGCTACGAGGCCCACCACAAGGTCCAGATCGCCGACTCCGCCCTCGTCGCCGCCGCCACCCTCTCCGACCGCTACATCACCTCCCGCTTCCTGCCCGACAAGGCCATCGACCTCGTCGACGAGGCCGCCTCCCGCCTGCGCATGGAGATCGACTCCTCGCCCGTCGAGATCGACGAGCTCCAGCGCGCCGTGGACCGGCTGAAGATGGAGGAGCTCGCCCTGTCCAAGGAGTCGGACGAGGCCAGCAAGCAGCGCCTGGAGAAGCTGCGCCGCGACCTCGCCGACAAGGAGGAGGAGCTGCGCGGCCTGACCGCCCGCTGGGAGCGCGAGAAGCAGTCCCTCAACCGGGTGGGCGAGCTCAAGGAGCGCCTGGACGAGCTGCGCGGCCAGGCCGAGCGCGCCCAGCGCGACGGCGACTTCGACACCGCCTCCAAGCTGCTCTACGGGGAGATCCCCGGCCTGGAGCGCGAGCTGGAGGCGGCGGCGAAGGCCGAGGCGGAGGCCGAGCAGGAGGCCGGCGCGAAGGACCTCATGGTCAAGGAGGAGGTCGGCCCGGACGACATCGCCGACGTCGTCGCCTCCTGGACCGGCATCCCCGCCGGCCGCCTGCTGGAGGGCGAGACGCAGAAGCTGCTGCGCATGGAGGAGGAGCTGGGCAAGCGGCTCATCGGCCAGACCGAGGCCGTCCAGGCCGTCTCCGACGCGGTGCGCCGCTCGCGCGCCGGCATCGCCGACCCCGACCGGCCGACCGGCTCGTTCCTCTTCCTCGGCCCCACCGGAGTCGGCAAGACCGAGCTGGCCAAGGCCCTCGCCGACTTCCTCTTCGACGACGAGCGGGCCATGGTCCGCATCGACATGAGCGAGTACAGCGAGAAGCACTCGGTCGCCCGTCTGGTCGGCGCGCCCCCCGGCTACGTCGGCTACGAGGAGGGCGGCCAGCTCACGGAGGCCGTGCGCCGCCGCCCCTACTCCGTCGTCCTGCTGGACGAGGTCGAGAAGGCCCACCACGAGGTCTTCGACATCCTCCTGCAGGTCCTCGACGACGGCCGCCTCACCGACGGCCAGGGCCGCACCGTCGACTTCCGCAACACCATCCTCATCCTCACCTCCAACCTGGGTTCCACCTATCTGATGGACCCCCTGCTCAAGGAGGACCAGAAACGGGAGAAGGTCCTCGATACCGTGCGGGCCTCCTTCCGGCCCGAGTTCCTCAACCGCCTCGACGACCTGGTGGTCTTCCACCCCCTCGGCGTGGAGCAACTGGAGCGCATCGCCGCCCTCCAGATCGGCCACCTGCAGCGCCGCCTCGCCGACCGCCGGCTCACGCTCGACGTCACGCCCGCGGCCATGCGCTGGCTCGCCACCCTCGGCCACGACCCGTCCGCCCCGGACGGCGCCGCGCCCGACCTCGCCTACGGCGCCCGGCCGCTGCGCCGCCTGGTCCAGACGGCCATCGGCGACCGGCTCGCCAAGGCCATCCTCGGCGGGGAGATCCGCGACGGGGACACGGTGCGGGTCGGCGTCGCCGCGGACGGTGACGGGCTGACGGTGGTCCCGGTGGGGGCGGAGGAGCTCGAGAAGACGCCGTGACATCCGTTCGGGCGGGGGTTGCCAGCCCCCGCCCGGGATGGGGGAGGATGGCGTGAGACCGTACGAAGGGAATAACACGGTGAGCATCGACCCGTCCTCGATCCCGAATTTCGGGGGACAGCCCGAACCGCAGCCTGAGGCGGGCCCGACCGGCCCCGTCATCCCCGACCAGGACCTGGTCAAGCAGCTCCTCGACCAGATGGAGCTGAAGTACGTCGTGGACGACGAGGGTGACCTCGCCGCCCCGTGGGAGCAGTTCCGCACGTACTTCATGTTCCGCGGCGAGGAGGAGCAGCAGGTCTTCTCCGTGCGGACGTTCTACGACCGCCCGCACGCCATCGACGAGAAGGCCCGCCTGCTGGAGGCCATCGACGACTGGAACCGCCGCACGCTGTGGCCGAAGGTCTACACCCACACCAACGACGACGGCACCGTCCGCCTGATCGGTGAGGCGCAGATGCTGATCGGCGTCGGCGTGTCCCTGGAGCACTTCGTCTCCAGCACGGTCAGCTGGGTCCGGGCGTCCATCGAGTTCGACAAGTGGCTCGTCGAGCAGCTGGGCCTGGAGGCGGACGCCGAGTCGGGCGACGACAAGCCGGACGACGAGCCGCCGCACCCCACGTCCGCGTGACCGCCTCCCGGCGGGGGCCCGCGGTTCTTGCGGCGCCCCACGCCGGAGGGTTCTGCGGCTGACGGCGGCCCGGCACCGCCGCCGGGCCGCGCCGCGGTGCTTGAACGCCGCTGCGGCGGGGTTTTCCTTGCCGTCAGGCAAAAAGCTCCCGCCGCGACGGTGCGCAACCCCCATCGGGGTGCGCCCGGCGGTGCCGTCGAGCCGCTGTCGCGCCGCACTCTTGCCGCGCCGGCCAGGAAGTTCCGCCGCAACGGCGGCAAGCCACCGCGGCGCAGCCCGCCGGTGCCGAACCGGCCGTGCCGGACAGGCCGTACCGCACCGGCCGTGCCGGACAGGCCGAGCCGCACCGGCCGTAGCCCGCGACACCGCCGTCCTCACATCGGCATCCGCGCCACCGTCAGCAGATACGTCCCGTAGAAGAACGACAGCCCTGCCATGGCCGTGACCGTCGTCAGGAGGGTGCGGCGCCGGGCGCGCGTCAGGGCCAGGGCCGCCGGGAGCAGCAGGGGAAACGCCGGCAGCAGGAACCGCGGCTTGGACGCGAAGTAGCTCGATCCGCCGACGGCGATGACGACGAGCACGACCGTGTAGACCAGCAGCGCCGCGTGCGGCCGCGGCGGCTCCAGGAGCAGCAGGGCCAGCGCGACGAGCGCGACGGCGATGACGGCCACGGTCATGTAGTACGCCATGGCGTCCCGCCCGGTGATCAGGTGCCGGACGAACCGCAGCGCGTCCCGCCCGAAGTCGAAGCGCGAGCCCCACAGCCGCTGCACTTCGAAGTAGCCGAACAGGCCGTCGCCGGAGCGGTATCCGGCCCAGACGACGTAGCCGGTCCAGCCGAGCGGGGCGAGCGCGGCGCCCGCCCACACCCGCGCGTTCCTGCGGGCCTCAGGTTGCCGCCACAGGGTGTGCGCGGTGACGCAGACGACGGCCGCGGCCACCGCGATCCCGTTGGGCCGGGAGAGCCCGGCGAGCAGGGAGAGCGCCCCGGCCCACAGCGGCCGGCCGGTGACCAGCGCGTAGAGCGCCCACGCCGCGAACGCGGTCATCAGCGGCTCGGTGTAGGCCATGGACTGCACGATCGCGTGCGGCAGCAGGCCCCACAGCACGACGAGCAGCGTCGCCGTCCTGCGCCCGTACAGGCGCTCGCCGAGCGCGTAGATGCCCCAGGCGGCGAGCCCGGCCGACAGCCAGGCGACGAACAGTCCGGCGCCGACGACGCTGAGCGGGGTGACGGTGGAGACGGCCCGCTCCAGGCCGGGGAAGAGCGGGAAGAACGCGAGGTCGTTGAAGACGACGCCGCGGGTCGTGGGCGAGGGCAGGATCAGGCCGTAGCCGTGCCGGGCGATGCCGGCGTACCAGATGCCGTCCCAGGAGTGGCCGAGCAGCGTGCGCGGGTGGCGGCCGATCCACCAGGCCCAGGCGGCCATGGTCGCCATGCCGGTCAGCCGGGCCGCCGCGTAGAACGCGAGGGCGGGCGCCGCCCTGCGCAGGGCGGCCCGCGCCCGCTCGGCACGGCGGACGCGGGCGTTGCCGGACGCGGGGCGCGGCTCCGGCGCCCGGACGGGCACGGCGGTGTCGGCTGACACGGGGGGACCTCCGGCATCCTCGGCCTCTCGGCCTCGGCTTCTGGGCCTTCTCGGCACCCGCGACCGGGCCTCGGCGGCACCTGTGACTGGGCCTTGTCGGCACCTCGACCTTGCGGCGCCCGTCTCGCGCGCGCGAGCGGGAGCGCCCGTAAGCGGTGCGCCTTCCACCCGCTCGGCGGGCACCGCGGAGTGTCTGCGCGGTCCGCGCCGCACCGTGTGCTGCGGCGGGTGCGAGCACGTGGGGCAGCCGTGGCGTGCCCTGTGCCCGCGCGCACCCGCCTGCATATCGTGAGGCCGGCTCAGGAACCGACAGGGAAGCGGGATCGCATGAACAAGGACTGGAGCCCGGCTGCACGGGTGCAGGGCCTCGGCACCTCGGTCTTCACGGAGATGACGGAGCTCGCGCGGCGCACGGGGGCGGTCAACCTCGGCCAGGGCGTGCCGGAGCTGCCGTCCCCGCCCGGTCTGCTGAAGGACGTCTCGGCGGCGGTCCTGGCGGGCAGCAACCAGTACCCGCCGGCCGTCGGGTTCCCCGTGCTGCGCGAGGCGGTCGCGGCGCACCAGTCCCGGCGCTACGGGCTGGAGTACGACCCGCAGGACGAGGTGCTGGTGACGACGGGGGCGACGGAGGCCCTCGCCGCGGCGCTGCTCGCGCTGTGCGACCCGGGCGACGAGGTGCTGGCCTTCGACCCCTGCTACGACGCCTATCCGGCGGTCGCCCGCTTCGCCGGCGCGAAGGTCGTCGGGGTCCCGCTCGCCGAACGGGGCGACACCTTCGTGCTGGACGCGGACGCGCTGCGGGCCGCCGTCACCCCGCGCACCCGGGTGCTGATGCTCAACTCCCCGCACAATCCGACGGGCAAGGTCTTCACCGCCGAGGAGCTCGGAACCATCGCGGGCCTGTGCCGCGAGCACGGGCTGACGGTGGTGACGGACGAGGTGTACGAGCACCTCGTCTACGACGGAGTGCGGCACGCGACGATCGCCGCGCTGGAGGGGATGCGCGAGCGTACGCTGACCGTCTCGTCGGCGGGCAAGACGTTCAACGTGACCGGCTGGAAGGTCGGCTGGGTGTGCGGACCGGCGGAGCTCGTCCGGGCGGTGGGCGCCGCCAAGCAGTTCCTCACGTACGCCTCCGGCACGCCCTACCAGGAGGCGCTCGCGCGGATGCTGGGCGGCGTGGAGGAGTGGGCGGCGGAGCTACGGCGCACTCTGCAGCGCAACCGCGACCTGCTGAGCCGGGGGCTGGCGAGCGCCGGATTGCGCCCCTATCGCGCGGAGGCGGGGTATTTCCTCCAGGCGGACATCCGCGCGTGGGGGTACTCGGACGGCGTGCGATTCTGCCGTGAACTCCCGACGCGCGCCGGGGTGGTGGCCATTCCCACGGCCGCCTTCAATCTGCGCCCCGATGCGCCGTCCTATCTCGTGCGTTTCTCGTTCTGCAAGCGTGAGGATTCGGTGATTTCGGCCGTGGAGAAGCTGGTGAACGCCGCCTGAACCCTGCCCGGCCCGCGGATTTGCGGCCGTCCCATGCTTGATCGCATATGCGTCCGGCGGGTTCTGCCGAGCCCGCCGGACCGCAAAGATTCTGAACAGTTGAACTGCTCGGCCCTCGCGTGGATGGAAAGCACGATGAGATGGGTAAAAACGCTGTGGGCGCTGCTCATTTCATGATTCCCTCTCATTCAGGGACACGTGTCGGGACGACGACTCCCCGGCAGGCTCCGCCGGAGGCTGCGGGGAATCCCGTAATCACTGTCCCCGGACCCACGGAACAGCTCATATGTGGGCATGAGCCGGCGCACTCGAAGACTCTGGTCCTCGTCCGAAGACTCTGGTCCTCCCCGGCGGGCCGGCCCACCCTCCACTGCGTGCTTGCGGAGCCGACCCATGCTCACCACCCTCAAGACCACCTACACCGACACCCGTGCCGCCGACCTCGCCTGGTGCCTGGGCAAGGACCCCCTGCCGGCGCTGGCCGTGCTCGACCTGCAGCTCGCCGACTCCCAGGTCCAGCTGCGCCTGCTGGGCGCCTCCCACCAGGTCCTGCTGGAGGAGGGCGACGGCGTCTGCTCGGAGACGGTCGCCTGCCTGCCGGGCAGCGCCACTCCGCTGCCGCTGGGGGTCGCCAAGCGCATCGGGGCCTGGGAGTACGAGTTCGCGGCCCGGATAGAAACGCTCTCGCAGGGCTCCTTCGCGGGCCGTGCGCAGGAGCTCCTCGCCCTGGTCGCGGAACACCCCTACGGCCTGGCGGGCACCTTCCCGGGCAGCCCGCACGCCTTCACCGCGCTGCTCGCGCAGCGGTGCGACGGCCAGGTCAGCTGGCGCACCTGGCACGCCTATCCCCAGGAGGGGCGGCTGGTCGCGACGCGGACGAGAGTGGGAGCACGGACGGCGGCGGCTCTCTCGTAATAGACCCTTGTGGGTGACAAAGGGTTGCCGTTTCGTAACGTAGCGTTCGCAACATGATCTACCGCCCGGTACCGGCGCGGCTGCCCGTACCGGCCGGGCTCGGCCGCTTCGTGGTGCTGACCACCGTCTTCGTCTGCGCCGCCTGCGGGCTGGTGTACGAGCTGGAGCTGGTCGCGCTGGCCTCGTATCTCATCGGCGACTCCGTCACCCAGGCGTCCGTCGTGCTGTCCGTCATGGTCTTCGCGATGGGCATCGGCTCGCTGCTCGCCAAGCGCCTGCGCAGGCGCGCCGCCCTGGGCTTCGCCGTGGTCGAGGCCGCGCTGGCGCTCATAGGCGGCCTGTCGGCCATGGCGCTCTACGCCTGCTTCGCCTGGTTCGGCCAGGCACGGCCGGCCCTGGTCGGCTTCTCCCTCGCCATCGGCGTGCTCATCGGCGCCGAAGTGCCCCTGCTGATGACCCTCATCCAGCGCATCCGCCGCCAGGACGCGGGCGGCGCCGTGGCCGACCTCTTCGCCGCCGACTACGTGGGCGCCCTCGTCGGCGGCCTGGCCTTCCCCTTCCTCCTCCTGCCCGTGCTCGGGCAGCTGACGGGCGCCCTGCTGACCGGTGGCGTGAACGCCGTCGCCGGCGGCGCCCTCGTCCTGTGGCTCTTCCGCGGCGACCTGAGCGTCCGCACCCGCTGGGCGCTCGTCGCCGCCAACGGCCTCGTCCTCACGCTCCTCGCCACCTGCTCGGCCCTCAGCGGCCCCTTCGAGCGGGCCGCGCGCCACGCCGTCTACGGCGGCGACGTCCGCGTGGCCGTCCGGTCCGGGGTCCAGGAGGTCGTCCTCACCGGCGGCGGCAGGAGCGGCAAGCCGCTCTCCCTCTTCCTCGACGGCCGCCTGAGGGTCAGCGGCGACGACGAATTCCGGTACCACGAAGCCCTCGTCCACCCCGCGATGCACGGCCCGCACCGCAGGGTCCTCGTCCTCGGCGGCGGCGACGGCCTCGCCGTCCGCGAGATGCTGCGCTACGGGGACGTCGCCTCGGTGACCGTCGTGGAGGTCGACGCCACCGTGCTGCGCCTGGCCCGCACCGACCCCGGCCTCGTCGCCCTCAACCACGCCGCCTACGACGATCCGCGGGTGCGGCTCGTCACGGGCGACGCCTTCGAGTGGCTGCGCTCCCTCCCGCCCGGCGAGGCCCCCTTCGACGTGGTCGTCTCCGACCTCCCCGACCCCGGTATCACCCCCAGTACCAAGCTCTACTCCCAGGAGTTCTACGGCCTGGTGGAGCGGTGGCTGGCCCCCGGCGGGCGGCTCGCGGTCCATGCCGGCGCGCTCGGCTCCCGCCCCCGCGTCTTCTGGACGGTCGATGCGACGATCCGCTCGGTCGGGCTGTACAGCAGGCCCTACCGGGTCGAGGGCGGCGGCTTCCCCGCCGGCCCGGACCGCGTCCCCGCCCGCAGCGCCAAGGAGGAGGACTGGAGCTTCCTCCTCGCCGCCCGGGAGCCGCTGCCGCTGCAGCTCCCGCCTGCGCGGCCCCCTTTGCTCTCCCTCGACCGCGAGGGCCTGGCGGCGGCCGGCCGGTCGGCCGAGCGCAGCCGCGAGGCGGGGCTGCGGCCGTCGACGCTGATGCATCCGCGGTACGGGGAGTGAGGGGCCTGCGAAGCCGAGGGGTCACGAGGCCGCGGGGCCGCGCATGCGGCTGCGGAAGGCGCCCGGTGAACACCCCTCCCGGTGCTGGAAGAACTTGGAGAAGTTCGCCGCGTCGTCGAAGCCGACCCGGCCCGCGATCCGGGCCGCGGACAGCCCGCTGTGCGCGAGCAGCCGCTTGGCCTCCAGCATCACCCGCCGGTCGATGAACTCCTTGGCGCCCACACCGGCCGCGGCCGTCGTCGCGCGCGACAGGGTCCGGGAGGAGTAGCCGAGCGCCCGGGCGTAGTCGGCCACCCGGTGGCTGGTGGCGAACTCCCGCTCGACCGCGGCCCGGAAGCGCAGGAAGGCCTCGCCCGGGGCGGGCACCCTGCTGCCGGCGGGGGCCGTCAGGTGCGCGAGCCGCAGCACCAGCACGGACAGCAGGTGGCGCAGGACGTCGGTGTGCACGTCGGCGGGCAGGCCGGAGCCCGTGCGGAAGTCCGCCTCCAGGTGGCCCACGGCGCAGAAGACGGCCTCGCGGTCCTGGCCGACCGGCTGCCACACCACCGGCCGGAAGGGGTCGTCCGCCACCGCCGCGACGGGGCTGCCGGACGGCAGGAAACCGGGCTGGACGAGGACGACCGTGCCCTCGATCCGCTCCGGGTCGCCGAACTGCTGCACCTGCCCGGGGCGCACCCACAGCACCGAGCCCTCCTCCAGCCAGTGGCCGGTGAAGTCCACGGTGTGCGAGGTCGCGCCCGAGCGGACGGCGACGATCTGGTGGAAGTCCAGGCGCTGCGGGGTGCCCAGGAGGCCCTCGGGGGCGCGGGCGCGCAGCTCGGCCACCGACATCACCTCGACGCCGGCGGGTGTGCCGGGCGGGGCCTGGTAAGCCAGCTCGATGATGTCGTCGTGTCGCTTTTTCACCATGGTGAGACGCGAGCTTACCTGTTTATGGGCGAAAAACGCCTTTAGCGTGGTCGTAACGCACAAGACAGTGCGGGCCACACGCACAAGGCGGTGCGGCCGGGAGAAACGCAGGGACGGACATGGCACGGCAGAAAGACACCGCACGGCACCGGCTCACGTACGCCTTCGACGCCTACTGCGGCTGGTGCTACGGCTTCGGCCCCACCATCCGGGAATTCGCGGAGGCGAATGCCGACCGCATCGAGCTGACGGTGCTCAGCGGCGGCCTGTTCACCGGCCCGCGGGCGCAGCCGGTGTCCGCATATCCCTACATCCCCCAGGCGGACGCTCGCATCGGGGAGCTGACCGGGGCGGTGTTCGGCCCGGGCTACGCCGAGGCCTTCGCCGACGGCACGGCCGTCCTGGACTCGGCCGCCGCTGCGACGGCCCTCGCCGCGCTGCGCGAGCAGGCCCCCGAGCGGACACTGGAGTTCGCGGGTGCACTGCAGCGCGCCTGGTACGTGGACGGGCGGGGCCTGTCCGACCCGGAGACGGTGCGGGCGGTCGCGTCCGGGCTCGGCGTGGACGCCGACGCGGCCGTCGCGGCCTTCGCCGACCCGGCCACGCGGCGCGCGGCGGAGGCGGAGTTCCGGGAGGTCCGGCGGCTGGGCGTCGACACCTTCCCGACGCTGCTGCTGCACACGCCCGGTGGGCTGCGGCGGCTCGGCGGCCCGACGACCAGCGCCCGCGGGCTCACCCGCGCTCTCGACCAGCACTGATCCCCCCACTTCACCAGCGCTGCTCCCTTCCCCCACACAGAGCAGCACTGATCCCCCCACTTCAGCAGACCTTGCACTGCACTACTGAGGAGAAGAACCCCATGGCGAAGATCGCCCTCTTCGGCGCCACCGGCACCATCGGCAGCCGCGTCCTGCGCGAGGCCCTCGACCGCGGCCACCAGGTCACGGCCGTCGTCCGCGACCCCGCGAAGGTCACCGAGAAGCACGAGAACCTGACGGTCGCCACCGGTGACGTCCTCGACCCCGCGTCCGTCCAGGCGGTGGCCGAGGGGCAGGACGTCGTCGTCAGCGCGGTCGGCGGCGGCGACGGCCCCGGGCACCTCGCGACCATCGAGCCCGCGGCGAAGTCGCTGGTGGCCGGTGTGCGCGCGGTCGGCGACAAGGCGCCGAGGCTGATCGCGGTCGGCGGTGCGGGCTCGCTGCGCACCCCGGACGGCAAGCAGGTCTGGGACGCCGAGGGGCTGCCCGAGTTCGTGCTGCAGATCATGCACGCGCACGGTGACGCCCTGGACTACTACCGCACCGTCACCGACGTGCGCTGGACCAACCTCAGCCCCGCGGGCCTCATCGAGCCGGGCGAGCGCACGGGCACGTACCGCACGGCCCTGGACGACCTCGTCGTGGGCGCGAACGGCACGTCGCGGATCTCCGCCGAGGACTACGCGGTGGCCCTCGTCGACGAGATCGAGGAGGCGAACCACATCGGCGAGCGCTTCACGGTCGGCGACTGAACCCGGGTGCCGGAGGGGCCTGCGGCTTCCGGCCGCGGCCCCTCCGGACGGCGGTCTCCACGAAAATCCGTCCGGAGAGGCCCTGGTGAGGGGCCCGGTGGGTAGGCTCGCTTGATATGGAGCATGAGGTGTTCGTCCCGTTCCCCGTCGAGGCGGTGCGCCGGGTCCTCGCCGACCCGGCGCGGGTGGCCCGGTGCGTTCCCGGCCTGCACCAGGACAGTGCCGACGCCTCCGGTGAGACCGTCGCCGGGCGGCTGCGGCTGCGCATAGGCGGCTCGACCATCACCTACCGGGGTCATCTGCGGCTGACCGAGCGGGAGGGCGCGTACGAGCTCTCCGGCGAGGGCGCCGAGGTGCGCGGCACCGGCACGGTGGCGCTGACGCTGCGCGGCCTGCTGGCGGAGGCGCCCGGCGGCGCGCGGCTGACGTGCGCCGCGACGGTGACCACCGGCGGCCGGCTGGCGGAGTTCGACGAGAAGACCGCGGAGGCGACCGCACGGCGGCTGCTGGACCGTTTCGCCGCGGCCCTGGTGGAGGAGCTGCGCGAGGACGCCGAGGAGGCGGCCGGCGGCGGCCCCCGGCTGGAGGGCGGCAGCGTCTTCGACACGGCCGTCCCGCCGCCGTCCCTCGACCCGTCGGCGGAGGACGACCTCGCGGACGACCTCGCCGACGACGACCTCGACGAGGACGACGTGGACGACGACGAGCCGCCGGCCGAGGCCGCGCACGCCCGCCGCACGATGATCGGCCGCAGCGCCGAGGAGGTCGACCACGCGCCGCCGCGCGGCCGCTACGCCCCCGTCCCGGCACCGGAGGCGGCCTCGGCGACGGCGACCGCCCTGCGGTGGGCGGCCCCCGCCGCGGCCGTGGCGCTGGCGGGAGCGGTCGTGGTCGGCCGCGTGCTGCGCCGCCGCCGCTGACGGGCCGCCGGCGGCTGCCCGCGGCCGCCGACCACGCGCTGCCGGCAGGCTGCTGACGGCCGGTCGGGCGCCCGCGGAGGGTTGCTCCCGGCCCGGTCCGGATGTCCGCGGCGGCGGATGCCCGCGGGGGCGGTTGCCCATAGGGTCGGAACCGTGACGAATGACGTACGCACAGACGACACCGGTGACCAGCCCGGACGATTCAGCGAGCCCGTGCGGCCGGGGCAGCCGGTCCGGCTCAAGGCCGGCGACGCCGAGCTCACCGTGGACCCCGCACACGGCTGCCGCCTGACCAGCCTCCGCATCGGCGGGACCGAACTCCTGCGCCAGGGCGACAAGTACGGCTGCTTCCCCATGGTGCCGTGGTGCGGCCGGATCGAGCTGGGGCAGTTCCGCAACGGCGGCGAGCGGCACCAGATGCCCGTCAACCACCCGCCGCACGCCATCCACGGCACCGGCCGGGACACGGCCTGGCGTACGGCCCGGGCGGACGACTCCTCCGCAGCCTTCACCTACGACCTCGCCGCCCCCTGGCCGTACCCCGGACGGGTCACGCAGCTGGTCGAGCTGGCCCCCGACGCCGTCACCCTCACCATGGGCGTGGAGGCGGCGAGCGACTCCTTCCCGGCGCAGGCCGGCTGGCACCCCTGGTTCCTGCGCAACCTCGGCACCGGTGAGGACGTACGGATCGACTTCACCCCCGGCTGGCAGGAGGAGCGCGGCGACGACCACATCCCCACCGGCCGCCGCATCGACCCCCTCCCCGGCCCCTGGGACGACTGCTTCGGGATGCCCGAGGGCGTCGACGTGACCCTGACCTGGCCCGGCGCCCTGGAGCTGAAGGTGGCGAGCCGCACCGAGTGGGTCGTGGTCTACGACGAGCAGGAGGCGGCCGTCTGCGTGGAGCCGCAGTCCGGCCCGCCCAACGGCCTGAACACCCTGCCCCGCCTCGTCACGCCGATCGACCCGCTGGAGATCTCCACGACGTGGACCTGGCGGACGCTGGCCTAAGCTCATGGGCATGAGCACGCGTGACGCCCTGCTGCAGCAGATCAAGGACAAGGCCGTGGTCCACGGCAAGGTGACCCTCTCCTCCGGCAAGGAGGCCGACTACTACATCGACCTGCGCCGGATCACCCTGGACGCCGAGGCCGCGCCGCTGGTCGGCCAGGTCATGCTGGACGCCACGGCCGACCTGGACTTCGACGCCGTGGGCGGGCTCACCCTGGGCGCCGACCCGGTGGCCACGTCGATGCTGCACGCCGCCGCCGCGCGCGGCCGCAAGCTGGACGCCTTCGTCGTCCGCAAGGCGCAGAAGGCCCACGGCATGCAGCGCCGCATCGAGGGCCCGGACGTCAAGGGCCGCCGCGTCCTGGTGGTCGAGGACACCTCGACCACCGGCGGCTCCCCGCTGACCGCCGTCGAGGCGGCGCGCGAGGCGGGCGCGGAGGTCGTCGCGGTCGCGACGATCGTCGACCGCGGGGCCGCTTCCGCGATCGAGGGCGCCGGCCTGCGCTATGTGACGGGCTATGCGCTGGAGGACCTGGGTCTGTCCTGACCTGCTGTTTTCTTACGGCGTTCAGGTCCGGGGGTGTGGTTTCACGTGAAACCGCACCCCCTGCGCATGCCCAAGCTCATATGAGCGTGGTGAGCCTCATGTGGAGTAATCCGGGGAGTCTGGGAGTATGGGGGCGACGATGACCGTCGCCCCCTAGGTCAGGGCCCCGAATCACGCCCGTACCCGCACATCACAAGGAGCGGACAGATGCCCATCGCAACCCCCGAGGTCTACAACGAGATGCTCGACCGGGCGAAGGCAGGCAAGTTCGCCTACCCGGCCATCAACGTCACCTCGACGCAGACCCTCCACGCCGCGCTGCGCGGTTTCGCCGAGGCGGAGAGCGACGGCATCATCCAGATCTCCACCGGTGGTGCGGAGTTCCTGGGCGGTCAGTACAGCAAGGACATGGTCTCGGGCGCCGTCGCGCTCGCCGAGTTCGCGCACGTCGTCGCCAAGAAGTACCCGGTGAACATCGCGCTGCACACCGACCACTGCCCGAAGGACAAGCTGGACGGCTACGTCCGCCCGCTGCTCGCGATCTCCCAGGAGCGCGTCGCCGCCGGTCAGAACCCGCTCTTCCAGTCCCACATGTGGGACGGCTCCGCCGAGAAGCTCGACGAGAACCTCGCCATCGCGAAGGAGCTCCTCGCCGAGGCCGTGAAGGCGAAGATCATCCTCGAGGTCGAGATCACCCCGACCGGCGGCGAGGAGGACGGCGTCTCCCACGAGATCAACGACGACCTCTACACCACCGTCGCGGACGTGGAGCGCACCGCCGAGGCGCTCGGCCTGGGCGAGAAGGGCCGCTACCTGCTGGCCGCCTCCTTCGGCAACGTGCACGGCGTCTACAAGCCGGGCAACGTCGTGCTCCGCCCCGAGCTGCTCCGCGACCTGCAGGACGGCATCGCCGCCAAGCACGGCAAGGCCGACCCGTTCGACTTCGTCTTCCACGGCGGCTCCGGCTCCACGGAGGAGGAGATCCGCACCGCGCTGGAGAACGGCGTCGTGAAGATGAACCTCGACACCGACACCCAGTACGCCTTCACCCGTCCGGTGGCGGCCCACATGTTCAAGAACTACGACGGCGTCCTGAAGGTCGACGGCGAGGTCGGCGACAAGAAGACCTACGACCCGCGCACCTGGGGCAAGCTGGCCGAGGCGAGCATGGCCGAGCGCGTCACCAAGGCGTGCGCGGACCTGCGTGCCACGGGCACCAAGCTGAAGTAACGGCAGTATCGGCAGCAACGGCTGCCCGTACGGCTTCCAGGGGCCCGGTCCCGCTCACCGAGCGGGGCCGGGCCCTTCGCGTGGATGCGCGAGCCTGCGCGGGGCTGCACGGGCCTTCGCGTGGCCGCGCGCGTCCGGCCGGGGGATGATCGCGCCATGAGCGACTCCGCACCGGAACCCGGGCGCGGGCCCGGCCCCGGCCCCGAGCCGCCCCCGCCCCCGGCGCAGGCCGCCGCGGCAGGCCGGGATCCCGCGGCGGACGACGGGCCCGCGGTGCGCCTGGGCACCGCCACGGGGCGCGCGGTACTGCTGACGGCCGTCCTCGGCTCGGGCATGGCCATGCTCGACAGCACCGTCGTCAACGTCGCCCTGCCCCACATCGGCCGGGACCTCGACGCGGACCTGGGCGCCCTGCAGTGGACCGTCAACGCCTACATGCTCACCCTGGCCGGCCTGATCCTGCTGGGCGGCGCGCTGGGGGACCGCTTCGGCCGACGCCGGATCTTCGTCGTCGGCGTGGTGTGGTTCGCGCTGGCCTCGCTCCTGTGCGGGATCGCCCCGACCGCCGGGGTGCTGATCGGCGCGCGCGCCCTGCAGGGCATCGGCGGCGCGCTGCTCACCCCGGGCTCGCTCGCCCTCATCCAGGCCGTCTTCCGCCCCGAGGACCGAGCCGCGGCCGTCGGCGCGTGGTCGGGGCTCGGTGGCGTGGCCTCCGCGATCGGCCCGTTCGTCGGCGGCTGGCTGGTGGACGGCCCGGGCTGGCGCTGGGTGTTCCTGATCAACCTGCCGCTGGCGGCGGTGTGCGTACCCGTGGCCGTGAAGTACGTGCCGGAGACGCGCGACCCGAACGCGGGCGGGCGCTTCGACGTCCTCGGCGCGGCGCTGGGCGCACTCTCCCTCGGCGCGGTGACGTACGCGCTCATCGCCGCCCCCGACAAGGGCGCCTCGCCCTGGGTGATCGGCCCCGCGGTCGCGGGCGTCCTGCTGGGCGCCGCCTTCTGCTGGGTGGAGGCCCGCAGGCGCGACCCCATGCTGCCGCTGGAGATCTTCTCCGTCCGCCTGTTCTCGTCGATCAACGCGGTGACGGTGTTCGTGTACGCGGCCTTCAGCGGCTTCTTCTTCCTCTCCGTGCTGCAGTTGCAGGTCGTGCTGGGCTGGTCGGCGCTCGAAGCGGGCACGGCCCTGCTGCCCACGACGGTGCTGATGCTGCTGCTGTCGGCCCGCTCCGGGGAGATCGCCCAGCGCATCGGCCCGCGCCTGCCCCTCACGGCCGGGTCCCTGCTGTGCGCCGTCGGCATGGTCCTCATGGTCCGCGTCGACCGCGGCGCCTCCTACTGGGCCGACGTCCTGCCCCCGCTCGTGGTCCTCGGCCTGGGCATGACCGCGCTCGTCGCCCCGCTCACGGCGACGGTCCTGGCCTCCGTGGACGTCGCCCGCGCCGGGCTGGCCAGCGGCATCAACAATGCGGCCGCCCGCGCGGCGGGCCTGGTCGCCGTGGCGGCGCTGCCCCTGCTGGTGGGCATGGGCCCGGACGCCTACCGCGACCCCGAGGCGTTCGGCGACACCTTCCGCAAGGCGATGTACTGGTGCGCGGGCTCCCTGGTGCTGGGCGCGCTCCTGGCCTGGTTCACGATCCGCTCCACGTGCCTGCGCGCCCCCAAGCCCACCGGCGAACCGCCCTGCCACCCGGAGGCCACCTATCACTGCGGCACGGCCTCGCCGCCCCTGGACCCGGGGGACGCGTGAGCGGGCGGGCCGCAACGCGAAAAGCCCCCGGTGCCCGGTAACGCAAAGCGCAGTGGAAGGGCAGACTGGAGCCCATGTCCATTCACGAGAACCTGCTCGGGGGACCGCCCCCGACCCACCTGCCCGACGACCCGGAGCCGCGCGAGCTGCTGGCCTCCGGGGCGGCTCCCGCCGAGGTCGCCGCGAAGTACCCGGCGTCCTCGCTCGCGTGGGCGCAGCTCGCCGACGAGGCGTTCGAGGCCGGCCGGGTCGTCGAGTCCTACGCCTACGCCCGCACCGGCTACCACCGCGGCCTCGACGCGCTGCGCCGCAGCGGCTGGAAGGGCCACGGCCCGGTCCCCTTCGAGCACGAGCCGAACCGCGGCTTCCTGCGCGCGCTGCACGCCCTCGCGCGCGCCGCGCAGGCGATCGGCGAGCAGGAGGAGTACGAGCGCTGCTCCACCTTCCTCCGCGACAGCTCGCCCACGGCCGCCAACACCCTGGGCTGACCGACGCGCCGGCACTGACACGGGTACCGGCGCCGCACCGCCACGGCGCTGTACCGCCACAGCCGGAACGCCCCGCACCGCGCGGGGCGTTCCGGCTGTCCACAGCTTGTGCCCGGGGGTCCACGAGAGTTATCCACAGCCCTTGCCGTGACCGCTTCCCTGACCGCATGATCGCCGCAGTGGCCCGGCGAACCCGGGAGCGACGGCAGGGGAGACGAGATGACTTCCGACCCACAGGACACCGCACCCAACCTGCACTTCACCGGCACCACCCCGTACGAGGACTACGTGCGGGCCTCGGTGCTCAGCAATCTTCAGGAGCCCCTCTCCGAGGACCCCGGGGAGATGGCCTTCCTCGTCACCACCCAGGTGATGGAGCTCTGGTTCACGGTCATCGTGCACGAGTGGGAGACCGCCGCGCGGGCCCTGCGCGATGACGACCTGCCGGTGGCGATGGCCGCCCTCAAGCGGTCCACGTACGAGCTGATGTCGCTCAACGCCTCCTGGGAGCCGCTGGCCCACCTCACCCCGGCCCAGTTCAACGCCTTCCGCTCGGCCCTGGGCGACGCCTCCGGCTTCCAGTCGGCCATGCACCGGCGGCTGGAGTTCCTCCTCGGAGACAAGTCCGCCGCCATGCTCGTGCCGCACCAGGGCGCGCCGCAGATCCACGCCGAGCTGGAGAAGGCGCTCTACGCACCGAGCCTGTACGACGAGGTGCTGCGCCATCTCGCGCGCCGCGGCCACGAGATACCCGAGGCCGTCCTCGGCCGCGACGTCTCCGAGCGGTACGCCGCCGACCCGGCGGTCGAGGTGGTCTGGGAGCGCATATACGCCGGGGACCAGAGCAGCCCGGAGTGCCGGCTGGGGGAGGCGCTGACGGAAGTCGCGGAGCTCGTCTGGCGCTGGCGCAACGACCACTTGGTGGCCACGCGCAGAGCCATGGGCGCGAAGGTGGGCACCGGCGGCTCGCCGGGCGTCGCCTGGCTGGAGAAGCGGGCCACGAAGAACGTGTTCCCCGAGCTGTGGACGGCGCGCAGCCGTGTCTGAGGCGGTCCCGGCGAAGGAGGCCGCGGCGCTCGACGCCGCCGACGGACTGGCCGCCAAGCGCGCCGGGTTCGACCTGGACGACGGCGTCGTCTACCTCGACGGGAACTCGCTCGGCGCGCTGCCGCGCGGCGTCGCCGGGCGGCTCTCCGACGTCGTCGGGCGCGAGTGGGGGCGGCTGCGCATCCGCTCCTGGGAGGAGTCCGGCTGGTGGACGGCCCCGGAGCGCGTCGGTGACCGCATCGGCGGCCTGATCGGGGCCGCCCCGGGCCAGGTCGTCGCCGGTGACTCCACGAGCGTCAACGTCTTCAAGGCCGTGGTGGCGGCGATCCGCCTGACGGACACCGGGGTGCGGGACGAAGTGCTCGTCGACGCCGCCACCTTCCCCACCGACGGCTACATCGCCCGCTCCGCCGCCCGTATGACCGGCTGCCGGATCCGTGCCGTCGACGCCGCGGACATGGCCCGCGAGGCCGGCCCCCGCACCGCGGTCGCCCTCGTCAACCACGTCGACTACCGCACCGGCCGCCTCCACGACCTCCCCGCCGTCACCGCGGCGGTCCGCGCGGCCGGCGCCCGCACCGTGTGGGACCTGTGCCACAGCGCGGGCGCGCTCCCCGTCCACCTCGACGCCGCCGGGGCGGACTTCGCGGTCGGCTGCACGTACAAGTACCTGAACGGCGGCCCCGGCGCGCCCGCCTTCCTCTACGTGCGCCGCGCCCTGCAGGACCGTTTCGACTCCCCGCTCCCCGGCTGGAACTCCCACGCCGACCCCTTCGCCATGGACCCCGCCTACGCGCCCGCCGACGGCGCCGCCCGCGGCCGCGTCGGCACGCCGGAGATCCTCTCCCTCCTCGCCCTCGACGCCGCCCTCGACGTCTGGGACGGCGTGGATCTCGCGGCCGTCCGCGCGAAGAGCCTCGCCCTCACGGACTTCTTCCTGCGCTGCGTCGAGGCGTACGTGCCGCGGGGCCGCGTCGAGTCCGTGACGCCGGAGGCGCACGGGGAGCGGGGCAGCCAGGTGTCGCTGCGCTGCGCCGCGGGCCCCGCAGGGGGCGCCGGTGACGTCATGGCGGAGCTGATCCGCCGCGGTGTCGTCGGCGACTTCCGCCGCCCGGACGTCCTCCGGTTCGGCTTCACGCCCCTGTACACGCGCTTCGCGGACGCCGAGCGGGCTGCGCGGGTGCTGGGGGAGGTCCTGGAAGGGATGCAGGGGCGGTGACGGCCGAAGAGGACGCCCTGTTCGGCCTGGCGTACGTCCCGCCCGACGAGACCGTCTCCTACGGCCCCCACCCCAGCCAGGTGGTCGACTTCCACCTGCCGGCCGCGCCCACCGGCGTACGGGTCACCCTGCTGCACGGCGGGTTCTGGCGCGAGGCGTACGACCGCCGTCACCTCGCGCCCCTCGCGGCGGAGCTGGCCGCGCGGGGCGTGGAGGTCGCCCTGGCCGAGTACCGCCGCGTCGGCACGGGCGGGGGCGGCGGCTGGCCGCAGACCCTGGACGACGTCATCCGCGCCGTGGGCGTCCGCCTGCGCCCCGGCCGGCGCTCCCGGCACGTGCTCGCCGGCCACTCGGCGGGCGGGCACCTCGCGCTGTGCGCGGCCAGCGGGCACGTCCCGCCGCCCGGCGTGGACGCCGTCGTCGCCGTGGCACCGGTCGCCGACCTCGCCCGCGCGCGGGAGCTGCGGCTGAGCGGGGGCGCGGTGGACGACTTCCTGGGCGGCGGGCACCACCCGGAGGCGGATCCGGTCCTCCGGGGCCCTGCCCGCGTCCCGGTCACGGTCCTCCACGGCACCGCCGACGCGGACGTCCCGGTCGCCCTGTCCCGGTCCTACGCCGCGGCGGCGATGCGGCACCCCGGGGCGGACGTCACCCTGCGGATCCTCCCGGGCGTGGGCCACTACGGCGCCGTGACACCGGGCACACCGGCCTGCGGCGCGCTGCTGGCGGCGCTGGGGGCGGGGGATCCGAAGTCCGGTCCGTAGTCCCCCTCCAGGACGGCGTCCGTCTTAAGGAGGACCCCGAGAGATCCCCATTCATGGGGACGTCCTACGAATCGCCGTTGCCTACGGTTGATGGTGTGACCGACACCTATGAGCCCCGCCTGCGCAGTGAGATGCGCATAGTGAGGGGCGCCCTCGACCGGTTCCGCGAGGACCTCTTCCACGACGCCTTCGCCTTCCGGCCGCTGCCGCCGCTCGCCGCGGACCACCGGCTGGTCCGGCTGCTGCCCCGCCGGGCGGCCCGGTACACCCGGTGGCTTCCGCACGCCGCTCTCGCGGCCTTCACCGGCCTGGTCATGCTCGCCACGTTCGCCCGCGAGAGCGGCCTGTTCGGGATGGTCGAGGCGGTGCTCGTCGGCGTGCCGATGCTGATGACGCTCTTCCGGCCGGTCGGTGCCTGGTGGCTGTCCGCCGGGGCCCTCCTCTTCGCCGGCACGCTGGGCGGCGCGTTCGACCGGAGCCCGGCGACGCTCTTCTGCCACCTCTTCGTGATGATGGTCGTCACGCTGCGGACCCGCCCCCGCGTGGCGGCCGAGATGTGGCTGCTGACCGGGGCGGCGGGGGTGTTCATCGGGGTCTTCCTGCAGGCCTTCCGCCCGTACTACTACTCCTTCAGCAGCGAAATGTTCCAGATGATGCTGCTCTCCGGGGTGCTGCTCTTCGCCGCCGCCGCGGTCCGCGGCCTGCGCGAGACCAAGCAGCAGGTCGCCGTCCAGGTGGCCGTCACCGAGGTCGAGCGCTCGCGCCGCACCGTGCTGGAGGAGCGCACGACCATCGCCCGGGAGCTGCACGACGTCGTGGCGCACCACATGTCGGTCGTCGCCATCCAGGCCGAGGCCGCCCCGTACCGGGTCCAGGACACCCCGCCCGAGCTCGCGGCCGCGTTCCAGACGATCCGGGAGAACGCCGTGGCGGCGCTGACCGAGCTGCGCCGGGTCCTCGGCGTCGTGCGCTCGGAGAACCCCGACGCGTTCGCCGACCCGGAGGCACCGCAGCCCACGCTCGAAGCGCTCCCGGGCCTGATCGAGAACGTCCGCTCCGCGGGCCTGTCCGTCGAGCACGTGACGACGGGCGCCGTGCGGCCGCTGCCGCAGGGCGTGGAGCTGTCGGCGTACCGGATCGTCCAGGAGGCGCTCAGCAACGTCCTGCGCCACGCGCCGGGCGCCGAGGCGCGGGTCGAGGTCAGCTACGTCCTCGGCGGGCTGGGCCTGCGCGTGGTCAACGGCGCGCCGAACCGGCTGGCCAAGCCGTCGCCCGGCGCCGGCCACGGCGTCCTCGGGATGCGCGAGCGCGTCGCGATGCTCAGCGGCGGGATGACCGCGGAGGCGACGGCCGAGGGCGGCTACGAGGTCGCGGTCTTCCTTCCGGTCGCTCCGGGCGAGCAGACCGCTGCGGGCGAGGCCGCCGCATGACCATCCGCGTGATGATCGTGGACGATCAGATGATGGTCCGCGAGGGCTTCTCCGTCCTGCTGAACGCCATGCCGGACATCGAGGTCGTCGGCGAGGCCGTCGACGGCAGGCAGGCTGTGGAAAAGGTCGCCACTCTGCGCCCCGACGTCGTCCTGATGGACATCCGGATGCCGGTCCTCAACGGACTGGAGGCCACCCGGGAGATCATCGCCGCCGACGCGGACGCGAAGGTGCTGGTCCTGACCACCTTCGACCTGGACGAGTACGTCTACCAGGCGCTGCGGGCCGGGGCGAGCGGCTTCCTGCTCAAGGACGCCTCGGCGCGGCAGCTCGCGGACGGCGTGCGGGTGGTGGCCGCGGGGGAGGCGCTGCTGGCGCCGACGGTCACCAAGCGCCTCATCCAGGAGTTCTCCCGGCTGGGCGCGCCCAAGCCGCCCACGCAGGAGCGGGTCGGGGAGCTGACCGAGCGGGAGACGGAGGTGCTCGTGCTGGTCGCGCAGGGGCGCTCCAACTCGGAGATCGCCGAGCACCTCGTCGTCGCCGAGTCGACGGTCAAGACGCACGTCAGCCGCATCCTGGTGAAGCTCGGCCTGCGCGACCGCACGCAGGCGGCGGTCTTCGCCTACGAGGCGGGCCTGGTCACGCCGGGTGGCTGACCGCCGCCCGGCCCGCCCGGCCCGCCCTGCCGGTCCCGCCCTTCCGGGGCGGCGCCGGCCCTATCCCCGGGGCAGCACCAGCCGCCACCCCTCCGCGTTCACCGTCCACGTCCGCCTGCGGACCGGGCCCGTGAGGGCGTTGTCCGCCCGGTAGCGGAAGGCCGGGCCGGAGATCGTGACACGGCGCGCGCGCTGACGCCGGGGGCGGTCGGCGTCATGGGTGTGGACGGTGAGTTCCGCCAGGCCGCCGTCCGCGGCCTCCAGGCAGACGCGGGTGACCGGCTGGTCGAGGTCGGTGACGAGCACCCCGTCGGCCTCGATCCGCAGCCGGGTGCAGCCGGGCAGCGGGACGCGGCCGGCGGCCGCCGGACCGGTCAGCAGGGTGAGCGCGGAGCGGGCCGTGCGCGCGGCGGGGGACCACCACGGCTGGTGACCTTCGCCACCTCCGCCGACCACGCTTTCCGCGGTGGCGCAACCCGGACCGGGGGTGGCGTCCACGGGCTCCACGGCCGTCGCGCCGCCCTCGCCCGCCTCCGCGGACCCGTTCGGCCCAGTCGCCCCCGCCGGCCCGGCCGGCGCGTCCGTCCCGCCGCCGGGTCCGTAGCCGCCCGGGATCCACAGCCCGCCGAGGACCACGCCCCCGCTCTCGTCCACCAGCACGTCCAGAAGCCGCTCAGTGCCGTCCAGGACGGCCCGGGCGGCGGCGACGGGCCCCAGGGGCACCCCGAGCGTCCTGGCCAGGGAGACGGCCGGCAGGGGCCCCACAGGGACGACGGACACCGGTATGCCGGCCAGCTCGCGGCGGCGCTGCAGGACGTTCACCACGTGCAGCAGGGCGCTGTCGTCGCCGATGACGACCGGCCGCCGCCTGCCGCGCCGGGCCAGGGCGCGCTCGACCTCCTCGGGCCCGTCCGGCAGACAGATTTTGGTCGCTGCGCCGCCGCGGAGCACGTCCCTCGCGATCCGTACGGACTCGCCGTCCACGCGGCGTGCGACCGGGTCGATGACCACGAGCAGAGCCTGCTCGCTGGGGTCTGGAGCCGACACCTCGGTCCTTCCTCAGGTGCTGTTTTTCCCGGGGCACGACCCCAGGGCCCCCGGTCGCGACCCGGGGCCCTGGGTCTTTCTGTTCGTCCCCCGAGCGAAATATTCGGTAATCTCTCGGTGCAAGAGCCCCTGTCGCTGTTGCGCCAGGGGCTTCGTCTATCCGGGGCACCGGTTCGACGGCTCTAGCGGTGGTGTACGCCCTGAGCAAGCGGGGTGACACCACCACGCACGTTGGACATGCCCCGCCCGGAAGGGGTGTACGCCTGTGCCCGCACTTGTGCTGCTCGGTGCTCAGTGGGGTGACGAGGGCAAGGGAAAGGCCACCGACCTCCTCGGTGGATCCGTGGACTATGTGGTGCGCTACCAAGGTGGCAACAACGCCGGCCACACGGTGGTCGTCGGCGACCAGAAATACGCACTGCACCTCCTCCCTTCCGGGATCCTCTCGCCGGGGTGTACCCCGGTCATCGGCAACGGTGTGGTCGTCGACCCGGCGGTCCTGCTCTCCGAGCTGAGCGGGCTGAACGAGCGCGGCGTCGACACGTCCAAGCTGCTGCTCAGCGGTAACGCTCACCTGATCACGCCGTACCACACGACGGTCGACAAGGTGACGGAACGCTTCCTCGGCAAGCGGAAGATCGGCACCACCGGCCGCGGCATCGGCCCGACCTACGCGGACAAGATCAACCGCGTGGGCATCCGCGTCCAGGACCTCTACGACGAGTCGATCCTGGAGCAGAAGGTCGAGGCTGCCCTCGACTTCAAGAACCAGATCCTGGCGAAGCTCTACAACCGCCGCGCGATCGACGCCGCCAAGATCGTCGACGAGCTGCTGGCCTACGCCGAGCAGATCAAGCCGTACGTGGCCGACACGACGCTGATCCTGAACAACGCCATCGACGAGGGCAAGGTCGTCCTCTTCGAGGGCGGCCAGGGCACGCTGCTCGACGTCGACCACGGCACGTACCCCTTCGTCACCTCCTCCAACCCGACCGCGGGCGGCGCCTGCACGGGTGCGGGCGTGGGCCCGACGAAGATCAACCGCGTGATCGGCATCCTGAAGGCCTACACCACGCGCGTCGGCGCCGGTCCGTTCCCGACCGAGCTGTTCGACAAGGACGGCGAGGCGCTGCGCACCATCGGCGGCGAGCGCGGTGTGACCACCGGCCGTGACCGCCGCTGCGGCTGGTTCGACGCGGTCATCGCCCGCTACGCCACCCGTGTCAACGGCCTGACGGACTTCTTCCTCACCAAGCTCGACGTGCTCACCGGCTGGGAGCAGATCCCGGTCTGCGTCGCCTACGAGATCGACGGCAAGCGCGTCGAGGAGCTGCCCTACAGCCAGAGCGACTTCCACCACGCGAAGCCGATCTACGAGATGCTGCCGGGCTGGACCGAGGACATCTCCAAGGCCAAGACCTTCTCGGAGCTGCCGAAGAACGCCCAGGCGTACGTGAAGGCGCTCGAGGAGATGTCGGGCGCGCCGATCTCCGCGATCGGTGTCGGCCCGGGCCGCGACGAGACGATCGAGATCAACTCGTTCCTTTCGTAGACCGTCCGCTTCCCGAAGGAAGCAGCACGCGCGCGTGCACGGCGCCCCGGTGGCTCACGGCCACCGGGGCGCCGGCCTTTCAGGGGCCTGCCGCCGCGTTCAGGCGATCTTCGGGTATCAGCCGGTCTTCCGGTAGACCAGTGACGCATCTTTCGTGCCCGAGTCGACGAAGTCGCGCCGCATCCTGCCGTCCGGGAGCAGCACCAGGTCCGAGGCGGAGCCGGGCTGGCAGGCGGAGGCGGGGTTGGCCCGGGCGACGCTGGACGGGCCGAGGTGCAGGGGGTCCCCGCCGGTGCCGCCGCCGGTCGCGGTCGTGCGCCACTGGCAGGAGTAGGAGGTGCCGTCGTCGAGGACGCCGCTGCCGTGGATGGTGACGGTGACGATGGCGCCCCGCGCGATGGTGATGGTCCGGCTGTTGGTGCGCGCACCGCTGCCGAAGCCGGACTGCCAGGTGCCCAGGAACGCCTGGGGGCCGGTTGCCGCGCCGGTGCTGTCGTCGCCCGGGGCCGGGCTGGTGGCGGGCGCGGGGGTGGAGCCGCCCGTGGCGGGGGCGGACGGTGCGCTCGTGCCCGGGGCGGCGGAGTGCGCGGGGCTGCTGCCGCCGGCGCTGTCCTTGGCGGAGTCCTGCTGCTTGAGGAGGAAGACCACGCCCCCTCCGGCGATCAGGCCGGCGGCCACCACGGCGGCGAGGATGACGGGTGTGCGCGAGCGGTGCGGCGCGGGTGGTCCGTAGTAGGGGACGGGCCCGGTGACATAGGTGCCCGAGTCGTAGGGGCCCGGGGCGTGCCCGGGGGCGTGGCCGTGGCCGTACGGGTGCGCCTGCGGATAGCCGTAGGGCGCGGGCGCCGGCAGGGGCTGCGCGGGCTGCGAAGGCGGGGGCGGCGGGCTGCCCGCCGTGATCGTCGGCGGGTCCTGCCGCACGGGCGGCAGGGCGGCCGGTGCCCCCGCCGGGGATATCGCCGTGGGCGCGTGGCCGGACTCCTCGCGCTCCGGGGCCCGTACGGGCTCCTCCACGTCCAGCAACTGGACGGCGTGCCGCCCGAGCTGGGCGACGAGCCCGCCCGGCAGCCAGGGTTCGGCAGAGCGCAGGTCGCCGAGCAGCTCCTCGGCGCCGGTGACCTCCAGGACCTGCGCGGGCGTCGGCCGCTCCTGCGGGTCCTTCGCGAGGAACGACGTGATCAGCGGGCGCAGCGCGGCCGGCACCCCGGTCAGGTCCGGCTCCTCCTCCGCGATCCGGAACATGAGGGCGTGGACGCCGCTGTCCGCCGTACCGAAGGGCATCCGGCCGGCGGCCGCGTAGGCCAGCACGGAGCCGAGGCAGAAGACGTCGCTGGCGGGCGTGATCCGGCCGCCGCGCACCTGCTCGGGCGACATGAAGCCGGGGGAGCCGACGGTCGCGCCGGTGCGGGTGAGGCCGCCGCCTTCGGCGACGGTCTCCAGGGCGCGGGCGATGCCGAAGTCGATGACGCGGGGCCCGTCGAGGGTGATCAGCACGTTGGACGGCTTGAGGTCGCGGTGGACGATGCCGGCGGCGTGGACGGCCTGCAGGGCGCGCGCGAGGCCCGCGCCGAGGATGCGCACGGAGCGCTCGGGCAGCGGCCCGAAGTCCCGGTCGACGACCTGGCGCAGGGAGGGCCCGGCGATGTAGGCGGTGGCGACCCAGGGGGTCTGCGCCTCGGTGTCCGCGTCGAGGACGGAGGCGGTCCACTCGCCGCCGACCTGGCGGGCGCTGTCCACCTCCTGGCGGAAGCGCCGCCGGAACTCCTCCTGGCCGGCGAGCTCGGGGTGGACGAGCTTGACCGCGACCGTGCGGCCCCGGTCGGAGCGGGCCAGGTAGACCCGGCCCATGCCGCCCGCGCCGAGCCGCCCGAGCAGCCGGTACGCGCCGAGTGTGCGTGGATCCTCTGGCCTCAGGCTGTCCATGCGCAGGTCCTCCGTGTCCCCCGTGTTTCCTTGCGGAGAATAGCGGGAGCACAAAGAACCGGGACCCCGCACTCGGAAAGTACGTGGCCCCGGTCCGCACCGCCCGGCGCCCGGGCGGTGACTGGGCGTGCGTCAGGCCGGAATGATGTTCTCCGCCTGGGGGCCCTTCTGGCCCTGGGTGACGTCGAAGGTGACCTTCTGGCCCTCCTGCAGTTCCCGGAAGCCCTGAGTTGCGATGTTCGAGTAGTGGGCGAAGACGTCGGCGCCGCCCCCGTCCTGGGCGATGAACCCGAATCCCTTCTCCGAGTTGAACCACTTCACGATGCCGGTAGCCAAGATGATCTCCTCGATGGCGGCGGTGCCGGAATTCCCGGGCACCGCGGAATTACGCGTCGCGGTAAGGCCCTTCGGACCGAAGGCCCGTAAAACACAGCGGCGCCTGAAGGTCGCAGACCTTCAGGCGCGCATATGACTGGGTCCATAACTGCAACGGAAAGTGACCGTAGCATGCGGCTCGTACCATTCGCGGAATTTGCGCATTTCCCTGGTCGTTGCGGCGTGGCGGACCCGCCGGTGCGCCGCCGGTGCACCGCCGTCGCGGAGCGGCGGGCCGCCCGGCAGTGTGTCGCCGGGCGTGGCAAGAGCCATACACAGTGCCGGTGTCGGGCCGGTCCGGCCCTGCCTACGCTGGCCGTTGTCCACCGCAGGGGCACCTCCCGGACCGATCCGAGGTAACGACCGTGAGCACGCAGCATCCCACCGCCGACCCCGCAGCCGGCGCCGCAGTCAAGGCCGCCGACCGCGCGCACGTCTTCCACTCCTGGTCCGCGCAGGGCCTCATCGACCCGCTGGCCGTGGCGGGCGCCGAAGGCTCCTACTTCTGGGACTACGACGGCAACCGCTACCTGGACTTCTCCTGCCAGCTGGTCAACACCAACATCGGCCACCAGCACCCCAAGGTCGTCGCCGCGATCCAGGAGCAGGCGGCGCGGATGTGCACGATCGCCCCGGGCTTCGCGGTGGACGTGCGCTCCGAGGCCGCCCGCCTCGTCGCCGAGCGCACCCCCGGCGACCTCGACAAGATCTTCTTCACCAACGGCGGTGCCGAGGCCGTCGAGAACGCCGTCCGCATGGCCCGCCTGCACACCGGCCGGCCCAAGGTGCTCAGCGCCTACCGCTCGTACCACGGGGCGACCGCCGCCGCGATCAACCTCACCGGCGACCCGCGCCGCTGGCCCTCCGACACCGCCTCGGCCGGTGTGGTGCACTTCTGGGCGCCGTTCCTCTACCGCTCGCCGTTCCACTCCGGCAGCGAGCAGCAGGAGTGCGAGCGCGCCCTGGCCCACCTGGAGAACACGATCGTCTTCGAGGGCCCGGCCACCGTCGCCGCGATCGTCCTGGAGACCGTGCCCGGCACGGCCGGGATCATGGTCCCGCCGCCCGGCTACCTCGCGGGCGTCCGCGAGATCTGCGACCGTTACGGGATCGTGTTCGTCCTCGACGAGGTCATGGCGGGCTTCGGGCGCACGGGCCGCTGGTTCGCCGCCGATCACTTCGGCGTCACCCCCGACCTGCTGACCTTCGCCAAGGGCGTCAACTCCGGCTACGTGCCCCTGGGCGGCGTCGCGATCTCCGCGGAGATCGCCGCGACCTTCGACGAGCGGCCCTACCCCGGCGGGCTCACCTACTCCGGGCACCCGCTCGCCTGCGCCTCCGCAGTGGCGACGATCAACGCGATGGCCGAGGAGGGCATCGTGGAGAACGCCGCTCGCATCGGCGAGCAGGTCCTCGGCCCCGGCCTGCGGGAGCTCGCCGAGCGCCACCCGAGCGTCGGCGAGGTGCGCGGCATGGGCGTCTTCTGGGCCGTGGAGCTGGTCAAGGACCGGGCCACGCGCGAGCCGCTGGTGCCGTACAACGCGGCCGGCGAGGCCAACGCCCCCATGGGGGCCTTCGCCGCGGCCTGCAAGAAGTCGGGCCTGTGGCCGTTCGTGAACATGAACCGCACCCACGTCGTGCCGCCGTGCACCGTCACCGAGGAGGAGGCCAAGGAGGGGCTCGCGATCCTGGACGAGGCGCTGACGGTCGCCGACGGCTTCACGGTCTGAGGCGGCCGGAAAGCCACGGAATCCGCTCCGGAATCCCTTCCGGAGCCCCTTCCGGGATCCCTCCTGGATGCCTCTGGGATCCCTCCGGAACTCCCTCGGGGTCCCCTCCGGGATTTCTCCGTCCGCCCGGCCCACTCGTGACGGTACGAACCCCATGGGGTACCGTGCCCCGTTCCTGTGCGCACGGCCATATTGCCCGGGACGGCCCTCGCATATCCTCTGCGGGGCCGTCTGCACATGGCGCGCGGCCAGGGAAGGGGAGACGGAGAACGATGCCGGGCAGCGAGGCTGTCAGACGCACGACGCTGCGCGAGCAGATCGCCGATGCCTTGCGCGACGAGGTCATAGCGGGGCGGCTTCCAGCCGGTCGTCAGTTCACGGTCAAGGAGATCGCCGAGCAGTACGGCGTCTCGGCCACCCCCGTGCGCGAGGCGCTGCTCGACCTGTGCGCGCAGGGCCTGCTCGGCGTGGAGATGCACAAGGGCTACCGCGTGCGCGAATTCACCTACGCCGACTTCCGGGACATGGTCGAGGCCCGCTCCCTGATCGTCGAGGGCATCTTCCGCCGCTCGCCCGACCGCGCGCTGCGCAGCGTCACCCCCGCCGCGCTGGCCTCCGTGCGGCGCCGGGCCGAGGAGGCTTCACGGGCCGCCGCCGCGGGCGATCTGGACATCCTCATCGGCTACGACCTCCGGTTCTGGCGCGAACTCTCCGCAATGGTGGGGAACCCGTACATATCCGACTTCCTCAATACGGTCCGGGTGCAGGGCTGGGTCTTCACCGTCCCGCTGCTGCGCCGGATGCCCTCGCTCCGCGGGCGCCTGTGGCACGGCCACGGCGAACTGGTCGAGGCCGTGGCCCAGCAGAACGCCGCCGAGGCCGAGCGCATCATCACCGCGTACAACCAGCACTCCCTGGCGCTGATCGAGGCCTCCCGCCCGGTATGACAACCGGCTCGGCGGCACTACGCTGGCTCGACCATCGCATCGACGGCGGGTGTGCGTGAGCGGGCAGGTCCCGGACGGCCAGAGCGCCCGTGCGCACGGAAGCCGTTGCATCGTCGCGAACGAGAGTGAGTTCACGTGGCCTGTGACCTCTGGCTGGTCCCCCTCGTCGACGTGCTGTGCCACAGCCCCGACAACCCCTTCGCCGAGGAGATCGCCGCGTACGACAAGGCGCTCGGCGAGGCCGGACTGCCGCCCGTCCCCGTCTTCGGCTACATGCCGGGGCTCTCGGGGGACGTCGCGCCCGTAGCGGGCTTCGACTACGACGCGCTGCACTTCCTGCGCCGCGCCCACCTGCTGAACCTGTGCGGCCTCGCCGTCACTCCCGTGGACGAACTGGGCGGGGACTACGAGCAGTTGCTGGAGATGTTCGAGACGACGGCGCAGCAGTCCCACCTGGTGTGGCACTACGACCACGCCGGCGCGTACGTCCCGGTGGACTTCGCGCACCCGCTGAGCAACGACGAACTGCTGGAGGGCGGCGGCCCCTTGGGCTCCAGCCAGGGTCTGCTGCGCGAACTGCACGCCGTGGCGCCGGCGCTGGGCATCGACCCCGCCAACCCGCCCGCCCCACCGGCCGCGCCGGAACGGCCCACGGGCCTGGAGGAGCGGGCTGCGCCCGGGCCGCAGGACGACAGCCCCTTCGCCCGGGAGCGGCACGTCTGGCTGGGGCTGCATGCCGCGGCGACGCGCAGCCTGGGCCAGGGATCGATGATCGTCTTCAGCTGAGACGGACCCGGCTCCGCGTCGTGCGGGACGCCTCCACGGGACAAAGCGCGGCGTGGAGCCGGGTACGGCGCGGGGCCGGGCGCCGCGCGGATCGGAGTACGGCGTGGATCCGGGTACAGCGTGGATCCGGGGGTACGGCGCGGGGCCGGACTTCAGCGCGGGGACTCCGGGGGCCGCTGCCGCGGCATGTTCGGCCGGGTCCCCGGTGGCAGCGGGAAGCGCGGCAACGGCCCGCCGCCCTCGCCCCGCGGGCCCCACGACACCAGCGACTGCGTGAGCAGCGGCGTCGGCCCCGCCCGGAACTCCACCATCCAGTCGGCCGTCTCCGCCCGTACGAGCTCGGACACGTCCTCGGAGAAGCGTCGCAGCACGCTCAGACAGCGCTCGGCCGCCTCGCTGGCCGTGCCCTCGGTCGGGCCGAGCACCTCGCGGACGCACTCCGACGCCCAGTCGAACTGCAGCGCCTCCAGCCGCCGCTGCACGGCCTGCGCCGTGGCCACGGCCCGCATCCAGCCCGACGTCAGGCCGAAGTAGCGGTCACAGGCCACGCAGGCCACCGAACCGAGCAGCACCAGGAAGCCCCAGGCGCAGCCGGTGCGGACGACGTTCGTCAGCTGGAGCAGCGGCAGAGCCGAGCCCACCACCGCGCAGGCCGCGGCGCCGATGCGCAGCGCCCGCGCCCACCGGCGTTTCCACGCCCGGTCCGCCAGATACCAGTCGACCAGGTACAGGGCACCGTTCTCCACCCAGCGGTACAGCTCATCGAGACGCTCCGCCGGTTCCCCCCAGTCGCCGAGCGGGAAGGTGCGGCCGCGCAGGTCGCCGCGGTGCCTCCCACTCTGCTCGCGGGGGAGCCCTTCGGGCTGCATCTCCGGCTGGCTCACCCGTGCACTCCCTCTGCCGCATGCGGATCGCGAGCCCCCTTCCTACCGCCGAACGGTCGGTCTTGGAGACAAGATCGCTGCTTTTCCGCCCGTAAGCGCAGACGAATCCGGTATAAGCCGCGGTTCGGCATCACCCGAAAGAGTGGGTGGCCGGGGTGGGCCCGCTGTCCGCCGCCCGTCCCGCGGCCGTACGGGGCCGCTGCAGTGACGTTTCCGCGAGTCGTCATACCGACCCTGGAAAGCGATCAGTCGACGAGGCAATAGGGTGACCGGTGTGAAGGTCCTCGTCATCGGCGGCGGCGCCCGCGAACACGCCCTGTGCCGCTCACTCTCCCTCGATCCCGACGTCACCGCGCTGCACTGCGCCCCCGGCAATGCCGGGATCGCCGAGGTCGCCGAGGTGCACCAGGTGGACGCCCTCGACGGCACGGCCGTCGCCGGCCTCGCCGCGTCCCTGGGCGCGGACCTGGTGGTCGTCGGCCCCGAAGCCCCGCTGGTCGCGGGCGTCGCGGACGCCCTGCGCGAGCGGGGCTTTCCTGTTTTCGGGCCCTCGGCGCAGGCCGCGGAGCTGGAGGGCTCCAAGGCGTTCGCCAAGGACGTCATGGCCGCGGCCGGCGTCCCCACGGCCCGCGCCTACGTCTGCACCACGCCCGCGGAGATCGACGCCGCGCTCGACGCCTTCGGCGCGCCGTACGTCGTCAAGGACGACGGCCTGGCCGCCGGCAAGGGCGTCGTCGTCACCGGCGACCTGGCCACCGCCCGCGAACACGCGCTGGCCTGCGGCCGCGTCGTGATCGAGGAGTTCCTGGACGGCCCCGAGGTCTCCCTCTTCGCCGTCACCGACGGCGAGACGGTCGTCCCCCTCCAGCCCGCCCAGGACTTCAAGCGCGCCCTCGACGGCGACGAGGGGCCGAACACGGGCGGCATGGGCGCGTACTCGCCGCTGCCCTGGGCCGACCCCAAGCTGGTGGACGAGGTCCTGCAGACGGTCCTGCAGCCCACCGTCGACGAGCTGCGCCGCCGCGGCACGCCCTTCTCCGGCCTGCTCTACGCCGGTCTCGCGATCACCTCGCGCGGCGTCCGCGTGATCGAGTTCAACGCCCGCTTCGGCGACCCCGAGACGCAGGTCGTCCTCGCCCGCCTGAAGACGCCCCTGGCGGGGCTGCTGCACGCCGCCGCCACGGGCACGCTGGCGTCGCTGCCCCCGCTGCGCTGGAGCGACGGCGCGGCCGTCACGGTCGTCGTCGCCTCGCACAACTACCCGGGCACCCCGCGCACGGGTGACGTCATCGAGGGCCTGGCGGAGGCCGCGGAGCTCGAGGACGCCTACGTCCTGCACGCGGGCACGGCCCACGACGCGGAGGGCCGCGTGGTCAGCGCGGGCGGCCGCGTCCTGTCGGTGACGGCCACGGGCCCGGACCTGGGAACGGCCCGCACGCGCGCGTACGAGGCGGTCTCCCGCATCGACCTCCCGGGCTCCCACCACCGCACGGACATCGCTGCGCGGGCGGCGGAGGGTTCGTAGGTGTTCCTCGCGCCGGTGCGGGGTACTACCCCGTACCGGCTGGTAGGCCACCCCTATACGTCGAGCCCGCCCGGCAAGGTCCCCGGCTTTGACCAAAGCCATTCCATCGGGTGACCGGTTGGCCAACTAGCTGACGCGCGCCCCACCCCCAACTAGGGTGCGGCGCAAGCGAAGTGCCGGGCGGAGGTGCCGGGCATCAGGCGAGCATCAGGCGACTGGCCCACCGGCATTGCGATGTCAGAGGCCGGTGCCACAGTGGGGGGAGAGCAACGCCCCCCGGCGTTGCGTCCGCTGTCGCACTCCTCGGTCCGAGGTTCCGACGGAGCACAAACTGGCAACAGGGGGTGATCGGTCTCGTGGCAGGTCCGGAAGCAGGCGTGCAGGTCGCACGCGCCCAAGCCCTCGCGGTGCTGCGCATCCGCAGCGCCGCGCTGGCCGTCGCCCTGCTGCCGGCGGCAGCCGCCACCGTGCTGGCTGCAGGCATCGCCATGGGCCGCATCCCGGGCGGCGGGGCCTGGTCCACCGCCCGCTGGGCGGTCCTCGGCGCCGCGGTCCTCGCCCTGGCCCTGACGGCGGCCGTCGCCGCCGTGGTCGCCCGGGCCAGGCCCGCCCTGAGCCCCACGGTCCCCATCCCCGAGGAGAAGGCGCCCGACCTCTACCGGCTGGTCCGTGATCTCGCCGAGCGCCTGGAGGTCCCGGTCCCGTCGGCCATGGCCCTCACCCCCGACTGCGACAGCTGGCTGGAGGACCGCACCCACCCCGCGCACTGCGCGGCGAACGGCCCGCCGCGCGCCCGCCGCGCCCTGTTCCGTCCGGGGCGGCGCTCCACGGCCGCGCCGGTGCTGGTGATCGGCTCGCCGTTCCTGTGGTGGATGCGCGTCGCCGAGCTGCGGGCCCTGCTGGCTCCGGTCGTCGCGGGCACGGGCCCCGCGGCCCACCCCGACATAGCCGCCGCCCGCCGCTTCGTCCGCGGGCTGGACGCCGCCGTGGCGGTCGCGGCGGGCCGGCCCGCCCTGGCGTTCATCGGCGGTACGGCCCGGCTGCTGCTGCGCTCCTGCCGGGCGCACGCGGCCGAGATGGAGCGGGGGGTCGCGGCGGCCGCCTCGGAGCGCGCCCAGAGCGTGGACTACGGCCTGAGGATCGTCGCCCAGGAGCAGGTGGGCCTGGCCTACGCCGGCTGGGACCGGCTGCTGAACAGGGTCGCGCTGCCGGCCTGGCGGATGGGCCGCTGGCCCTCCCGGCTCGACGCCGGCGTCGTCTCCGCGCTCACCGAGCTCTCCCGCCGCGACCGCCTCGCGGAAGGCTTCGCCTCCCGCCTGGGCGAGCGCCCGGCCTGCGATCTGCTGGAGGAGCCGGGCGCGATCGACGAGGCCGCCTCCCTGCTGGCGGCACGGCTCTTCCACGGCGGCCCGGCCGAGTCCGGCCCCGACTGGTCGCCGGTGGCCTGGAGCCGGTATCCGGAGGAGGTCGTGGACCGCAAGTGGCGGCTGGAGGCCGCCCGCCTCCACCGCGTCCTCGACGTCCTGGACGCCGTGCCGGCCCTCACCCCCGTCCCCGCTCCCCCGGCCGGCATGGCCGCCGCACCCACCGTGGCCCGGGTGCTGGAGCGGCTGGCCGGCCCCGCGGCCGACGGCGTCGCGGAGGAGCTGGGGGCCCGGCTCGGCGCCGAGGTGGCCCGGGAGGCCGCCCAGGAGGAGCTCGCGGCGAAGCAGAGCGCCTACGGCACGGCGGCCGACCCCTGGGTGGACGGCCTCGCGCCCCTCTTCCCGCTGCAGCCGCCCCGCAGCGGCCGCGAGCTGCTCGCCGACCACGTCACGGCCATGGTCTGCTGCGCCGCCGTGGACACCGCCGGCGCCGCCCCGGGCCTGGACTGGCTGGACGGCCCGGCCCTGCTGGTCGGCGGCGCCCGCCGCCCCGGCCTGGCCCCCACGGTCCTCAGCCTGATCGAGGACGGGGACGACGCGCCGCTGCGCGCCTGGCTCGGCGAGGTCGGGGTCCGCCCCGAGAAGCCCGTCCGCCTGGTGTGAGCCCCGTGACGTTCGGTGATCCTGCGCCCTGTCACTTACCGGGGAATTTCGCGACGAGCAGTGACGAGACGGGCGCTTTATGTGATGTGCTGGGGGCTGCTGTGCGCCAGTGACCGCAGTGAGCCACGCCCGGACAGACGGAAATCGGCAGGCGTCGGGGGACGTAGGGGAGGGAGCACGCATGGGGATGGATCAGATCCGCCGCTGGGAGTCGGGGGCACTCGCACACGCCGTGTCCGACCCCTTCGGCCAGGGCCCGCTGCCCTGGCTGCGCGGCAGCGAGCACTATTTCGACGACACGGGCCAGATCATCCCCTGGTACGTGCACCCCGTCCCGGAGCGGGGCGGCGGCGGGGGCGGCTCGGGCGGGAAGAGATCCGGCGGGGCCCGTATCCCCGCCCCCCGCAGCGGCGGCCCGCGCACCGCCGACGACGTCCACCTCCAGATCAAGGGCTTCGCCTCCAACAGCGCGGTCGCCCCCGGCGAGGCCATAGATTTCCGCATCACCGTGGACCCGCCGCAGCAGTTCGGCGTGGACGTCTACCGCATCGGCCACTACGCGGGCGACGGCGCCGCGAAGATCACCACCAGCCCGCGGCTGTCCGGCATCGTCCAGCCCGCGCCGCTCACCGTCGACCGCACGGTCTCCTGCCACCACTGGTGGCTCTCCTGGCGCCTGCAGATTCCCAGCTACTGGAGCCTGGGCGCCTACGTGGCCGTCCTGACCACCGCCGACGGCTACCGCAGCCACATCCCCTTCCTCGTCCGCGACACCCACCCGGCGGACCTCCTCCTCGTCCTGCCCGACATCACCTGGCAGGCCTACAACCTCTACCCCGAGGACGGCCGCACGGGCGCGAGCCTCTACCACGCCTGGGACGAGCACGGCCGGCTGCTGGGCGAGGAGGGCGCGGCGACCACCGTCTCCTTCGACCGCCCCTTCGCGGGCGCGGGCCTCCCGCTGCACGTCGGCCACGCCTACGACTTCATCCGCTGGGCCGAGCGCTACGGCTACGACCTCGCCTACGCCGACACCCGCGATCTCCACGCGGGCCGCGTCGACCCCTCCCGCTACCGCGGCCTGGTCTTCCCCGGCCACGACGAGTACTGGTCCCCGGCCATGCGCCGCTCCGCCGAGCTGGCCCGCGACTCCGGCACGTCCCTGGTCTTCCTCTCCGCCAACACCATGTACTGGCAGGTGGAGCTCGCCCCCTCGCCGGCCGGCCCCGACCACCTCATGACCTGCCGAAAACACCGCGGCCCCGGCCGTTCCGCGCTCTGGCGCGACGTCACGCCCGCCGAGCAGCAGCTGCTGGGCATCCAGTACGCGGGCCGGGTCCCCGAGCCCGCCCCCATGGTCGTCCGCAACGCCGACCACTGGCTGTGGGACGCCACCGGCGCCGGCGAGGGCGACGAGCTGCCCGGCCTCGTCGCCGGCGAGGCCGACCGCTACTACCCCCGAACGGCCCTGCCCGAGCACACCCGCCGCATCCTGCTGGCCCACTCCCCGTACCTGGACGGCGAGGGCAACAAGCGCCACCAGGAGACGTCCCTCTACCGCGCTCCGAGCGGCGCCCTGGTCTTCGCGGCGGGCACCTTCGCCTGGTCGCCCGCCCTGGACCGGCCGGGCCACACCGACGCCCGCATCCAGCGGGCCACGGCCAACCTCCTCGACCGGATCTGCAAGCGCTGCTGACCCTCACCGGGGCGCGCGCACGGACGTACGGCAGAATCATGGTGCTTGGACAAACCACCAGGAGGACGCGTGTCCGGATTCGTAGAGAAGCCCGAGCCGATCGAGGTGCCCGGGCTGGTGCATCTGCACACCGGCAAGGTTCGCGACCTCTACCGTGACCCGGACGGCAACCTGGTCATGGTCGCCACCGACCGCATGTCGGCCTACGACTGGGTGCTGCCCACCCCGATCCCCGACAAGGGGCGGATCCTCACCCAGCTGTCCCTGTGGTGGTTCGACCGGCTCACCGACCTGGTCCCGAACCACGTCATCTCCACGGACGTGCCCGTCGGCGCCCCCGCCGACTGGGAGGGCCGCACGATGATCTGCCGCGCGCTCGACATGGTGCCGGTGGAGTGCGTGGCCCGCGGCTACCTGACCGGCTCCGGCCTCGCCGAGTACCGGCAGACGCGTACCGTGTGCGGGCTCGCCCTCCCCGAGGGCCTCACCGACGGCTCCGAGCTGCCCTCCCCGATCTTCACCCCCGCCACGAAGGCCGCGGTCGGCGAGCACGACGAGAACGTCTCGTACGAGGAAGTGGCCCGGCAGGTGGGCGCGGAGACCGCCGCCCTGCTCCGGCAGACGACCCTCGCCGTCTACGGCCGGGCCCGTGACATCGCCCGCGACCGGGGCATCATCCTCGCCGACACCAAGTTCGAGTTCGGTTACGCGGGCGACGAGCTCGTCCTCGCGGACGAGGTGCTCACCCCGGACTCCTCCCGCTTCTGGCCGGCCGAGGCGTGGCAGCCGGGGCGGCCGCAGCCGTCCTTCGACAAGCAGTACGTCCGCGACTGGCTCACGTCCCCGGCCTCCGGCTGGGACCGCGACGGCGAGCTGCCCCCGCCGGAGCTCCCGCAGGACGTCGCGGAGCGCACCAGCGCGAAGTACGTGGAGGCCTACGAACGCCTCACCGGCACGAAGTGGGTGTGACGGCCCCGGGGGGGGGACTGACGGCCCGGGGGGACTGACGGCCCCGGGCCGCCGGGACGGCACCTCGGGGGAGACGGCCCCGGCACCGCCGGACGCCCCGGCGGGGCCTGATCGCCATTGCGGCGGAGTGCATGTGCCCGGCGGACCCGGCCTCGGTCGGAGGGGCGGACCGCGGTGCCGAACCGCCGGGAGCCCTCGCCGGGGCAGCCGGGCAGCGCCCGGCACATTCCTCCGCCGCAACGGCGACCGGCCACAGACGGCGCAGCCGGCGGTGCCGATCTAAGAGCCCTCTAAGAGAGCCCTGCCAAGCTGGGGGCACCCCCACGGGCACCCCCGGCCGCGGGGGCACCCCACCCGTGCCGACCCCGCCGGAGGCGCCATGGCCGAGACGGCCGTTCTCGTCGTCGACGACGACCCCGACGTACGGGCAGCCGTAGTCGACGCCCTGAGCATGGAGGGCTACGAAGTGCGCTCCGCGGCCGACGGCCTGGAAGCGCTCTCCTCCGTCGCCGCCGCGCCGCCCGGCGCCATCGTCCTCGACCTGGCCATGCCGGTCCTCGACGGCCTCGCGGTCTGCCGCCGCCTGCGCGCCCTGGGCGACCGCACCCCCGTCCTCGTGCTCACCGCCCGCGACGCCGTCTCCGACCGTGTCGCGGGCCTGGACGCGGGGGCGGACGACTACCTCGTCAAACCCTTCGCCCTGGACGAGCTCCTGGCCCGCCTCCGGGCCCTCCTGCGGCGCGCGGCCCCCACGGAGCAGGCCGAGCAGAGCGACGGCGACGTGCTGTCCTTCGCCGACCTCACCGTCGACCCGGCCACCCGCACCGGCGACCGCAACGGCGTCCCCCTCGAATTCACCCGCACCGAATTCGCCCTGCTCGACGTGCTGCTGCGGCACCCGGGCCAGGTGCTGCCCCGCGAGGTGATCCAGGAGCGCGTCTGGGGCACGGACTTCGGCCCGGACTCGAACTCCCTCGCCGTCTACATCGGTTACCTGCGGCGCAAGCTGGAGGCGGGCGGCGCCCCCCGGCTCGTCCACACCGTGCACGGCATCGGCTACCGGCTGGCGGAGCAGTGAGGGCCCTGAGCCTGCGCAGGCGCCTCCTGGGCCGCAGGCCCCTGCGTGCCCGGCTGGCCCTCGTGACGTCCGTGGCCGTGGCCCTCGTCGCTCTCGGCGTCCTGGCCGCCGCCTACGTCGTGATCCGCTACGAACTGGTCCGCCAGCTCGATCTGCAGCTCAAGCAGCAGGCCACCCTCATCGCCCAGCAGAGCCGCACCGAGCCCGCCGGCGTCCTGTACGGCGAGTGCACCTGGCTCGCCGCACCTGCCTGCGCGCAGACCGTCCGCGCGGATCCGGCCGCCCCGCGCCAGGACGGCCTCGTGCTGCCCGTGACGGGGGCCACCCGCCGCGTCGCGGCAGGCACCCTCGGCGAGCACTACAGCAACATCACGCTCGACGGCCACGCCATGCGGATGCTCACCACCCCCGTCAAGGACGACCGCGCCCTGCAGGTCGCCGTCCGCTCCGACACCGTCGACAAGGGCGTGCGGCAGGCGGGCCTGCTCCTGGCGGCCGTCGGCGGCGGCGGTGTCCTCCTCGCCGCGGGCCTCGGCTACTTCGCCTCCCGCACGTCCCTGCGCCCCGTGACCCGGCTCACGGCGACCGCCGAGCACATCGCCGCCACCCGCGACCCGGCCCACCGCATCGAGCTCGCCCCCTACGAGGCCCGCCGCGACGACGAGATCACCAGCCTCGCCACGAGCTTCAACACCATGCTCGGCGAACTGGAGGAGGCCGTCGCCGCCCAGCGCCGCCTCGTCGCCGACGCCTCCCACGAACTGCGCACCCCGCTGACCGCGCTGCGCACCAACGCCGAGCTCCTCGCCCGCGCCGAACGGCTCACCCCGGCCCAGCGCGAGCGGGCCGCCGGCGCACTGGGCCGCCAGCTCCGCGAGGTCACCGGCCTGGTCAACGACCTCATCGAGCTGGCCCGCGACGAGGAGCCGCAGCAGTTCGTCGAGGAAGTCCGCCTGGACCGGCTGGCGGAGCGCTGCACGGCCGACGCCCGCGGACACTGGCCGGGCACGGTCTTCACCGCGGACCTGGCGGGCCCGGAGGGCGTGACCGCCCCCGGCGTCCCCGCCCGCCTCGCCCGGCTGCTGTCCAACCTGCTCGACAACGCCGCCAAGTTCAGCCCGCCCGGCGGCCGGGTCGAGGTGCGCCTGGCCCGTACGGGCGCCGGACTCGACCTCACGGTGCGCGACCACGGCCCGGGGATCGCCGCCGAGGACCTGCCCTACGTCTTCGACCGCTTCTACCGCTCGCGCCAGGCCCGCGCCCTGCCCGGCTCCGGACTGGGCCTGGCCATGGCCCGCCAGATCGCCCGCGCCCACGGCGCCGAGCTGACCGCCGAGCAGGCCCCGTCGGGCGGCGCCCTCTTCCGGCTGCGCTTCCCGCTGCCCGGGCCTCCGCCCGGAGAGCCGCCGGCCCGGACGCCCGCCCGGTGAAACGCCGAAGGCCCCGGTCATGATGACCAGGGCCTTCGTACTGGAGCGGACGACGAGACTCGAACTCGCGACATCCACCTTGGCAAGGTGGTGCTCTACCAACTGAGCTACGTCCGCCTGCCCCGCGCGTTCCCGTGCGGTGCGAGAACCACTATAGCCAACCCTGAGCGCGTGCGATGCGCGCGGCCGCGTGACGGTTCTCCGCGCCCAGCTTCGCGACCGCCGCCGAGAGGTAATTGCGGACCGTCCCGGGCGTCAGCGAAGCCCGCTGGGCGATCTCCGCGATGGGCGCCCCGCCCTCCGCCAGTTCGAGCAGCTCGGCCTCCCTGCCGGTCAGCGGGGAGTCGCCCGCGCTGATCGCGTCGGCAGCCAACTCGGGGTCCACATAACGGCTTCCGCCGTGCACCGTCCGGATGATCTCGGCGAGCTTCTGCGCCGAGACGGTCTTCGGCACGAACCCCCGCACACCCACTTCCAGCGCCCGCTTCAGATGTCCGGGGCGGCCGTGACCGGTCACGATCATGGTCCGGCAGGCGGGCAGTTCGGCCCGCAGGGATGTGGCGACCGCCACACCGTCGGCCCCCGGCATCTGCAGGTCGAGCACCGCGACGTCCGGCCGGTGCGCCCGGGCCATCGCGAGCGCCTCCGGACCCGATGCGGCCTCCGCGACGACCCGGAGATCCTCTTCCAGGCCCAGGAGCGCGGCCACCGCACCACGGATCAAATGCTCGTCATCCGCGAGCATGACCCTGATCGGCGTGATGTTGACGCTCATGCCGTCCCCCCGTTCACCGGAACCTCATCCTGAACCCTTCCCGGAGCCCCGGCCGGATTCCCGGCCCGGGCCCGGTCCGGGACCGCTGCGTCCTCCGCATCCCCCACCCCGGACAGCGGCACCCGCGCCGTCAGCCGGAACGTCGCATTGGCCGCGTGCTCGTACGTGAGCGTGCCGCCCAGCACCATGAGCCGCTCCCGCAGGCCCGCCAGCCCGGAGCCGTTCCCGGACCCGGGATCGCCGTCCGGCTCCCGCACCCCGTTGTTCTCCATGATCAGGACGGCTTCCGTGTCCGCGACGACCCGCAGCCGCACGGCACACCGCCGGGCGTCCGAGTGACGCAGCACATTGGTGGTGCCCTCCCGGACCACCCAGGCCAGGACCGACTGCACCGGCGGAGGCAGGGTCTTGCCCGCCGTGTCGTCGATGCGGCAGTCGATGTCGGCCGCGGAGAGCACGCCACGCGCACCCACCAGCTCGGTGTGCAGATCGGCCTCGCGGTAGCCCCGCACGACCTCGCGGACCTCGCGCTGGGATTCCTGGGCGATGCGCTGGACCTCGGTCATCTGGGTCAGGGCGGCGTCCGAGCCCCGGCGAGCCAACTGGCAGGCGAGCTCGCTCTTGAGCGCGATCACCGCGAGGTTCCTGCCCAGGACGTCGTGGAGATCCCGGCCGAAGCGCAGCCGCTCCTCCGCCACCGCCAGGCGTGCCTGCGCTTCCCGCGCGTTCTCCAGCTCCCACATGACGTGCAGCATCCAGCCCGACAGCCGCACGACGTACAGGCAGCACAGGGTGACGCCGAGCACCGTCCCGCTCAGTGAGGCCGCGGCCTGCCAGCCGGCGCCGAGCGCCAGGACGCCGAGGCCCAGCACCAGCGCTATGGAGACGCACGCGATCACGAACCTGCGGACCTTGCGGACCAGCAGGGTGAACGGGCCGAAGAGCGACAGACTGCCGTTCCACAGGAACAGGCCGATCGTGGAGGAGTACTCGTTGCCGTAGACGCCGAACGAGATCACCATGCAGGCGATCGCCACGACGAACAGCAGCCCTTGCGCGGCCAGCAGCCACCAGGGGGCGGGCTTCTTCCACAGATAGTGGTCGAAGGAGCGGCGGAATATGGAGATGCCCAGGAGGCCCTGGAGGGTGAAGATCCCGCCCAGGGCCAGGATCCACGGCCGGGTGAGACCGGAATCCGAGAACACACCGGCCGTGCCGCTCGCAGGGAGGAAGACGGGTATTGCGTAGAGCGTCCACCGCATATAGCTGTCGACCTTGGCGACCCTGCTACGGCCCCGCCACTCCTTCACCCGCGTCCACAGGCCCATGAGCCTCACGCCCCCCTTTGCCGTTCCGCGGTCAGCGCCGCGGCTCCCAGCGGAACCACCGCCGGGTGCTGTACCCGGCGATTATCGTCCAGGCGATGCCCGTGATGATCGCTCCCACGGCGTCGTGGGCGTCCATCCCGCCCAGCCAGCCGCCGCGCACCAGCTGGACCACCGGGGTCAGCGGCAGCAGCTCGCAGATGCTCGCCATGGTGTCCGGCATGACCTCCAGCGGCACCATGAGCCCCGAGCCCATCACGGAGATCAGCATCAGCGGGGACGTCACCAGCTGGGCGCTCTCCACCGTCTTGGCCCAGGCCGTGGTCACCGCGGCCAGGGCTATGGACATCGCCAGGCCGAGCAGGAGCCCGGCCGCCATCAGATCGGGGCGCTCGACCGCCCGCAGATCCAGCCAGAACACGCCCGCGACGACCAGCAGCAGGCACTGCGCCAGCGCCACGGCCACGGACGGGAGCGCGGTGCCGGTGAGTATCTCCGCATCTCCGGTCTCGCCGGTGCGGAGCCGCTTGAGGACGAGCTCCTCGCGGCGCGTCACATAGGCGCTGACCAGGTTCTGGTAGACGGCGAACAGCAGGATGTAGCCGAAGGCTCCCGTCAGGGCGACCTCGTTGACGGACATCCCGGCCTTGCCGAGATCGAACTCGCCGATCGCGCGCCGCATCACCCACACCATGAGCACCGGCATGAGCAGGGACACATAGAGCGCCATCTTGTTCCGCCCGAGCAGGATGAGCTCGGCGCGGCCCAGCGACAGCATCCGCGGTACCGACGTCGACATCGCCATCACGCTTTCCTCCCTGCAACGGAATCCACACCGAGACCGGCACCACCGGCTGCCACGGGCTCACCCGTGCCCGCGCCGGCTATCGCCAGGAACGCCTCCTCCAGCGAGGCGGCCCGTGCGTCGAGCCCTTCGAGCTCCACGCCCTTGTCCCGGGCCCAGAGAAGCAGACCCGTCAGCGTCCGCTGCAGCTCCTGGGTCTGCAGCTCTATGCGCCCGCGGTCCTCCTCGTGCCGTATGACGCCCAGTTCGGCCAGCGGCGGCATGTCGCCCACGAACCAGCCCACGGGCATCGCGAAACGGATCCGCGCGGGATAGGAGCCGATCACGGCCTCCGGGGTCCCGGAGGTGACGATCCGGCCTTCGCGCATGATCGCCAGGCGGTCGGCGAGGGCTTCGGCCTCCTCCAGATAGTGCGTGGTGAGCAGCACGGTCGTGCCTTCGCCGCGCAGCCGGCGCACCAGCTCCCAGGTGTTGTGCCGGGCCTCGGGGTCCAGACCGGTCGTCGGCTCGTCGAGGAAGAGGACCTCGGGGCGGCCGAGGAGGGCGAGCGCGAGATCGAGGCGGCGCCGCTCCCCGCCGGAGAGCTGCTTGATGCGGACGTCCCGGCGACCGACGAGGTCGACGAGCTCCAGGGCCTCCGTCACGGGACGGGCTCCGGTGGTGCAGCCGGCCCACATCCGGACCGTCTCGGCGACGGTCAGGTCGGAGGGGAAGCCGCCTTCCTGGAGCATGACCCCGATCCGCGGGCGCACGGCGCGGCGCTCCGCATAGGGATCGTGGCCGAGCACGCGCACCTTGCCCGCGGTCGGCTTCGCGAGGCCCTCCAGCAGCTCGACCGTGGAGGTCTTGCCCGCACCGTTCGTGCCCAGCAGGGCGAACAACTCGCCGTGCCCCACGGTGAACGAGACGTCCCGCACCGCTTCGAAGCCCTTGTCCCCGGCCGGGCCGTAGCGGCGGCGCAGCCCCGAGACGTCGATCACACTGTCCCCGATATCCATGATCCAAGCCTCCCGCCGGATCCGGTCCGGGAGCAGTGCGGCCTGTCATGGCTTCGGATGACGAATGTCATCAGCGCCGCCGGGAGGGGAAGGCGGCCGCCGCGCGCCGGAAGCCGTGCGCCGGAACACGACGAAGGCCCCGGTCGTGATGACCGGGGCCTTCGTTCACTGAGCGGACGACGAGACTCGAACTCGCGACATCCACCTTGGCAAGGTGGTGCTCTACCAACTGAGCTACGTCCGCATGCCTCCGACCGGCTCTCACCGGGCGGCGCGAGACATCACTCTACCTGATCCACCGGAGTGGTCGGTAACGTGATGAGAGCGGGTGACAGGAATCGCACACTGCGCCTCCCTCTTGGAAAGAGGGCGCTCTACTACTGAGCTACACCCGCATGGATCGCCGGTCCGGCCCACGGATGTGGACCGGTAAGCGATCAGAGCGGGTGACAGGAATCGCACACTGCGCCTCCCCCTTGGAAAGGGGGCGCTCTACTACTGAGCTACACCCGCATGATCCGTCCCGCCGGGCCACACACGTGTGGCCGGAGGACGTTCAGAGCGGGTGACAGGAATCGCACACTGCGCCTCCCTCTTGGAAAGAGGGCGCTCTACTACTGAGCTACACCCGCGTGACCTGGGGGTTCGTCCGGTTTCCCGGCCGCGCCCCTCGGCGTGATCCAGACTCTAGCTGATCATCCGGGGTGCTTGGCAAATCGGCTCAGTCGGCGGAGTTGAAGGCCTCGTACACGCGCTTGGGGATCCGGCCGCGCGGCGGGACGTCCATGCCGTTCGAGCGCGCCCACGCGCGGACCGCCGCCGGGTCGGGGGCGACGGAGGTGCGGCGGTAGACCTTGCCGGAGCGGGACTGCTTGCGGCCGGCCTCCAGGTAAGGCGTGAGGATCGCCCGCAGTTTCTTCGCATTGGCAGTGTTGAGGTCGATCTCGTACGACTTGCCGTCGAGGCCGAAGGTAACCGTCTCCGCGGCTTCCCCGCCGTCGATGTCGTCGGAGAGTGTGACCACTACGCGCTGTGCCACGAATATCGGTCCTTTCAGCGGGCACCGCCGCGTTGAACTGCGGAGATGCACAGGTTCCGGATGTTCCGGATCCGTTCCGGGTCAATGGTTATTCATTTGTACAACAAAGGGCATTGCAAAGTGAAGCCCAGTTAATTCGGTCCGAGTGCCCCTTCGCAATCAGGACCGTACGTTTTTCCCGGGATTTTTCCAGGGCGTCCCGGGTGTCGATGCGTAAACGTGACAGGACGCCCACCATATCTATGCGCGTAGATTTTTGGGGACTGTACTCTGGCCGTACCGCTTCAGCTCACGCACCACACACCGGGAGTGCCAGTGGCACGCGTCGTAGTCGACGTCATGCTCAAGCCGGAGATCCTCGACCCGCAGGGCCAGGCGGTGCAGCGCGCGCTGCCTCGCCTGGGTTACGAGGGGATCGCCGACGTCCGTCAGGGCAAGCGCTTTGAACTCGAGGTGGAGGGTCCGGTCGACGACGCCGCCCTCGCCCGAATCCACGAGATGGCGGAAACGTTTCTCGCCAACACCGTGATCGAGAACTTCACCGTGCGGGTCGACTCGTGACCGCACGCGTAGGAGTCGTCACCTTCCCCGGCACCCTCGACGACCGCGACACCCAGCGCGCCGTCCGGATCGCCGGCCTCGAGCCCGTGCCGCTCTGGCACCGCGACAAGGACCTCAAGCAGGTGGACGCCGTGGTCCTGCCCGGCGGTTTCTCCTACGGCGACTATCTGCGGGCGGGGGCCATCTCCCGCTTCTCGCCGGTCATGGAAACCGTCATCGAGCAGGCCAAGGGCGGCATGCCTGTCCTCGGTATCTGCAACGGCTTCCAGGTCCTCACCGAGAGCCACCTGCTGCCCGGCGCGATGCTGCGCAACAACCACCTGCACTTCATCTGCCGCGAGCAGAAGCTGCGGGTGGAGAACGCGAACACGGCCTGGACGTCCGACTACGAGGCGGGCCAGGAGATCTCCATCCCGCTGAAGAACATCGACGGCCGCTACGTCGCCGACGAGCACACCCTCGACGAGCTCGAGGCGGAGGGCCGCGTCGCCTTCCGTTACCTCGACGGGAACCCCAACGGCTCGCTGCGCGACATCGCCGGCATCACCAACGAGGCGGGCAACGTCGTCGGCCTCATGCCGCACCCCGAGCACGCCGTCGAACCGCTGGTCGGCACCGGCCGCACCGACGGCCTCGGATTCTTCACCTCGATCCTGAGGAAGCTGGTCAACGCCTCATGACCCTCGACACCGTCAAGCACGCCGACGAGACGCCCGACGTCGAGCAGCCCTGGGCCGAGCTGGGCCTGAAGCAGGACGAGTACGAGCGCATCCGTACGATCCTGGGCCGCCGTCCCACCGGCGCCGAGCTCGCCATGTACTCCGTGATGTGGTCCGAGCACTGCTCCTACAAGAGCAGCAAGGTGCACCTGCGCCAGTTCGGCGAGAAGGCCCCCGAGAACGACGCCCTGCTGGTCGGCATCGGTGAGAACGCCGGTGTCGTCGACGTCGGCCAGGGCTACGCGGTCACCTTCAAGGTCGAGTCGCACAACCACCCGTCGTACATCGAGCCCTACCAGGGCGCGGCCACCGGCGTGGGCGGCATCGTCCGCGACATCCTCGCGATGGGCGCCCGCCCGGTCGCCGTCATGGACCCGCTGCGCTTCGGCGCCGCCGACCACCCCGACACCAAGCGCGTCCTGCCGGGCGTCGTCGCGGGCATCGGCGGCTACGGCAACTGCCTGGGCCTGCCCAACATCGGCGGCGAGGTCGTCTTCGACGCCTGCTACCAGGGCAACCCGCTCGTCAACGCCCTGTGCGTCGGCGTGATGAAGCACGAGGACATCCACCTCGCCAAGGCCTCCGGCGCCGGCAACAAGGTCATCCTCTACGGCGCCCGCACCGGCGGCGACGGCATCGGCGGCGTCTCCGTCCTGGCCTCCGAGACGTTCGACGACTCGAAGCCGGCGAAGCGCCCCGCCGTCCAGGTCGGCGACCCCTTCCAGGAGAAGCTCCTCATCGAGTGCACCCTGGAGATCTTCCGCGAGGACCTGGTCGACGGCATCCAGGACCTCGGCGGCGCCGGCCTGTCCTGCGCCACCAGCGAGCTGGCCAGCGCCGGCTCCGGCGGCATGCGCGTCGAGCTGGACCGCGTGCCCCTGCGCGACGCGACGCTCTCGCCCGAGGAGATCCTCATGAGCGAGTCGCAGGAGCGCATGTGCGCGATCGTCGAGCCGGGCAAGGTCGACCGCTTCCTGGAGATCTGCGAGAAGTGGGACGTCATCGCCACCGTCATCGGTGAGGTGACCGACGGCGAGCGGCTGGAGATCTTCTGGCACGGCGAGCAGATCGTGGACGTGCCGCCGCGCACCGTCGCCCACGAGGGCCCGGTCTACGAGCGCCCGTACGCCCGCCCGGACTGGCAGGACGCCCTCCAGGCCGACGACGCCGGCAAGCTGGCCCGCCCGGAGAGCGCCGAGGAGCTGCGCGAGCAGGTCCTGAAGGTGATCTCCTCGCCGAACCAGGCGTCCAAGGCGTGGATCACCGACCAGTACGACCGGTTCGTGCAGGGCAACACCGTCCTCGCGCAGCCGGAGGACTCCGGCATGGTCCGCGTGGACGAGGACACCGACCTCGGTGTCGCCGTCGCCACGGACGGCAACGGCCGCTACGCCAAGCTCGACCCGTACGCGGGTGCGCAGCTGGCGCTCGCGGAGTCCTACCGCAACGTGGCCGCCTCCGGCGCCCGCCCGCTGGCCATCTCCAACTGCCTGAACTTCGGCTCCCCCGAGGACCCGGCGGTCATGTGGCAGTTCGCGGAGGCCACGCGCGGTCTGGCCGACGGCTGCCTGGAGCTGGGCACCCCGGTCACCGGCGGCAACGTCTCGCTCTACAACCAGACCGGTGAGACCGCCATCCACCCGACCCCCGTGGTCGCGGTGCTCGGCGTCATCGACGACGTCAACCGCCGTACGCCGATGGCCTTCTCGGACGAGGGCCACCTGCTCTACCTGCTGGGTGACACCAAGGAAGAGCTGGGCGGTTCGGCCTGGTCCCAGGTCGTCCACGACCACCTCGGCGGGCTGCCGCCCGCCGTGGACCTGGGCCGGGAGAAGCTCCTGGCGGAGATCCTCATCTCGGCCTCCCGCGACGGCATGGTCGACGCGGCGCACGACCTGTCGGACGGCGGTCTGATCCAGGCCCTCGCCGAGTCGTGCCTGCGCGGCGGCAAGGGCGCCCGGATCGTCGTCCCCGACGGCGTGGACCCCTTCGTCTTCCTCTTCTCCGAGTCCGCCGGCCGTGCCGTCGTCGCGGTCCCGCGCAGCGAGGAGCTCCGCTTCACCGACATGTGTGGCGCGCGGGGCCTTCCCGCGGCCCGCATCGGCGTCGTCGACGGCGAAGAGATCGACATCCAGGGCCAGTTCAGCATTCCGCTGGCCGAGCTGCGCGAGGCCCACGAGGCCACGATCCCCGCGCTGCTCGCATAACCCACCGCGCCTGTCCCCGGCGGCCCGGCCGCCGGGGACAGGCGCGCCGGGGCCGGGTCGCCGGGGAAGGCGGCCGGGCAACGGGCGCCGCGCGGAACTCCGGTCACCGGACCCGCAGGCGCACCGCCAGCAGCAGGGCCACCGCCATCGCTCCGGCCGCACACAGGAACACCGTGTCGACGGAGGAAGTGAAGGCCCGTATCGCCTGGGCGTGGGCCTCGCCGCCGAGCGAGGCCATGCGGCCGGCCGAGCCGCCGGGGCCCTTCGCCTCGTACACCCGGGCCAGCACTGTGCCGAACAGGGAGGCGCCCAGCGCGCCGCCCAGGGCCTGGAAAAAGCGGATTGCCGTGGTGGCCACGCCCAGTTGGCCGGCGGGTGCGTGTTCCTGCGTGAGCTGGATCAGCTGGCCGAGCAGCTGGCCGAACCCCACGCCGAGGAGCAGCAGCGCCGTGCCGACGACCCACAGGCCGGTGTCGGTTCCCAGCGTCGCGAGCAGCCCCATCGCCGCGGCCGAGACGGCCGTTCCGGTGACCACGAACGTCTTCTGCGGCCGGCCATGGGCCGCCAGTTTTGCGGTGACGATGCCCGTGGCGGAGATTCCTGCGGCCATGGGGAGCAGGAACAGGCTCGCGTCCGTGGCGGCGATGCCGCGCACGAGCTGCAGGTAGACGATCACGTAGACGAGCGACCCCATCAGGGCCATCCCGGTGAGCGCCTGCAGCGCGAACGAGGTGCGCAGCACAGGGATCTTGAACAGTGACAGGGGCAGCACGGGCTCGGCCGCTGTGGCCTGCCGCCGGAGGAACAGGCCGAGCAGCAGCACGCTCGCCCCGATCAGCCCGAGGACGGTGGGGGAGCCCCACGCGTACTCCTTGCCGCCCCACTCGGTGACCAGCAGCAGGGCCGTGGAGAAGGCCGCCGCGAGGCCGGCGCCGAGGAAGTCGATCCGGTGGCGCGAGGCGTGGTGGGGCAGCTTGAGGACTGCGGTCGCGGCGGCGATCACGGCGATGCCGATGGGCAGGTTCACGTAGAACACCCAGCGCCAGTCGGCGTGATCGGCGAGGACGCCGCCCAGCACGGGCCCGAGCGCCATGCCCGCGCCCGCCACGATGCCGCCTGTCCCGGCGCCGCTCCCCTTGCCGCGGCCGCCGGGACCGCCGGGACCGCCGGCGCTCCCATCCGCGGCCTCGCCCGCCTTGAGCTGGGCGATCACGACCATGGTGACGCTCATCAGCCCTCCGCCGCCGATGCCTTGGACGGCGCGGAAGGCGATGAGCTGCTCCATGGACTGCGCGGCGCCGCACAGCACCGAGCCCGCGAGGAAGGCGGCGACGGCGCCCAGGAACACCCGGCGTGCGCCGTGGGTGTCGCACAGCTTGCCGTAGAGGGGCAGGACGGCCGTCGAGGCGAGGGCGAAGGCGCTGATCAGCCATGGGACCCGGTCGATGCCGTGTGCGGGGTCGAGGTCGCGCACGATCGGGACCGTGACGGCCGAGACGATGTTCTGGTCGAGCACGGCCAGGAGCATCGTGGCCATGCAGACGACGAAGGCGACCTTCCGCTGCCCCGCCGTCATGCGAGGCCCGGCTGCCTGACCGCCCGGCGCCGGGGCGCCCGCAGCCCCCGCCGCATCCCCTCCCGCAGGCCCTTGCTCCGGGGCCAACCGCCCCGTCGCCGTGGATGAATGCACCCTTCTTCCCCCTCCGGAGCCGGTCGTGGAACGCCGACGGAAGCGGCGCGCCCTCACCATGCCCCGGAAGTGTGTACCGAGTCAATTCTTCTATCGGGTAAGTTTGTCGGCCTGGTCAAAGTTTCATCCTGGTACAGTCGGGGCATGACCGAAGGCCTGAGCCTGCGCGAGCGCAAGAAGATCCAGACCCGGCGCACGCTGTGGAAGACCGCCGCCAAGCTGTTCCTGGAGCGCGGTTACGACCAGGTGTCGGTCGCCGAGGTCGCCCTGGCCGCCGAAGTCTCGAAGATGACGGTCTTCAACTACATGTCCTCCAAGGAGGATCTGGTCCTCGGCCCCATGCAGGAGCACATCGGCGACGCCGCCCGCGCCGTGCGCGACAGGCACCCCGGCGAGTCCGCCGTCGCCGCCTTCCGCAGGGACTTCATGGCCGCGCTCCAGGCCCACGAAGCGTCCGTCGGCATGAGCGACGACCCCTACGTGCTGCAGGTGCGCCGGCTGATCCAGGAGACCCCGGCCCTTCTCGTGCGTGCCCACGAGTACGCCCGCCGCGCCCAGACGCTCCTGGCCGAGGAGCTGGCCGCCGCCGAGGAGGGGCCCGACGCCGAGCTCGCTCCCGTGGTCGCGGCCCAGCTGATGAGCGTCCGCTACGCCGTCCACGAGTACAACCACCGGCGCCTGTTCGCGGGCGAGTCGGCGGACGAGGTCCTGCCCGGCGCCGTCGCCCTGGCGGAGCGGGCATTCGCCCTGGTCGAGCACGGGCTCGGGGACTTCGGATCGCTCCCGGCCGGCGCCGGAGAGGCGCACACCGGCACGGCGCGGACCGGGAAGACCGGCGCCGAATAGGGTCGGAGCCATGCCTCCCGCCCAGCGCAAGCCCCGCCCCCGCAGCTACGACCCCGCCAAGGTGCGCGCCGCCGTCACGGCGCAGCTCGCCCACGTACGGGAGACGGCCGCGGGCCTGGACGAGGCGCAACTGGCCCTGCCGACGCGGCTGGGGGAGTGCACGGTCCGCGAGCTGATCGCCCACATCGCCCTGGGCGTGGGCCTCGTGGCCCGGCTGATCGAGGAACCCGCCCCGCCCGCACGGGAGATCACCGCCGTGGAGTGGGTGATCACGGCAGCCCGCGCCGAGGCCGGCGCAGGCGCTGCGGACACCGCCCCGATCCCCCTCCTGGACGACGTGGCGGACCGTTTCGCCGCCCTGGCCGCCACGCCCCCGGACCGCCTCCTGGCCGCCCCCTCCGGCGCCGTCCGCCTGGACGACTTCCTGGTCACCCGCTGCGTGGAGCTGGCCGTCCACACGGACGATCTCGCCGCGGCGCTCGGGACCGGGATCCCTTACGACCGCCAGGCTTTGGCCAACGCCACCCGCCTGCTCGCCGACGCCCTCGCGACCAAGGCCCCGGGCGGCTCCGTGGAGGTCCGCATCCCGCCCTTCGCGGTCGTCCAGTGCGTGGCGGGACCCCGGCACACCCGCGGCACCCCGCCCAACGTGGTCGAGACCGATCCGCTCACCTGGCTGCGCCTGGCCACCGGCCGTACGGACTGGGCGACCGCCCTGGACGCCGCGGTGGTCAGCGCGAGCGGCGAACGCGCGGACATCTCCGCGCAACTCCCTTTGGTGGAATGAACAAAAGACCCCCGAAAGGTGATTCGCTGTGCGCGCCGAGTGGCTGTGCGTGGTGTGAGGCATCACCGGTCGTCCCCGGTTCGGATGAACCTCCTCCCTGCCATAGACTCAAGGTGTGCCTCGTGGTGACGGACGACTCAGCCACGACCTGCTCCCCGGTGAGAAGGGCCCCCAGGACGCATGTGGCGTCTTCGGTGTCTGGGCTCCGGGTGAAGAGGTCGCCAAACTCACCTATTTCGGGCTGTATGCGCTGCAGCACCGTGGACAGGAGTCCGCGGGCATCGCAGTGAGCAACGGCTCCCAGATCCTCGTCTTCAAGGACATGGGACTGGTTTCCCAGGTCTTCGACGAAACCTCCCTCGGCTCCCTCCAGGGCCACATCGCGGTCGGTCACGCCCGCTACTCCACCACCGGAGCCTCGGTGTGGGAGAACGCCCAGCCGACCTTCCGGGCGACCGCCCACGGCTCGATCGCCCTGGGCCACAACGGCAACCTGGTCAACACGGCCGAGCTGGCCGAGATGGTCGCGGCCCTCCCCCGGGAGAACGGCCGTGCCACCCAGGTCGCGGCGACCAACGACACCGACCTGGTCACGGCCCTCCTCGCGGGCCAGACCGACGCCGAGGGCAAGCCGCTGACCATCGAGGAGGCGGCCGCCAAGGTCCTTCCCCAGGTCAAGGGCGCCTTCTGCCTCGTCTTCATGAACGAGCACACGCTCTACGCCGCCCGTGACCCGCAGGGCATCCGCCCGCTGGTCCTCGGCCGCCTGGAGCGCGGCTGGGTGGTGGCCTCCGAGACGGCCGCCCTGGACATCTGCGGCGCCACGTTCGTCCGCGAGATCGAGCCCGGCGAGCTCATCGCCATCGACGAGCACGGCGTGCGCACCAGCCGCTTCGCCGAGGCCCGCCCCAAGGGCTGCGTCTTCGAGTACGTGTACCTGGCCCGTCCCGACACCGATATCGCGGGCCGGAATGTCTACCTTTCCCGTGTGGAAATGGGCCGCCGGCTCGCCGCCGAGGCCCCGGTCGACGCCGACCTGGTGATACCGACCCCGGAATCCGGCACCCCCGCCGCCGTCGGTTACGCGGAAGCCAGCGGCATTCCGTACGGCACCGGCCTGGTCAAGAATTCCTACGTCGGCCGGACCTTCATCCAGCCGAGCCAGACCATCCGCCAGCTCGGCATCCGGCTCAAGCTCAATCCGCTCAAGGAAGTCATCAAGGGCAAGCGCCTGGTTGTCGTCGACGATTCCATCGTCCGCGGCAATACCCAGCGCGCACTCGTCCGGATGCTCCGCGAGGCGGGCGCCGCCGAGGTGCACGTGCGGATTTCCTCCCCGCCGGTGAAGTGGCCGTGTTTTTTCGGCATCGATTTCGCCACCCGCGCCGAGCTGATAGCCAATGGCATGAGCGTCGAGGAGATCGGCCGGTCGCTGGGCGCGGATTCCCTCGCGTACATCTCCCTCGACGGCATGATCGAGGCGACCACCATCGCCAAGCCGAACCTCTGCCGCGCCTGCTTCGACGGCGAGTACCCCATGGCGCTCCCCGACCCCGAGCTGCTCGGCAAGCAGCTCCTGGAGACCGAGCTGGCCGGTGGCACGGATGCCGCCGATGCGCTCCGTCGTCCGTAAACGCCTCCGCAGTACCGAACGACACGAAAGTTCTCAAACTCATGTCTGAGACCACCGGTGCCAGCTACGCAGCCGCGGGCGTCGACATCGAAGCGGGCGATCACGCCGTCGAGCTGATGAAGAAGTGGGTCAAGAAGGCCACCCGCCCGGAGGTCGTCGGCGGCCTCGGCGGTTTCGCCGGGCTCTTCGACGCCAGCGCGCTCAAGCGGTACGAGCGCCCCCTCCTGGCCTCCGCGACCGACGGAGTCGGCACGAAGGTCGACATCGCCCGCCGCATGGGCGTCTACGACACCATCGGCCACGACCTGGTCGGCATGGTCGTGGACGACCTGGTCGTCTGCGGCGCCGAGCCGCTGTTCATGACCGACTACATCTGCGTCGGCAAGGTCTACCCCGAGCGGGTCGCCGCCATCGTCAAGGGCATCGCCGAGGGCTGTGTGCTCGCGGGCTGCGCGCTGGTCGGCGGCGAGACCGCCGAGCACCCCGGGCTGCTCGGGCCGGACGAGTTCGACGTGGCCGGTGCGGGCACCGGTGTGGTCGAGGCCGACCGGGTGCTGGGCACCGATCGCATCCGTACGGGTGACGTCGTCATCGCGATGGCCTCGTCCGGACTTCACTCGAACGGGTACTCACTGGTCCGCCATGTGCTCTTCGACCGGGCCGGCTGGGAGCTGGACCGTGAGGTTCCGGAGTTCGGCCGGACCCTCGGCGAGGAGCTGCTGGAGCCCACCCGGATCTACTCGCTGGACTGCCTGGCGCTCACCCGCACGGCCGAGGTGCACGCCTTCTCGCACATCACCGGCGGCGGTCTCGCCAACAACCTGGCCCGGGTCGTCCCGGACCACCTCCACGCCACCGTCGACAGGGCGACCTGGACGCCGGGCGCGGTGTTCGACACCGTGGGCCGGCTCGGCGGGGTGGAGCGGCTGGAGCTGGAGAAGACGCTGAACATGGGCGTCGGCATGATGGCGGTCGTGCCGCCGGAGTCCGTGGACGTCGCCCTTTCGGTCCTCGCCGACCGGGGCGTGGACGCCTGGGTCGCGGGTGCGATCACCGAGCGCGGCGATCAGGCCGAGGCCGTGGCCCTGACCGGTGACTACGCGAGCTGAGGCGAACGGCCGCTGGTGGGCAGCCGTGCCGCTGAGGCGGTACGGGTGCGCATCAGCGGCCCGCACCCGGGAGACGGATCAGCCGTGTGCCGGCACCGGCACGGCGCACAGCATCCGGGCAGCACAGAACCCGGTCCGAGGTCAGGCCTCGAACCGGGTCAGTGGGAGTTACAGCGTCAAGCGCGGCGACGGTAAGGAGAGTCGGACGGAGCCTGCTCGTCCTCGTCCTCATCGTCGTTGTAACGACTCGCGTACTGAGCGTACGGGTCGTCATCCAGCTCATCGTCCTTTTCGAGCGGCTCGCTGTTCGGCGGCTGCTTCGTCGGCGATGCGCCCAGCTCATTGGCCAGACGTGAGAGGTCGGTCCCGCCGCTGTTGTACTTCAGCTGGCGGGCGACCTTTGTCTGCTTGGCCTTGGCCCGGCCGCGCCCCATGGCTCGACCCCCTCAATGACGGGGCTCGACGGCCCCAGAGTCTTGACACGCGTTCACGTTCATGAGTCAGAGCGGACCCCCGTGGAGGGATCCGGCCTGTAGGGCTTCAACGGTACCTGCTTCCGCGGCCATACGGTACGTCGCCCGCATGACGTGCCACGCAGCACAACCCTAGGGGAGCCCCGTCCCCGCTGGTCAGCTGCGATTTTAACGTGTCTTGTGCCCCGACCCGCCGATGGGTGGTGAGAGATGTCTCGCTCACCACCTCATCGGACGGGGCTGTAGGGACCGCTAGGGGCGCTCGGCCCGCCCGGCCGGCCACGCGGTGTCCGCCGACCGGTCACCCGTCGTGCGCAAAGCGCCCTTACCGGACGGTTCTACCGGTCGGTAGCTAGGCCCCGGCGGCCGCCCGGGCCTCGGCCATGCGCTGCTCGGCCAGCCGGTCGGCAGCGGCGGCGGGCGGAATGCCGTCGGCCTTGGCCCGATCGAATATGGCCAGAGTCGTGTCGAAAATCTGGTTCGCCTTGGCCTTCGCGCGGTCGAAATCAAACCCGTGCAGTTCGTCCGCGACCTGGATCACTCCGCCGGCGTTCACCACATAGTCGGGCGCATAGAGGATGCCGCGGTCCGCGAGGTCCTTCTCGACGCCGGGGTGGGCGAGCTGGTTGTTGGCCGCGCCGCAGACCACGCTCGCGGTCAGGGCGGCCACCGTGTCGTCGTCCAGGGCGCCGCCGAGGGCGCAGGGGGCGTAGACGTCGAGCGGGGTGCGGACCAGGACGCCGGCGTCCGTCACCGCGGTGACCTGCGGGTGGCGGGCCAGGATGCGCTCGACGGCCTCCGTCCGGACGTCGGTGATCACGACCTCCGCGCCGTCCTCGACCAGGTGCTCCACCAGGTGGTGACCGACCTTCCCGACGCCCGCGACGCCGACCCGGCGGCCGCGCAGCGTCGGCTCGCCCCACTGGGTCTGTGCGGCGGCGCGCATGCCCTGGAAGACGCCGAAGGCGGTGAGCACCGAGGAGTCGCCGGCGCCGCCGTTCTCGGGGGAGCGGCCGGTGGTCCAGCGGCACTCGCGGGCGACCACGTCCATGTCCTGGACGTAGGTGCCGACGTCGCAGGCGGTGACGTAGCGGCCGCCGAGGGAGGCCACGAAGCGACCGTAGGCAAGCAGGAGCTGTTCGGTCTTGATCTGGTTGGGATCGCCGATGATCACGGCCTTTCCGCCGCCGTGATCCAGGCCCGCCAGCGCGTTCTTGTAGGACATGCCGCGGGAGAGGTTGAGGGCGTCCAGCACCGCGGCCTCTTCGGAGGCGTACGGATAGAACCGGGTGCCGCCGAGGGCGTTGCCCAGGGCGGTGGAGTGGATGGCGATCACGGCCTTGAGGCCGCTCTCGCGGTCCTGGCAGAGGACAACCTGCTCGTGGCCGCCCTGATCGGACCGGAACAATGTGTGCAGCACGCCGTCGGCTTCCGGGGGTCCCCCCTGCACGGAGTGCTTGGGGGAGGGACGTACGTCAGTCACTGTGGTGACTCCATATGTCGCGGAGGTTGCCCTCCGGGGGTGGTGGAGGGCCGGTTGGCAAGAGGGTAAGACCTGTCGGCCCGACCGGCCGGTCCCGTGCGGAGGATCACTCTCCCGGGGAGCGGTGCCATGGGACGATTTGCACGGTACGGGGAGGGTTCGGCAACTCCCTGCAGTGTCCTGCGGTTTGAGGGGAGCACGTGTGGGCTCGGCTTCGTCGGTGACTGTCCCGTACGCGGCGTACCTGCGGGTTTACGAGCCGCTGGGCGCCTTTCCGGAGCCGGAGCGCACGCACTGGGAGCGCTACGCCCGGCGCGAGGCGCTCCCCTGCGCCCAGGACGAGCTCCGGCGCTCGCTCGCCGACCTCCTGCCCACCCCGCCCGTGCCGGTTCCGGTGCACGAGAGCGGCGAGGCCTTCGTGACCGTCCAGGACGGGGTGCTGTGCGTCTGCCCCTGGCGCACCCGGCTGCGCGGCTGGCTGGCGCTGGGGGAGCTGTCCGAGACCCTGCCCGCGCCGGTCCTGGACGCGGCGCTGCCGCCGGTGGTGCGCCGGCAGGCGGAGGCGGACTACGAGCGCTGGCAGGAGCGCAACCCCGACGCCCGGCCGTGGATCCGCACGGCCACCTGGCAGGTGCCGCTGCGCTGGTTCGTGCTCTTCTCGGACGAGGAGCGCGAGTACGGCAAGACGGGCGAGTACGCGGGGGAGGGGGAGCCGGGCCGGGGCGGCCAGGCGGGCCGGGACGGGCTCGTCCTGCGCTACCGCACGCCGATGGTGCAGGCCAGACGGCGGGTGGCCCGGGGGCTGCGCACGCTCAAGGACGCCATCGACGAGGGTCCGCTGATCGACGGCCTGGTGGACGTCGGGCGGTGGCTCGAGGAGTTCCACCCGCGCTCCCTGGTGGAGCTGGACTACGGCGGTCTGGTCCATATGGTGCCCGAGGCGCAGCTCGCCGAGGATCATTCCGCCGGGGACACGGCGGAGGGGCTCGCGGCGTTGCGCGCGGGGGATGGGGTGCGCGCGGGGAGGGCGTACGAGCGCTTGACGGAGCGCTGGAGCGCCGTACGCAACCGGCAGTACGCCAATTGAAGTCTTGGTGCGAGAAGCCCCGGGACCTAGGTCCCGATCCGGGCCATTGCGGCAACCGTGACCTAACGCACTTTCGTCAGGTCTTGCGCCCATCGCCCATCCGCGTGGCAAAATAGGACAAGGAGTCCGGGAAGGGCTCCTTCCGTCCAACTACGGGCGGATTGATCGGTATTGCACTCCTTGGCGGGTCTGGTGACCCCTGATCCCGCTGTGACTGATCGTCACGGTGGCGTGACTGTCCGCTATGGCATGGTCCATCGGCTTCCGTCGAGGTTGAACACCTGAGAGGGCAATTCCATCGGTTTGGCCGACGTGGCTGGACAGATGGTGTAGTTGTAGTGCCGAGGACAAGCCGTTCGTCCTATAACCGACTCGGCCCGCGTCCGCCATTTCGGGCAACGCGGGTCAAGGTGCAGAATTTAGAGGAAAGAACCGACTCCACGTCAGGTTCTCCCGAGGAGGCCGCTCATGACCGCTCGCACCCCTGATGCCGAGCCGCTGCTGACCCCGGCTGAGGTTGCCACGATGTTCCGCGTGGACCCGAAGACGGTCACCCGTTGGGCCAAGGCTGGCAAGCTCACGTCCATCCGCACGCTCGGAGGACACCGCCGTTACCGCGAAGCGGAGGTCCGCGCCCTGCTGGCGGGCATTCCGCAGCAGCGCAGCGAGGCCTGAACAACCGCATCACCGGGCGTTTTCCGGGGCCCCCAACCCGGCCTGCGCCCAGCTAGCTCCACCTGAAGCACCATCTGGCTACAAGCGACCGGTACCTGCCCCAACAGGTCCGCAGCCCACCGACTTGGGCGAGTCGTCGATCGCGCTGGACTCCGCCGGGTCCAGCGCGATCTTTTTATGCCCGCACGCCGCCTCGAGCGGCCCTCGACGACCGTGCCCGACTGTGGGCAGCGTGAGCCGGCAACGCACCCGTACGGACCCGCGGGCCCACCCTTTCGGGTGGAGTGCAATTGCACATATTAAATTGACCCGTTGTAGGCCAGGGGTAAGTTCCCTCGGTCGGGAAACTCTTTCGGTGACTCCCATCACAGTGCGACGTGCTTGTCACTCATCGTGCCGCTGCGGTAAAGAGCCCGGTGAGCAACACGCGCATCCGCCCTGCGGCCGACTGCCGCCGGATCAGGCGCCGTTGGTCACCCGGAAGCCGCCCCGGCCTCCCCGGCGCCCCTGGGCTCGGACACCGGCCCCGACGCGGCCTCCTGGGCGAGCCGCAGCAGCCGGTGGCACACGGCGCAGTGACGGGTCAGATGGCGATACCCCGAGGCGCCCGAGGCGGCGGACAGATGGGCGCGCAGCAGCGCCCTCGTCTCGTGCCTGATGTTCTCGGTCCGCTTGGCCTGGGTCCGGGTGGTGGTTGTCGTCATGGAGCGCAGCACCTCCACTGTCTGGGTACCCCTGGCACGTGTCCCAGTCAAGGTCGAATGCGAGAAGGCCCGGATCCCTGAGGGATCCGGGCCTTCAACCGATGCGGTCCTGACGGGATTTGAACCCGCGGCCTCCACCTTGACAGGGTGGCGAGCACTCCAAACTGCTCCACAGGACCTTGCTTGCTTGCCGCTCTCGCGGGCTTGCGAAAGAGACTCTACAGCAGGTCAGGGGGTGCGGTCGAACCCGATCACGGAAGCGGCCCCCGAACGGGTCCCGCACCGCGGGGGCGGCCCGCCCGCACCCCTGCGCCCCCTAGGGCGCCAGCTGATCGATGGCCTTCACGATCCGCTTGTCCGAGACCGGGTGCGCCGTCCCCAGGGCGTGGGCGAAGTAGCTCACGCGGAGCTCCTCGATCATCCAGCGGATGTCGAGCGCCTCCTGGGGCACCGGGCGTCCCTTGGGGAACTGCTCCAGCAGCCACGCGTACTCGTCCTGCATCTCCTTCACCTTCGCCATCCGGGCGCGGTCCCGGTCGGCGTTGGAGGGCAGCTGGGTCAGCCGCCGGTCGACCGCCACGAGATAGCGCAGCAGGTCCGGCAGCCTGCGCACACCGTGGGCGGTGACGAAGCCGGGCTTGATGAGCCCCGCCAGCTGCTCCTTGACGTCCGACAGGGAGGACATGAGCGTCAGGCTCGTGGTGGCCTTCAGCCGGCGCTCGCACGCCTGCCAGGCGGCCAGCACCTCCTGCACCTTGCGGATGGCGTCCAGCGTGGCGTCCACGATGTCCGCCCGTACCGCGTCGAAGAGCTTGCGGAAGGATTCTTCGTCCCAGACGGGCCCGCCGTGCGCCGCCATCAGCTTGTCGGCCGCACCCGAGACGCAGTCCTCGAAGAGCGCCTGGACGGAGCCGTGCGGATTGCGCGACAGGGCGAGCTTCTGCTGGTTGCCGAGCTTGTCCTGCGCGAATTTCGCGGGGTTGGACGGCAGGTTCAGCAGGATCAGCCGGCGGGTGCCCCGCCACATGGCCTCGCGCTGCTCCGGCTCGGTGTCGAAGAGCCGCACCGCGACCGAGGACCCCTCGTCCACCAGCGCCGGGTACGCCTTGACCGGCTGGCCGGCCCGCCGCGTCTCGAAGGTGCGCGGCAGCGTGCCCACCGTCCAGGACGTGAGCCCCGAGCGCTGCTCCGGGGCGCCGCCGCCGGTGCCGCCGGCCTTGGCGGCCCCTGCGGCCTGCTCGAAGGCCTTGGAGATCGCCGCCTGCGTCTTCGGCTTGAGCCGCAGCCGCAGCGCCTCCAGGTCCTTGTCCTCGGCGATCTTGCGGCGCCGCTCGTCGACGACCCGGAAGGTGATCTTCAGGTGCTCGGGGACCTTGCCCAGGTCGAAGTCCCCCGGGTCCAGCCGGACCGCCGTCATCCGGTGCAGCTCGCGCGCCAGCGTGACCGTCAGCGACTCCTGCAGCGGCACGGCACGGTCCAGGAAGGCCTTGGCGAAATTCGGCGCCGGCACGTAGTTCCTGCGGATCGGCTTGGGCAGGGAACGGATCAGCTCCGTCACCAGGTCCTCGCGCAGCCCCGGGATCTGCCAGTCGAAGCCCTCGGCCGAGACCTGGTTCAGCACCTGCAGCGGAACGTGGACGGTCACGCCGTCCGCATCCGCCCCGGGCTCGAACTGGTACGTCACCTTGAACTTCAGCCGGCCCTGCCGCCAGGAATCCGGATAGTCGTCCTTGGTGACGGCCCCGGCGTTCTCGTTGATGAGCATCGACTGCTCGAAGTTCAGCAACTCCGGCTCGTCGCGCCGCTTGTGCTTCCACCACGAGTCGAAGTGCGCGCCCGAGACGATGTGTTCGGGCAGCCGCTGGTCGTAGAAGTCGAAGAGCGTCTCGTCGTCCACCAGGATGTCCCGGCGGCGGGCGCGGTGTTCCAGCTCCTCGACCTCGCCGAGCAGTTTGCGGTTGTCCTGGAAGAACTGATGGTGCGTCCGCCAGTCGCCCTCGACCAGGGCGTTGCGGATGAACAGCTCGCGGCTGGTCTCCGGGTCGATCCGCCCGTAATTGACCTTCCGCTGGGCGACGATCGGCACGCCGTACAGCGTCACCCGCTCGTACGCCATGACGGCCGCCTGCTTCTGCTCCCAGTGCGGCTCGCTGTAATTGCGCTTCACCAGGTGCTGGGCGAGCGGCTCGATCCACTCCGGCTCCACCTTGGCATTGACCCGCGCCCACAGCCGCGAGGTCTCCACCAGCTCCGCCGACATGATCCAGCGCGGCTGCTTGCGGAAGAGCGCCGAGCCCGGGAACACCGCGAACTTCGCGCTGCGGGCACCCAGGTAATCGTTCTTCTCGGTGTCCTTCAGCCCGATGTGCGAAAGCAGGCCGGCCAGCAGCGACTGGTGCACCCGGTCCGGGGCCGCGTCCTCCTCGGCCATGTGGACGCCCATGGACTTCGCGACCGTGCGCAGCTGCGAGTAGATGTCCTGCCATTCGCGTATGCGCAGGTAGTTCAGGAACTCCGACTTGCACATGCGCCGGAACGCCGACGACGACAGCGCCTTCTGCTGCTCGCGCACATAGCGCCACAGGTTCAGGAAGGCGAGGAAGTCGCTCGTCTCGTCCTTGAAGCGGGCGTGCTGCTGATCGGCCTGCGCCTGCTTCTCCGAGGGCCGCTCGCGCGGATCCTGGATGGACAGCGCGGCCGCGATGACCATGACCTCGCGGACGCAGCCGTTACGGTCGGCCTCCAGGACCATGCGGGCCAGCCGCGGGTCCACCGGGAGCTGGGCGAGCTTGCGGCCCAGCTGCGTGAGCCGCTTTTTCGGGTCCTTCTGCGCCGGATCCAGCGCCCCCAGCTCGACCAGCAGGTCGACGCCGTCCTTGATGTTGCGGCGGTCCGGCGGGTCGATGAACGGGAACTTCTCGATGTCACCGAGCCCGGCCGCGGTCATCTGCAGAATGACGGAGGCCAGGTTCGTACGGAGGATCTCCGCGTCCGTGAACTCCGGGCGGGCGAGGAAATCGTCCTCGGAATACAGCCGGATGCAGATGCCGTCCGACGTACGGCCGCAGCGGCCCTTGCGCTGGTTGGCGCTGGCCTGGGAGACCGCCTCGATCGGCAGCCGCTGGACCTTGGTGCGGTGGCTGTAGCGCGAGATCCGGGCGAAACCGGGGTCGATCACGTAGCGGATGCCGGGCACCGTCAGGGACGTCTCCGCGACGTTCGTCGCGAGGACGATCCGGCGGCCCGTATGGCGCTGGAAGACCCGGTGCTGCTCGGCGTGGGAGAGGCGGGCGTACAGCGGCAGGATCTCGGTGAACCTGAGCTTCTTCTTCTCCAGCGCGTCCGCGGTGTCGCGGATCTCCCGCTCGCCGGAGAGGAAGACCAATATGTCGCCGTCGCCCTCGCGCTGCAGCTCCTCCACCGCGTCGCAGATCGCCGTGATCTGATCGCGGTCGGAATCGCCGGAATTCTCCTCCAGCAGCGGCCGGTACCGCACCTCCACCGGATACGTGCGCCCGCTGACCTCGATGATCGGCGCGTCGCCGAAATGGCGCGAGAAGCGCTCGGGGTCGATGGTGGCCGAGGTGATGACGACCTTGAGGTCGGGGCGGCGCGGCAGCAGCTGGGCGAGGTAGCCCAGGATGAAGTCGATGTTGAGGCTGCGCTCGTGCGCCTCGTCGATGATGATCGTGTCGTACTGGCGCAGCTCGCGGTCCGTCTGGATCTCGGCCAGCAGGATGCCGTCCGTCATCAGCTTGACCAGCGTGTCCTCGCCGACCTGGTCGGTGAAGCGGACCTTCCAGCCGACCGCCTCGCCCAGCGGGGTGCGCAGCTCCTCCGCGACGCGCTCCGCGACCGTGCGGGCGGCGATCCGGCGGGGCTGGGTGTGCCCGATCAGGCCCCGGACACCGCGGCCGAGCTCCATGCAGATCTTGGGGATCTGGGTGGTCTTGCCGGAGCCGGTCTCGCCCGCCACGATCACGACCTGGTGGTCGCGGATCGCCGCGAGGATCTCGTCCTTCTTCTGGCTGACGGGGAGCTGCTCGGGATAGGTGACGGCCGGCACGGCGGCGCGGCGGCCGGCGACGCGCAGCTCGGCCGTATCGACCTCTGCCGTGATCTCGGCCAGGACGGCCGCACGGGCCTCGGGCTTGCGGATGCGGCGGGCCCCGTCGAGCCGCCGGCCCAGGCGCTGCGCGTCGCGCAGCGTCAGCTCGGGCAGGCGGGCGGCGAGGTCGGCGAAGGCGGCGGGGGCGGCAGGCTGCGTAGACATACGAAGTCCAGGATCGCACCACGCGCGGGGAAGCGGCGAACCCATTTAGGGGCGCGGTGGCGCCCCCGCGGGCCACCGGAGGGCTCGCCCCGGGGAGCTTCCGCACCCCGGGAGGCAGCGGGCTCCGGCTCCGGAAGCCGGCGGGCCCGGAAAAGCACTGAGCCCCCCGTCGAAGACGAGGGGCTCACTGTGGCTGGGGCCGGGGTCGAACCGGCGACCTTCCGCTTTTCAGGCGGACGCTCGTACCAACTGAGCTACCCAGCCACGCAAGCACCGAGATGCTTGCAGCGGTCCTGACGGGATTTGAACCCGCGGCCTCCACCTTGACAGGGTGGCGAGCACTCCAAACTGCTCCACAGGACCTTGCTATGTGCGAGCACTAGTCTCGCACACGGTACAGCGTGCCCCCAACGGGATTCGAACCCGTGCTACCGCCTTGAAAGGGCGGCGTCCTGGGCCACTAGACGATGAGGGCTGATGGCCCACCTGGGCGCTTCGCAGCGCCTCGGGGACGTGAGAAGCATATGGGATGGAGAGGGGGAACGCCAAAACGGTTTCCCGGAGGCGGCGCGAGGGGTGGACGCAGGCGGCGCGACGGGGCGGACAGGGGCGGCGCGGGGGCCGTACGGAAGGACGTGCCGGACAATGGCGAGCGTGCTGGAGATGACGCGCGAGGAGTTCGAGGAACTGGTCGCCGAGGCCCTGGACCGGATCCCGCCGGAGCTGACGCGGCTGATGGACAACGTCGCGGTGTTCGTCGAGGACGAGCCCCCGGCGGAGGACCCGGAGCTGCTCGGCCTCTACGAAGGGACGCCGCTGACCGAGCGCGGCGAGTGGTACGCGGGTGTCCTGCCGGACCGGATCACCATCTACCGCGGGCCGACGCTGCGGCTGTGCTCCTCCAGGGAGGAAGTGGTGGAGGAGACCGAGGTGACGGTGGTTCACGAGGTGGCCCACCACTTCGGCATCGACGACGAGCGGCTGCACGCGCTCGGCTACGGGTGAGCGCACGGGCCCGGCTATGGGTGAGCGCACGGGCCCGGCTACGGGTGAGCGCACGGGCCCGGCTACGGGCGAGTGCACGGGCCCGGCTGCGGGTGAGCGGGTAAAGAGCCGGTCAGGTGACCGCGTGCCGCGCGTGTCCTGTGCGGGGCGGTCCCAGTTGGGCAGGACGCCTGTTTCATGCGTTGCCGATGCGGCCCGTACGCGTCGCCGATGCGACCCGTAGCCCTAAGGCGGTCCCCGATGCCCCCCACCTCGCCCCGCGCAGCCGTCACCCGGATCGCGGCCGTCGCCGTCGCGGCCCTGGCCCTTGGGGGGTGCATGAGCGTGAGCGACCCGGAGCGGCCCGCTCCGTCGCCGGGTGCGGGCAAGCAGCGCGAGGCGGGTCCGGAGCCGGACGGCGGGGTGCGGCTGCCGGGCGGGCGGCCGGGGCAGGCGGACACGCGCTCGGCGCGGGGGGCGAGCGGCAGCCCGTCGGCGAAGAGCGCCGCCAGCCCGTCCTCGACGGCGACGCCCTCGGCCTCGCCCGCCGGGGCCTCGCCGGACGCCCACACCGGCAAGCCGGGCAAGAAGGCGAAGCAGCCGGGCAACGGCGCCGGCACGGCCCCGCCGCCCGGGCGCCCGCCCGCTCCCACCCAGCCGGCGCCCCAGTCGACCACCCCCACACCGCAGCCGCCCGTCACCCAGCCCCCCGCCTCCTCGGCGCCCCCGTCGCCCCAGCCGGGCCCCCAGGCGGCGGGCCCTGTGGCGTAGGCCATGCCGCCGGACGGGGGCAGCGGGTTGCGTCCGACGGTGGTGAGTGCGTATGGTGGTAGATCGTTTGATCCCATTTGCCCGGCGCCTAACAGAAGCGCGCCGTGTGGCGCGTTCCTTACCTTGCCGTGGCTGACCGCATCGAGGCGGTCATTTGTGAAGCCGACACGGAGCTTGGGCGCGTGCCGAAACTCCGGAAGGTTTCGCATTTCGCATGTCCATTTCCACTGAGCAGACCGTCATGCCCGCGAGCGACGAGATCGTCGCCGAGGCGGACGCCGTCACCGCGGAGACCACCGCGGATCTCGCCTCCTCCGACACCGCCGCCGAGGCCGTCGACACCGACGCCGCCGCCGAGCCCGCCGAGCCGACGATCACCTTCGGTGACCTCGGCCTGGACGACGCGATCGTCCGCAAGCTCGCGCAGAACGGCGTCACGACCCCCTTCCCGATCCAGGCCGCGACCATCCCGGACGCCCTGGCCGGCAAGGACATCCTCGGCCGCGGCCGCACCGGCTCCGGCAAGACCCTCTCCTTCGGTCTGCCGCTGCTGTCCACCCTGGCCGGCGGCCACACCGAGAAGAAGCGCCCCCGCGGCCTGATCCTCACCCCGACCCGCGAGCTCGCGATGCAGGTCGCGGACGCCCTCCAGCCCTACGGCGACGTGCTCGGCCTGAAGATGAAGGTCGTCTGCGGCGGTACGTCCATGGGCAACCAGATCTACGCCCTGGAGCGCGGCGTCGACATCCTCGTCGCCACCCCGGGCCGTCTGCGCGACATCATCAACCGCGGCGCCGCCTCGCTCGACAAGGTCCAGGTCGCCGTTCTCGACGAGGCCGACCAGATGGCCGACATGGGCTTCCTGCCCGAGGTCACCGAGATCCTCGACCTGGTGCCGGCCGGCGGCCAGCGCCTGCTGTTCTCCGCCACGCTGGAGAACGAGATCGACACCCTCGTCAAGCGCTACCTGGTCAACCCGATCACGCACGAGGTCGACCCCTCCGCCGGTGCCGTCACCACCATGACCCACCACGTCCTCGTCGTGAAGCCGAAGGACAAGGCGCCGGTCACCGCCGCCATCGCCGCCCGCAAGGGCCGCACGATCATCTTCGTCCGCACCCAGCTGGGCGCCGACCGCGTCGCCGAGCAGCTGCTGGACGCCGGCGTCCGCGCCGACGCCCTGCACGGCGGCATGACCCAGGGCGCCCGCAGCCGCGTCCTCGACGACTTCAAGGCCGGCTACGTGAACTGCCTGGTCGCCACCGACGTCGCCGCCCGCGGCATCCACGTCGACGGCATCGACCTGGTCCTCAACGTCGACCCCGCCGGTGACCACAAGGACTACCTGCACCGCTCCGGCCGTACGGCCCGCGCCGGCCAGTCCGGCACGGTCGTCTCCCTGGCCCTGCCGCACCAGCGCAAGCAGATCTTCCGCCTGATGGAGGACGCGGGCGTCGACGCCTCGCGCCACATCGTCGGCGGTGCCGGCGCCTTCGACGAGGACGTCGCCAAGATCACCGGCGCCCGCTCCCTCACCGAGGTGCAGGCCGACTCCGCGGCCAACGCCGCCAAGCAGGCCGAGCGCGACCTGGCCGACCTGACCCGCCAGCTGGAGCGCGCGCAGCGCCGCGCCACCGAGCTGCGCGAGGAGGCCGACCGCCTCCTGGCGCGCGCCGCCCGCGAGCGCGGCGAGGACCCGGAGGCCGCCGTCGCGGCTGCCGCCGAGGCCGCCGCCACCGAGGCCAAGGCCGAGGAGGAGGCCGCTGCCGCGGCGTCCGTCCCGGCGCAGGCCGCGCCCGCGCACGAGCGCCGCGACGAGCGGGGCAACTTCGCGCCGCGCCGCGACGACCGCGGTGGCTTCCGCCGCGACGACCGCCGCGACGACAACCGCTCCGGTGGTTTCCGTCGTGACGACCGTCGTGACGACAACCGCTCCGGTGGTTTCCGTCGCGATGACCGTCCGTCCGGTGGTTTCCGCCGTGACGACCGTCGTGACGACGACCGCGGTGGTTTCCGCCGTGACGACCGTCCGTCGGGCGGTTTCCGCCGCGACGAGCGCCGTGACGACAACCGCTCCGGTGGTTTCCGCCGTGACGACCGTCCGTCCGGTGGTTTCCGCCGCGACGAGCGCCGTGACGACAACCGCTCCGGTGGTTTCCGTCGCGACGACCGTCCGTCGGGCGGCTTCCGCCGCGACGACCGCCGCGATGACCGTCGTGACGACAACCGCTCCGGTGGTTTCCGCCGCGACGACCGTCCGTCCGGTGGCTTCCGTCGCGACGACCGCCCCTCGCACGGCGGCGGCTTCCGCTCCGGCGGCAGCGACCGTCCGTTCAACCGCGACCGTCGTGACGACCGTCCCTCCGGCGGCGGCTTCCGCGCCGGCGGCCACGACCGCCCGAACGGCCGCCGCGACGACCACCGTGGTGGCGCCGGTTCCTTCGGCCGCCGCGACGACAAGCCGCGCTGGAAGCGCAACGGCTGATAACCGCAGGTGATTTGGGGCCCGTACGGCACTTCGGTGGCGTACGGGCCCCGCTGCGTCTGCACTCCCGTCCGACGCATCGGCCATAACGACTCGGGATAACGCGGTCGGCCGGGCTATGCTGCGGGGTGCGGGCCGTTAGCTCAATTGGCAGAGCAGTGGACTTTTAATCCATTGGTTGTGGGTTCGAGTCCCACACGGCCTACGCGATGCGGGCGAGGGAAACCCCTCTGACCTGCGGACGAGCGCCCCGCCCGGTTCTTCCGGGCGGGGCGCTTCCGCATTCCGGCGCGGCTTCCGGACCGTCTTCGGTCCGTCTTACGTCCCGGTTCCGGGCCCGTCTTCCTGGCTTGATCGTGTTCCTTGTGCAACGTTCCACCGCTTCATAGCGTCGATGTCGCACCTTGCACCCGTACGGCACCACACGCACCACTCTTCCGTCGCACACGCGGAGCTTCCGCATGTCCCAAGGAGGAACGTCGTATGCCTGAGAACGCCCGGTCGCAGGAGCCCACCCGGCCCGTCGAGCCGTCCGCGGCCGTCGTGGAGGCGAACCGCGGGATCACCGAGACCATCCTGCCCAGCAGCGGGGACTTCGCCGACGCCATGCGCGGTCTGCTGGCCCCGCCGCCGCGCGACCTTCCCGTCATCCTCTCCCGCGACACCAAGCGCGTCGTGTGGGACTTCACCGGCTACGACTTCCTCGAGGACGGCGAGGACGTACCGCCGCCGTCCGTCAACGCGAGCCTGTGGCGGCAGGGCCGGCTCACCGCCGTCGCCGGCCTGTTCCACGTCACCGCCTCGAACGGCCGGGCCATCTACCAGGTCCGCGGCTACGACCTGTCCAACATGACGATCGTGACGGGCGACCGGGGCATCATCGTCATCGACCCGCTCGCCTGTTACGAGACCGCGCAGCACGCGCTGCGGCTCTACCGTGAGACCTGCAACGACAACCGGCCCGTCAGCGCCGTCATCTACACCCACAGCCACGTCGACCACTTCGGCGGCTCCCGCGGCCTGTTCAACGACAGCAGGGACGTCATCGCGCCCGACCTGAAGGTCTACGCGCCCGAGGGCTTCCTGGAACACGCCGTCAGCGAGAACGTCTACGCGGGCCCGGCCATGAGCCGCCGCGCGGGCTACATGTACGCGGTCGGCCTGGACAAGGGCCCCGACGGGCAGGTGGGCTCCGGCCTCGGGCTGACGATCTCCACCGGCGAGGTCACGCTCATCCCGCCGACCGACTACGTGGGCGGCCCGCAGCACCAGCCCGTCCCGGAGGACAAGTGGCGCCCCGAGGACGTCATCCCCTGGCGGCCGGGCCTGTACCGGCTGCACGTGGACGGCGTCCGGATCATCTGCCAGCTCACCCCGGGCACCGAGGCCCCGGCGGAGATGAACTTCTACTTCCCCGAGCTGCGCGCGCTGTGCATGGCCGAGAATTCGACGCACACCATGCACAACATCCTCAGCCTGCGCGGCGCCCAGGTCCGGGACGCCCACGCGTGGTCGAAGTACCTCACCCAGGCCATCCAGACCTTCGGCGAGCACACCGACGTGGAATTCGCCTCCCACCACTGGCCGCGCTGGGGCAAGGAGAACATCCTCGAATTCCTCGCGAACCAGCGGGACATGTACGGCTATCTCAACGACCAGACCCTGCGCCTGCTCAATGACGGCTACACCGGGACAGAGATCGCGGAGAAGCTCAAGGAGCTGCCGCCAGGGCTGGGCGACCACTGGTACGACCGGGGCTACTACGGCTCGCTCAGCCACAACCTCAAGGCGGTCTACCAGCGCTACATGGGCTGGTTCGACGGCAATCCCGCCCACCTCTGGGAGCTGCCCCCGGTCGAGGCCGGCGCCCGGTACGTACGGGCGATGGGCGGCGCGCAGGAGGTCGTACGGGCCGCGCGGCAGGCGTACGAGGCGGAGCAGCCGCAGTACCGCTGGGTCCTGGAGCTGCTCAACCACGTCATCTTCGCCTCCGCGGACCCCGCGGATCCGTCCCTCGTCCCGGCCGGGGTCCTGGCCGAGGCCAAGGCCCTGCAGGCCGATGCCATGACCCAGCTGGGCTACGGCGCGGAGAACGGCACCTGGCGCAACTTCTACCTCACCGGCGCCAAGGAGCTCCGCAGCGGACCGGAGAAGCCCACGCCGCACGGCGCTTCGGACCTCGTGAAGAGCATGTCGCTGGAGCAGATCTTCTCGGCGATGGCCAAGAGCGTGGACGGGCCGCGGGCCGCCGCGGAGCAGCGGTCGCCGATCGTGCTGCGCTGGGTGTTCAACGGAACCGGCCGGCCGCGCACCACGACCACGACCCTGCGCAACGGCGTGCTCGTGTACGTCGACGGGGAGGACCTCTTCGCGGGCAAGCCGCAGGCGACCATCACGCTCTCGCGCGCGGTGCTCGACGAGGTGCTGACGCAGGGCGTCGACTTCAAGAAGAACTTCGACGCGGCGGTCGGGAACGGCATCGAGGTGGACGACCAGGCCGCGGCGGACACCGTCCTCGGCTATCTGACCTATCCGGACCCGGTGTTCCCGATCGTGACGCCGCGGCCGGTGGACGTGGCGCGGCCCGGGGAGGAGAAGCCCGCGGAGTAGCGTTCCGGCTCCGCCGGACGTCCGCCGGGCCAGGGGGGGCGCACAGCACGCGCACGCCCCACCCCCCGAGCCACCGCTGGACGCCCCCCGCGTGCCCGGACCTCTGCGCACCCAGTTCACCGAAACCCCGCCCCCGTCCCGTGTTCGCGCCGCTACGGTAAGTGCGCGGGGTGGGCGCGGCGAGGTCCGGGAGGTCGGAGGCATGGAGAACTCGCGAGCGGGTGAGAACGGCAGCGGAAGCGAGCGAGAAGAGTGGGGGAACCAGAGCCCGGCGTACAGGGCGCACAGGGGGCGCACAGAGCACGGCCAGGGACCGGGCGGCCCGGCGGGAGCCGAGAGCACGCCCATCGAGCACGTGGAGGCGCTGCTGGGGCGGGCGCAGAACGGCTTCGAGATCGACGAGCGGATGCTCGGCCGGCTGCGGACGGCGCTGATGCATCAGGCCGAGCTCCGCTCGTACCGCCAGCGCAATGACGACCGGCGGCCTCTCCGCTGCAATTCGTACCGCCACGTGTTCCTCCTGGCGGACGGCAGCAGCCTGCTTCTGTTCGAGCTGGAGCACAACACCGGTCCGGAGGACGTCTTCCTCTACGAGCTGTACGCGGACGAGGGCGTCCTCGACCGGGCGGAGCGGCGCGTGCACGACCGGATCGGCGGCGGCATCGGCCCCGGCAGCGAGACCGAGGAGCTGCCGGCCTGGCTGGCGGAGGAGCTGCTGCTGGCCATGGGGCCGGTGCAGCCCCGCCGGGAGTACGTCTCCGACGCCTCGCCCGACCACGCCCGGCGGCTGCTGCGGCGCGCGGAGAACGAGGACGGGCCCGGCGAGGTGGTGCGCGAGCTGCTCCAGGGGGCGCTCGGCCACCACATCGCGCTGATCACCAAGCCGCGCCGCCGGGGCCCCGGGCGCGACGCCACCTGGTGCCGCTTCTACGAGCACGCCTTCCTGCTGGAGGGCGGCGGCGAGCTCAGCCTGTGGGAGCTGGAGCACAACATGAACACCGACGGCCGCCTGGTCTGCGAGGTCTATCTGGACGAGGCGGAGGCCGAGGTGGCGGCGGACCGCCACGCCCGTTCCCAGGGCGTGGAGCTGTAGTGGGCCGTAGCGGGCTGTAGTAGGGCTGTGATGGGGGAGCTGTAGCGGCACCGGGCTGCCGCGGGGCTGCGCACCGTCGGCGGGCGGGTGAAACGGGGGCCGCCGACGTGTGCTACGCTTAACTGACGTTTCAGTTGTGGTACCCATGAACTCGTGTGCGCCTGACGGTTATGTGAACCGAGGGCGCATTTTTGTTTTTGCCGGTCTTTGTCCGGTGTGGGGCCCATTTGCATCCACTAAGGAGATAGACATGGCTACTGGCACCGTGAAGTGGTTCAACTCGGAAAAGGGCTTCGGCTTCATCGAGCAGGACGGCGGCGGCCCCGACGTCTTCGCCCACTACTCGAACATCGCCTCCAACGGCTTCCGTGAGCTGTTCGAGGGCCAGAAGGTTTCCTTCGACGTCACGCAGGGCCAGAAGGGCCTGCAGGCCGAGAACATCGTCGCTGCCTGACGATGATGCCCGCCCGGTCCGTCTGACGACGGCCCCGGGCTCTGCATGAAGCAATGAAGCACCAGGCAATGGGGCCCGCACCTCGGGGTGCGGGCCCCATTGCTGCCCCTGCGCCGGCCGGCGCCCGCGTGCCGGCCGTCGTCCCGCACCAGCGCGCCCAGGCTTTTCCGCCGTCCGACCGTTCTCGTTCCGGACGGTCTCGCGATGCGAAGTCTCCCTTTCGGGCGTGCCACCCCCATTGAGGGAAGGTCCCACCCGTATGACTCGCTCCGCCCGCCCCGCCCGCCCCCGCGGACCCCAGCAGAACCGTGGTGCCCAGCAGAACCGCAGCTCCCAGCAGGGCGGCCGCGTCGGCGCCCAGTCGTCGCGCCGCAGGCCCGCCGCCCCCCAGGGCGACTTCGAGACCCCGGTCAGCACCACCCCGGCGCTGCCGCCGGTGGCGTCCTTCGCCGACCTGGACATGCCGGCCGGCCTGCTCTCCACGCTGACCCGCGAGGGCGTCACCGAGCCGTTCCCGATCCAGGCCGCGACGCTGCCCAACTCGCTCACCGGCCGTGACGTCCTCGGCCGCGGCCGCACCGGCTCCGGCAAGACCCTCGCGTTCGGCCTGGCCATGCTGGCCCGTACGGCCGGCCGCCGCGCCGAGCCCGGCCGCCCGCTCGCCCTCGTGCTCGTCCCCACCCGCGAGCTCGCGCAGCAGGTCACCGACTCGCTCGCCCCGTACGCCACCGCCGTGAACCTGCGGACGGCCACGGTCGTCGGCGGTATGTCCATCGGCCGGCAGGCCCAGACGCTCGCGCGCGGCGCCGAGGTGCTCGTCGCCACCCCCGGGCGGCTCGCGGACCTGATCCAGCGAGGCGACTGCAAGCTCGGCGACGTGCGGATCACGGTCCTGGACGAGGCCGACCAGATGGCCGACATGGGCTTCCTGCCGCAGGTCACCAAGCTGCTGGACCAGGTCGACCCCGAGGGGCAGCGGATGCTGTTCTCCGCGACCCTCGACCGCAACGTCGACCGGCTCGTCCGCCGCTTCCTCTCCGACCCGGTGACGCACTCCGTCGACGCGTCGGTGGGCGCGGTCGTCACGATGGACCACCACCTGCTGCACGTCACCGAGACGGACAAGAAGGACACGGTCACCCGGATCGCCGCCCGCGACGGCCGCGTGATCATGTTCGTGGACACCAAGCGCGGTGCCGACCGCCTGGTGAAGAAGCTGCTGTCCGAGGGCGTGCGCGCCGCCGCCCTGCACGGCGGCAAGAGCCAGCCGCAGCGCAACCGCACCCTGGACCTCTTCCGCACGCAGGAGGTCACCGCGCTGATCGCCACGAACGTGGCCGCGCGCGGCATCCACATCGACGGCCTCGACCTCGTCGTGAACGTCGACCCGCCCATGGACCACAAGGACTACCTGCACCGCGGCGGCCGTACGGCCCGCGCGGGCGAGTCCGGCACGGTCGTCACGCTCGTGCTGCCCGAGCAGCGGCGCGAGATGAGCCGCATGATGGTCACCGCCAAGATCTCCCCGAACGTCGTGACGGTCGGCCCGGAGGACGAGGAGCTCGTCCGCATCACCGGTGCCCAGCAGCCCAGCGGCGTGCCCGTGGTCATCGCGCCGCCAGTGCCGGCCCAGTCGACGCCGCGGAAGCGGTCCGGCGGGAGCGGCGCGAGCGCCGGGTCCGCCGGCGGGGCTGCGGCTGCTGCCGGGTCGCGCGGCTCCCGGGGCACCCGTGGCTCGCGCGGCGGGCGTGGCGGTCGTGGCCGGGTGCGTACGGAGATGTCTTCCGGGGCGTCGTCCTCGTCCTCGTCGTCCGCCGGGTCTTCGGCGTCCTACGGTGCCGGTGGTTCGGGCCGGGGTGCCGGCCGGGCCTCCGGTGCGGCTTCCGGTGCGGCTTCCGGCCGGGGTGCCGGCAGGAACGGCGCCGGCCGGGGCACCGGGGGCGCACGGGAGCGCCGCTCCTCGTAATCCGCTCCTCGTAACCCGCTCGCCCGGGCTGCTCGCCGGCGGCCTGTACGAGGCCCCGGCCCGGCCGGCCTGCTCGTCGGCTTGTTCGCCCGCCTGTTCGCTGGCCTGCTTGCCGGGCCGTTCTCCCAGGGCCTCCCTCCCCGGTTGGCCCAGCACCGTTCGCCTGCCGACCTCCCGCCCGGAAGGGTGGGAGGTCGTTGACGTGCAGGGCTGCCGGTCAGGAGAGAGTGCGGTGGGCAAGCGAGAGAGCCGTTCTGCCCGCCGTGCCGGCGGTGGCGCTGAAGGTGGTGCTGAAGGTGGCACGGGCAGTGGCACCTCCAGTGATGCGTCCAGTGGCGCGTTGGGCGGTGCGTCGGGCGGTGTGTCCGGTGGTGCGTCGGGCGGTGTGTCCGGTGGTGTGTCCGGCGGCGTCATCGGGCGCCGTGCCTTCCGTCGTACGGCACGCCGGGCCGTACGCCGGGCCGTCCGCAGGCTCCCGGCCGTTCTGATCGTCGGCGCCGCACTCTTCGGCCTCGGGGCGCCCGCGCACTACACGTGCGCCCCCTTCCTCTCCGCCGCGCCCCTCGTCGCGGCGCCGCTCCACACCCTCCGCGCCACGGTCACGGCCGCGCTGGCCGCCGTGGCGGTCGCGGTCGGGCTCGTGGTCTACCACCGGCCGTCCGACACCGGTGAGGCGCTGGCCGAGATCGCGGCCATCGGTGCCGTCTCCCTCGTCGCGCTCGGCATCAACCGCATCGCCCGTCGCAGCGATCAGCAGCTCGCCTCCGCCCGGGGCATCGCGGAGGCGGCCCAGCGCGCCGTCCTGCCCGTGCCCCCGTCCCGGATCGGCGGCCTCCGCGTGGCCGCGCGCTACGTCGCCGCCCAGGCCGACGCCCGGATCGGCGGCGATCTGTACGCGGTCCAGGACACCCCGTACGGCGTACGCGTCATCGTCGGCGACGTCCGCGGCAAGGGCCTGGGTGCGGTCGAGGCGGTCGCCGTGGTGATCGGCGCCTTCCGGGAGGCGGCCGAGCAGGAGCCCACGCTGGAGGGGCTCGCGGGGCGGCTGGAGCACGCGCTCCAGCGGGAGGGCGCACGGCGGGCGAACCTGCGCGCCGACGCCGTGGACCGGACCGAGGGCTTCACCACGGCCGTACTGGCGGAGCTGCCGCCGGGGGAGCCCGTCTTCCGCCTGCTGAACCGCGGCCACCCCTCCCCGCTCCTGCTGCACGCGGACGGCCGCATCGGCGTGGCCGACCCCGCCGTCCCCGCGCTGCCCCTCGGCCTGGGCGAGCTGGGGGTGTGGCCGGACCGGGCGGAGGAGCGGGAGTTCCCCGCGGGGTCGATGCTGCTGCTGATGACGGACGGGGTGACCGAGGCGAGGGACGCCGGCGGTACGTTCTACGACCCCAGGGCCGGGCTGACGGGCTGTCGGTTCAAGAACCCGGATGCGCTGCTGGACGCCCTGGTCGCGGACGTCGCGCGCCATTCGGGGGGTCAGGCCGCCGACGACATGGCGCTGTTGGCGATCCGGCGCGGCGAGCGGATCGAACAGCATTTCGTGGAAAGTATCGACAGGTTCCGTGGGCGCACATCCTGTGAAGACGTGCCCGAGGGCATCGGTGGGTTCGGGCGTTCGGCTTGGAATCCACCCGGCATGTCTATTAACGTTCGATAACGGAGCGCGGTTGTCGCAACGCCGCAAGAGGCGCTGCGCCGTGCGCCTTCGCCGAATCCCGCGGGCACAGCACCACCTGATACACCGGCAAGTTCTGGGAACCGGGGAACCACCACCCTGGGGTGAATCGGGCCGCGCAGCGGCCCGTAGGAGACCTTCCTGCTCCGAACCCGTCAGCTAACCCGGTAGGCGAGAAGGAAGGAAAGGAGTGCCTTCGTGGCATCCAACGAGCCTGCCGCGTACGAGCCTGCCGAGTACGACTCTGCCGGGTACGAGCCCGCCGCGTACGATCCGCCGCTGGTCCCGGCGTACGTACCTCCGTACGAGCCGGAGCCCGAGCCCCGGCCGGAGCTGAGGCACGAGGCGGAGACCGCGTACGACCCCGAGTCGCCGTACACCCCCGCTTCCTACCGTCCCTCCGTCTACAACGCCTTCGGCACGGGCCGCGGCCGCCACCGCGTGGTGAAGCAGCGCGGCGGCACGATGGCCCGCAGCGGCGCGGTCCTCGGTGTCGGCGTCATCGCGGCGGTCGGCGCGGGCGGCATGGCGCACGCCCAGGAGCGCCCGGCGACGTCCATATCCATGCCCGACCTGGCCCAGCTGCCGGGAGTGGGCTCGTTCTTCGCGGGGAGCGCGGCGGGCTCGGTCGATTCCGCCGCCGCCGAATTCGCCGGCGAGGAAAGCGCATCGGCCGCCGTGGAGATGGCCGAGAGCGCGGCGGCTGCGGGTGAGGTGCTCCGGGCGAGAATCCTGGAGCAGGCCGACCACCAGCAGGGCGTGGCCGTGGCCGAGGCGCAGGCGGCCCAGGTGAAGCAGGCCGCGAAGACGCAGAAGAAGGCGGCGGAGCGGAAGGCGGCGGAGGCGGAGGCGGAGGCGGAGCAGGAACGGGAGCTGGGGCGGGAGCAGGGGCGGCCGGCGGCACCGGAGCAGCAGCAGACGTCGCAGCAGCAGACGTCGAAGCAGCAGACGTCGAAGCAGCAGGCGCCGAGGCAGCAGACGTCGAAGCAGCAGGCACCGAAGCACCACACGGCGCAGCAGCAGGCACCGAAGAAGCAGCGATCCGCCCGCCAGGCTCCGGCCGCCCAGGCTCCCGCCCCGGCGGCTCGCCACTCCACCTCCGGCGGGTTCAAGCTCCCCCTCGCCTCGTACACCCTGACGGCCGGCTTCGGTCAGGCGGGGAACATGTGGTCCGCGAACCACACGGGGGAGGACTTCGCAGCCCCGACCGGCACGCCGGTGAGGGCGGTCGGCGGCGGCAAGATCGTTCAGGCCGGCTGGGCGGGGGCGTACGGCTACCGCATCGTCCTGAGGCTCGACGACGGTACGGAGCTGTGGTTCTGCCACCTGTCGTCGATGGTCGTCACGTCGGGGAAGGTCGCGCCGGGCCAGGTCATAGGCCGTGTCGGTGCGACGGGCAACGTCACGGGCCCGCACCTGCACCTGGAGGTGCGGCCGGGCGGGGGCGCGCCGATCGACCCGCTGGGGTGGCTGAGGAGCAGGGGCCTGCAGCCGTAGCGGAATACCGGCTGCCGCAAGGACGCTGCAGGAGTACATGGCTGACATTCACAAGAAGATCGGCAATCTCTCCGTCCACCCGTTGGCTCTCGGCGGCAATGTCTTCGGGTGGACAGCGGACGAGGCGGAATCCTTCGCCGTCCTCGACGCGTACGCGGCGGCGGGCGGCAATTTCATCGACACCGCCGACGTCTACTCGGCCTGGGTCCCGGGCAACGAGGGCGGCGAGTCGGAGACCGTCATCGGCAATTGGTTCGCCTCGCGCGGCAACCGTGCCGACATCGTCCTCGCGACGAAGGTCGGCGCGGGCGTCCCGGAGCCGCGGGGCCTGCGCGCATCGGTGATCAAGGCGGGTGTGGAGGAGTCCCTCCGCCGGCTCCGCACCGACTACATCGACCTCTACTACACGCATTACGACGACCCGTCGGTGCCGGTGGAGGAGTTCATCACCGCGCTCGACGCGCTGGTGAAGGAGGGCAAGGTCCGCGAGATCGCGGCCTCGAACATCACGCCGGAGCGCCTGCAGGAGTCGCTGGAGTTCTCGGAGACGGCCGGCCTGGCGAAGTACGTGGCGATCCAGCCCCACTACAACCTGGTCTCGCGCGACACCTACGAGGGCGACCTGGCGGCGGTGGCGGAGAAGCACGGCCTGGCGGCCGTCCCGTACTTCGCCCTGGCCAAGGGTTTCCTCACGGGCAAGTACCGCCCGGGCACGACGGTGGACAGCGCCCGAGCGGAGGGCGCCGCGGAGTACCTGCAAACGGAGCGCGGCCGCCGCGTCCTGACGGCCCTGGACGAGGTGGCAGCGGCCCACGAGGCCGAGCTCGCCACGATCGCCCTGGCCTGGCTCGCGGCCCAGCCCACCGTGGCGACCCCGCTGGCCAGCGCCCGCACGGTCCAGCAGCTCAAGCCACTGCTGGCGGTGGCGGACGTAAAGCTGACGGATGCGGAACTGAAGCGCCTGACGGAGGCGTCGGCCTAAGCAGGCCAAGGCAGGCCAAGGCAGGCCAAGGCAGGCCAAGGCAGGCCAAAGCAGGGCGTCGAGCGGAAGAGCACCGCTCGACGCCCTGCTGCTGATCAAGCCCGACTCTCGGCCACCCAAGAGGCCAGCGCCACGGCCCCGGCGACCCCGAACACGGCCGGCCAGGCCCCGACCTTCTTGGCCAGCGGATGCGACCCGGCGAACGCGGCAACGTACAGCCCGGTCAGCGCCGCGGCCTTGGGCGCCCCGACCTTCCCGGCCCACTGCCGAGCAGCCACCCCACCGGCCACGGCAAGCGCGGCCCCACCGAGCGGCCGCTTCTTGGTCCACCGAGCAACGCCGTACCCACCGACAAGCCCACTGGCAGCAACAACAGCCGTAGGAACCTGAGCCATCCCACACCTCCGTATCAAAGGACGACCACCTCGCCCAAAGCTAACTTCACAACCGGGCGCAGTGGCGCACCCGCCTGCCGCCGTCTAAGCCATGAGCCTCGGTAGGGACCGGTTGGGCGGGGGCTGTGGGGGCCCTCTTGACGTGATCACTGATGAGGTCAATCGTCTTGCAGCGGTGCGCAATCCACTGGACAGCGGAGGCGATCATGTCCCTAGTCTTCTTCGGCAAGGATCCCAACACCGATGGCGACGAGTGCCCCACGGTGTGGGTAGACGACCGGACGGCAGACCTTGTATTTCAGGGGTGGAAGGCCGATGAGACGACCGAGAAGGAGTGCCTCACGGTCGGCCATATCCCGGAGACCGAGGCTGTTATCCGTATCCCGGCACGCATGGTGCCGCTCATCCGGAAGGCGTGCGATGCCGCAGAGCGTACCGAGCTTCGCTGAAATGATCGCCGACTGCCAGCACTCGGCCGTTCATCTGGAGATGCGGGACGCGTATGGGATCGCACCGGAGGTGGCAGAGTTCGAGGCATGGAAGGCCGGGGACGACAGCAGCCGACACGACCGGACGGGCCGACGCCGCGCTTGGCTGGACCTTGTAAGGGAAACGGTCGGACGAGGCGTGGTGGTACGCCGTGCCCGAATCGTCTCGGAACCTGTCTCCGAGTACATTCGTTTCGAGCATGCGGGAACTGGGCTGAACATCGAGGCTGGCGAAGAGGTCCGCTGGCTGCCCAGGCGGCAGGCGTCGGATATCGCCTTGCCCGGTAACGACTTCTGGCTGTTTGACGAGCGGGTAGTGCGGTTCAACCACTTCACCGGTGACGGCGCATCCGCCGGCCCCGAAGTGGCCGAGGACGCCGCAGTGGTGCGGCTCTGCACCTCGGCATTCGAGACAGTGTGGGCGCGCGGCGTCCCGCACGACAGCTTCAAGGTCTGATCGGCGATCCGCCGGACCACAGCTCATGTCCTCATCCCCGTCGTCCAGTGCCCAAGCGGCCCGTGAAGCGCTGGCAGCGCGCCTGCGGGAGCTGCGCCTGGACGCGGGGCTGACAGGCCGCGACGTGGCCGCCCGGTGCGATTGGCACCCGGCCAAGTCCTCCCGGTTGGAGAACGCGAAGACCGGGCCCTCGGACGACGACATCCGGGCGTGGTGCCGTGCCTGTGGTGCGGAAGACCAGGCAGCCGATCTGATCGCCGCGAGCCATACCGCCGAGTCCATGTACGTCCAGTGGCGACGCCTCCAGCGCACGGGGCTGCGCAGACTCCAGGAGTCGTACGTCCCTCTGTATGAACGGACACGACACTTCCGCGTCTACTCCTCCAGGGTCATCCCCGGCGTGCTCCAGACCGAGGAGTACGCCCGCGCCCTGCTTGCCACGATCGCTGAATTCCGCCAGCTTCCGGACGATTCAGCCGAGGCCGCGTCAGCACGCGTCGCGCGCTCCCACGTGATCCGGGAGGGCGGCCACAGCTTCGCTCTGCTCATGGAAGAGGACGTTCTCTACTACCGCTACGGCGGCGTCCGGGCCATGTCCGCCCAGCTCGGCTACCTGCTGTCCGTCATGCCGTTGCCGTCCGTCTCGTTGGGGATCATCCCGCGCACGGCACCTCGGCGTATGTGGGGGCAGGAAACGTTCACCATGTTCGATGATCAACGGGTCCACGTGGAGCTGCTGACAGCCAAGGTCACCGTCACACAACCGAGCGATGTCATCACATACGCACGGGCGTTCGCCGAACTCTCCAAGATGGCGGTCCACGGAAGTGAGGCCCGGGCACTGGTCACAGCTGCCATCAGCGTCCTCGAAGAGTGATCGCCTTGCAATCGCCTGCAATCTCGTTGATGCCGGCCTTCCCCCGTCCCTAGCGTTTGCAGCACCATCCGCCCCGGTCCTGGGTTGAGGCCCATCCCGCCGAGGCGGGTCTGCAAGGGCATCAGCTGAGGTAGATGTGCATGCGCCGCGCACCCTCGGCCCTTCGGAAGGACGGATGAATGACCGACTGGAAGTTCGTGAAGGACAGGACGGCCACGCAGGGCGCGGTGTGGAGGTCGGCAGACGGCCTGCTCTACAAGCGGACCGGGGGAGAGGACCTGCGGAAGGAGATTGAGTTCCAGCAGCTCGCCGTCGGCCTTGGTTATCCCGTTCCGGAGATCGTCGGCAGCGGATCCGGGAACGAGGGCTACTTCGTCATCGAGCGATCCCTCGGCGCCGCCTCGCTCCATGACGAGGCCCTCGCCCACGCCCAGCGGGACGGCGGGCTCGGCGACCAGGTGGTCAGTACGGCGGCAGCCGTCGCCTCCAGACTCCTGCAGGCCCAGGCAAGCCACCCTCTGCCCGCCACACCGTGGTTCGAAAGGGCCGCTTTCGTCGCCGACGTCTTCGAGGAGAACCCGGACCTCGATACACCGCGGGTGCACCGAGCCGTGAAACGCGCACTCGACCGGATGGCGGCGTTGCCCATGGTCCGCGGACACCTGGACTACGGGCTTCCCAACGTCCTGGCGAAGGGTGTGATCGACTGGCAGCATCACGGTGTCATCCCGCTCGGTTACGACGTCTACCCAGCACTCGACATCGTGGCCTTCAAGGGAGGCGGCAAGGGCTACAGCATCAGCCCCGAAGAGCGCGCCGCCTACACCGATGCCCTGGACGAGGTCACGACCGCTCTGATCGGGAAGCGGGTGAGCGGGCATCTCGGCGACTTCCTGCTCGTCAAGTGCTTCTTCTTCCTCGCCCTCATGCGGCCCACCGACCCTGCACGGCACGACAAGCACATCAAGTGGCAGTACCGCCGAGCCCTCTTCGTGATGGGACTTGATCAGTATGAGTCGTCCGGCACCATCGACACCGACACCTTCCCCACCCTGGCAGCGTTCGCAGCCGGGTACCGGTAGGCCAGTACCCGCCGTCCGTGATCGCGACTATCTGATGGATCACCACGGGGTCGTCTTCAAGGTCATCGGCGACAGCCATCCGGGCAGTCACTATCTCGGCTATGTGAAATACCATCCCGACGACAAGGGCGACCGGCATCTGTTCGGTCGGACGTACCGGCAGAACAGCGTGGTGTCGAAGTCTTTCGGGATCCTCGCCTGCCGCCCGGAGTGCTACGTCTACTCCGACACCCTCGGCTGCGTCATCACAGGTATCCCTCGCGACGACATCGCCGTCCACTACTCCTGCCGTCACGCGCTCCTCGCCATCCAGGAAGAACCGGGCCCGGTCGCCGGCATCCCTGTGGGCAAGGATCTCCTCGCCATCACCCAGTGGGTCGCATCCAACGGCATCCAAGGACTCATCGGAATCACCGGATCCTTCCTGGTCGGCTGCTACAACGAGCGATCCGACATCGACCTCGTCTGCTACGGCCCCGAGGGCTACGAGGCAGCCCGAGAGCTGTTCAAACAGACCGAGCTGATCAGACCGTACGACGGCGAGGACCTCACCCGGCTCTACCTCCGACGGGCGAAGTACATGGAGGGCAGTTCATTCGACGCCCTCATCAAGCAGGAGCGCCGGAAGCTCCAGGGCCTGACCGCCAGCGCCGGGGCGCACATCAACTGCGAGCCCATCCGTGCCGACCGCGACAAGACGTTCTCGCTGGTCTCCTCGAAGGAAATCGGCGAGATCTCCCTCCTGGCGGAGATCACCGACCACGCCGAGGGCCTGACCACTTCGGCGGTCTACGAGATCAAGGTCAAGACCATCCTCAGCTCCACCGTCGACGAGCCCGGCTCCTTCGCCCGCAGGATCACCCACATGCGCTCGTACCTCGGCGCCTATACCGGCGCCTTCCGTTCGGGAGACACCGTGCACCTGACCGGCAAGCTCGTTCACACCCAGGACGGTGAACGCGGTGGCTTCGGCATCGAGCTCACGCCCTGGTCCGTCAGCGGCTCCTACGTCGCGAACCTTGCCGGATAGGGGCGGGCCCCGGCCGGAGGGGACTCCGTCGGGGTCGCCGTCAGGGTCTCCACAGGACGGGAGCCACCCTCCCACCTCGTCAGGAGCAGCCAGTGCGCCCCCTGTTTCTCAATGGCCCGGTACAGAACGGGCCTTTCACTTTCCAGACCAACCCCGGCAAGGCCGTAGGTATCCGCCTCGCCGCAGCCCTCAACGCCATCCTCGCCTCACCGCCCGTGCCCCACCTGTGGAACACCGCCACCCTGGCCGGCGACCTACGTCACCGCGAGACGGACGGCGATTGGATCTCCCGTTCGGCGTTCGAAGCCCACCTCATAGCCGCCAAGTACACACCTGAGCTGTCACCCGCAGCCGGGACCATGACAGATACCGACACCGAGGTCGCTGACCTGGCCTTGACGATGATCGAGAACAATCTCCGAGCCGGCACTGTGGTGATCAGTCGCGAGACCGTTCCCACCTGCCGGGCCTGCGGCCACATGACCGGCCCGGGCGGCCACGCCTGCAATGCCTGCGGCAGTACGGACACCCGTGACCACGCCGCGGTGCACCTGGTCGCAGAGCTTGCCGAGGGCCGTCCCGTCCTCGACCGCGCCGACATCCACTCCTGCCGTCGCGCTTGGCCCAGGCATCTGCAGAACACGGCTGGCAATGTCAGCAGCCGCCTGATCATCTCCCGCACCCGCGAACACGGTGTTGACCTCGCGCCCTTCGGCCTGCCAGGCCTTGTCCTGGATCCGCGCGTGGGCGTTCACGCCACCGTCCTCGCCGCCGCGCACAGGCTCCGAGCGGACCAGGCCGTCATGACGATCACCCGCAACGCCGCCAACCACATCGCCGCGTACGGGCAGCACTTCCGCGAACACCATGGCACCCGGCTCCAGTACGCCCTCCACGGTCATCTCCCGTACACCCACACTGCAGACCTCCGGACCCTGTACTCGGCATACCGAGCCAGCGGCGTGGTCCAGCAGAAGTTCGAGACATGGTTCCTCCCGCTCTTCTCCCTCAAGGAAAAGAGCGGGACCCGACCCGCACAGCTGCCCCAGCTCTTCAAACACTTCATGCGGGCACACATGGCCCGCCCCTCCGAACCCGAGCCAGCCGCGATCGACACCGTGAGACAAGCCGTTGCTGAAGGCCGCACTGACTGGATCACCAGCAGGCGCCTACTGGCCGCGGTGATGGCTGGTGCCTGAAGGGAGGCGTCGGCCTGTCGTACCCGCCACCGGCACCGTCATGCGTAGCCGCTAGTCAGCGCCGTGTCCGTGCCAGAGCGCGCAACTGGGAGACATGACTGCGGACGGCAGCCTGTACCTCGCCCAACGGGCCTGAGTCCGGTACGTCACCGCGGCAGGGGCGACAGAGGCCGCCGGACAGGGCTTCGGGGCGGCCGGGGACGCCGCAGCCGGTGCACTCCATGACGCGGTGGGGCGCCGGGGCCGTCCCGTACGGGACCTGGAAGGGCTCCGGCGGCAACCTGTCGATGAGCCTCTTGCGGGTGAATGCCCCCGGGCAATGGATGACGTCAGGAAGCCCGGTCGTGAGGATCCGCGCGAACTCCAGCGGCGTGACGCCGCGCGCGAACCACTCGGCGGCGAGGCCTTCGAGGGCGGAACACTCGGCCGCGGAGAGCGTCAGGCGGGGGTCGGAGCAGCCGAGCGTGGCCAGGGCGATGTACGCGGGAGAGCACTCGTTTCGCGCCTTCTCACGCCCTGGCTCAGGGGGCGAGGAAGAGGCCGACGAAGGTGCGCCCTGCCCGGACGTACGGGCGAGGTAGGCCTCCCACCAGGCGTCGTCCCGCGCGGTCCGGGAGAAGTACGAGCGGGACACCCACTGCGTACGGCCCTCGCCGACGACCTCCCTGAAACGACGCAGGTGACCGGCCGCGGAGAGGGCCTTGAGAGCGGAGGCCACGGCCTGCTGCCCGTAGGCGGGGAGCTCCTTGGCGAGCGTCTTGATGTCGACAGCGGCCCCGTCGGGAAGCCGGTCGATGTGAGCGGCGATGGACGCCTCGCGAGCGGGGAGGTGTGCGAAGTCGTCCCGGCCGCGCGGGGCTTGATCGGGTGCGGTCCGCTTGCCGTATCCGGACGCGGCCATGGGGGGAGCGATAAGGTTGGCGACAGCCACGGGATCAGTCCTGTGATCTTGGTGGTTAAACCCCGGCCTGGTGTTGGTAGCACCGGTGCCGGGGTTGTTCGTTGTGGCGCACGCTACACGCCGACAGCGAGGCGTGGCGACTCGGTTGCGCAAAGTCAACACGTGTGCTTACGCGCCCGCCCGCGCGAACTGGGCGGGAGGGTGGGTAAGCCCCACCGCCCATTCCTCACATGGACCGCTCGGATCCCGACTCCCGAATCTCGGGGGTATGAACCTCCTGGTGCCGTCGGCTGGCGGGCGTGGACCGCCGCCGTGTCCCGAGCTTCGGGTCGCAGGTTGGTGCTCAGTCGAGCTTGCCGCCCCTTATACCCACGACAAATCCACCCCAGGCGGCGTAAGAGAAGGCGAGGACTGCCCCCACCGGCTGCTTCGAATCACGGATGACTGCTGTCCCGTCGGCGGTGAAGGCGGCCTCCAGGCACTCGCCCCCCGTGCCGTTGCTGTAGCTGCTCTTGAACCAACCTGTCTGGGTGCCTATGGCAGGTGGCGTTCTGCTCATCAGGAGTACTCCTCTAAGGCGCGCTTGATCAGTGCGGCTGACTGCGGCGGGCTCGCAGCGATGGCCCGCATGCTGTCGAAGGCCTTCACGTACTGGCCGACGTCGTCGGGAGATTCCAGGTAGAACGCGTCGGTCAATCCGTCTCGGTAGACGACATCTGGATCGGCCTGCTCAGGGAAGCCAAGGATCGTGAACGCTCCCGTCGCAGGGTAGGACCCTGCATCGAAGGGCAGAACCTGCAGCGTCACGTTCTTCAGCTGGCTTGTAGCGAGCATATATTCGAGTTGCGCACGCATCAGGTCCTTGTCGCCCACGATGTGGCGTAGCACGCTCTCGTGCACGATGGCCCAGAGGTCCGGCGGGTTCGCGCGGTGGAGGATCGCTTGGCGCTCCATGCGGACATTCACGTGGCGCTCGAGCTCTTCCCTCTCAAGCTGGGAAGACGCCCGATGTAGCTCGGCTGTGTAGGCGGGCGTCTGCATGAGCCCAGGCACGAACTCGCACTGGTACTGGCGCAAGCTTGATGCACCCTGTTCCAGCCCGATGTACACGGAGAACCATGGTGGAACCGCTGCGCCGTGAGCGTGCCACCAGCCTCGGAGTTTGGAGTCCTTGGCCAGCTGCATGAGGAACTCGCGCAGTTCGTCGGTGGTGCCGTAGAAGCGGCACAAGGCGTCGATGTCGGATGGCTGCACCCTCCCGCTGCCAGTCTCCAGCCGGTTGACCTTCGAGCCACTCCAGTGCAGAGCCGCACCTACTTCGTTGCACGTCAGTCCGTGATCCTCGCGCAGCTTCTTGAGCTCGATGGCCAGTCGGCGACGGCGAGCGGTTGGCGATCCTGTCACTTCAACCTCCTGAGACCTGAGGGGTGTTCAGTCCAGCCGAAGCTCCCAACCTGGCCAATCACCCGATGGAGGGAATCCTGCGCTGCATATTGCATGGCGGGATCTGCACAGTGCCATCCTCGTCTCAGCAGTGGCGGTTTGGCGCCGTTCAGAAGGGCTAGGAGGGGTGCGACCAGGCATGGACATCAAGCGCTGTAGGCCGGTGGAGCTCTGGCAGGTGCCGTTCCTGGCGGTTCCGGAGAGGGTCGACCAGCTCTGCCGGACTCTCCAAAGCCCCTTGAAGCTCTGGGGACTGTCGGACCTTGTGGGCCCTGCTCAGCTATGCATGACGGAGTTGGTCACCAACGTGATCACCCATGTCGGCGTGGGAACGCCGACATGGGTGACGGTCTCCCTGGAGGGGGCGTGTGTCCGGATCGAAGTCCGAGACCCCGGCCCGCACCGACTCGCTCCACAGGAGCAGCGGCGTGGCCGGAGCCTTGCCGAGAAGCTGGCCGTTCGCTGGGGCGTGGCTTCTCAAGATCACGGGAAGGCGTCCTGGTGCGAGCTTGCTACGGGCCTTCCCGCCACGGAGGCCCATCCGGCGGATCCTCGAGTGGTCGGTGCCGAGGCCGTCCTCACGCTCTACGGTCGGGGGCCTGCCTGGGGAAGGGCCCATTCTCCGCTTCACCGAGCCGCGTCCGAGGAGGCCGCGACCGAGCTCATCGTCGACCTCCTCCACTGGCTCAGAGCCCATGGCGCCGACCCGGACACGGCCCTGGACCGCGCGCAGACACGCTACGAAGCAGGGGCGGTGCAAGGGGCGCGGCTCACCGACGATTAGTCCGTCCCCGCGGCCTTCTGCGACTCGTGGTGATCGCGGTGGTGCTTGAGGTGCTCGGCGTTTATGGGGTGTTCGGAGTGCTGACGCAACTTGTAGCCATGCTGCCGCGATCCGCGCTCAAGGACAGTGCCATCTGCATTGATGGTTATCATCCCAAAGTCGAATTCCACGTGGTGATTCGGGCAGAGACACAGCACGTTATCGGTTGTGTCTGGTCCGTTGTGCGGACGGCCGAGTGGGCGTACGTGGGCGGCCTCCGCATAGGCGCCCGTGGGGGTCTCGATGCGAGTTCCACAGACCTGGCACGTGTGGTTGTGTATCTTCTTCACCCAGTTGGCGACGGCAGTGCTTCTGATGATGCGCTGCGTTTCGCCCTTCTTGCGGTCTGGGGTGTCATTCCCGGTGGGCTGGGATCCAAGGGTGGGCGCAGCAGCGGGTATCTTCCGGGGCGAACGGGAGAGCTTTGCCGCGTTTGTGGCCGCGTTACGGTCGATGGAGTCAGTGGAGGCAACAGCGCGTAGCTGATATCTCCACACCAAGAACCCGGACGTTCCACGCTGCGACCAGTGTTTCTCGACGCGGTAGAGCCCGTCGTACCGCAGCCCCTCTGATGGTGAGTGGTCTCGGTCACCGCTGGATCCGCGGATGACACGGACCGGCCTGCCTGTGGCAATACTGTTGACGAGTGCTGCGTTTCCGAGTGTCAGGACTTGGTCTTTGACCTGGCGCTTGGTGGCCTGATCTTGGCCGCCCTGCCCGGTGTAGATAATTTCGTCACCGTAGTCTTCGTCGTCCTCGTACCCGCCCGAAACGACGATGGACTTCGCCTCTTCGCTTGCCTTCCCCCAAATGCCGCCTTGCAGGTGCGCGTGAACCCCAGCGGCGCGTAGGGCTCGACGGTTAGGGAATCCCATCCCTACGGGAACATAGGGCGGATGGCCGAAGCCGTCGAAGGGCTTCTCCAGCAGGCCTGCAGCGAGGAGGAGTGGCTCCCATGGGTCGTTCGGAAAGTATTCAGCAAGGAGTGCTGTCACCTCCCGGGCGACACCGTTGGCCGCAAGGAGCTCGTAGAGGGTGTTCTCGAGCCCGACCCTGGTGTTGTCAGCCGTGCTGCGTTGGGTAGCTACGCGGCCAATCGCCTCGAGATGGCGACGGGCGTCGTCCGACCCGTTCTGTTTCCCCAACTCCCATTTAGCCCGCAGAGAAGCAAGCACCTCTGAAAGGCTAGGAGTGGAACCGGAACCGATCTCGCTTTCAGACACTCTTCACGCTCCTAGGTATGTTCAGCGCTGCTGACCTGGAAACTGTGGCCACCCCGGCCCCGGCGTGGACGGTGGCCACATCTGGGGCGGGGCCACGAACGGCCGCGGAATGGTCGCCGAGGCCTGGGTCAGGGCCGGTTGGGCTATGTGTTTGCGGTGCCAGAGGTGGTGGAGGAGTTCCTGTTCTCTGGCGGTGAAGTCCGGGCCCGCCGTGCCCCTGTGGGCTCGTTGGCGGAGGAAGGCCAGGGACGTGGCGAAGGAGATGTACTCGGCGACGGTGCGGGCCGCTGCCGGGCCGCCGGTGCGGCGGGCTACGTCGCGGGCTATGCCGCGGGCGCGCATCGAGGAGAGGGCGAGGGGCTCGGGCGGGGTGAGCCAGCCCGCGGCCTGGTAGGCCGGGAGGAAGGTGCGGATGGTGCGCAGCTCGTTCTGGCGGGACCAGATCGCGAGCCAGGTCAGGACGCCGAAGACGGGGACCATGAACAGGGCGTAGACGGCGAGGAAGGCCAGGGGCGACAGGCTGGCCGAGCCGTTCCAGAGCGCGTGCAGGACCATCGCCGTGAGCAGGCCCGCGAACGGGATGAGGATGCGGGTGACCTTGCGGCGCGGGGCGAGGGCCGCCGCGATGCCGAAGCCCAGGCCCGTCATCGTGGTGAACAGCGGGTGCGCGAACGGCGACATCAGGACCCGCATGAAGAACGTCGCCGCCGTGGCCGCCGGCACCCCGTCGTCGCCGAAGCTCTGGTCCGTGGCGAAGGCGTTGCCCAGGTAGAGGATGTTCTCGGTGAACGCGAAGCCCGTGGCCGTGATGCCCGCGATGACGACGCCGTCGACGGTGTTGTTGAAGTCCCGGCGACGGAAGAGGAAGAGCAGGAGGACCGCGGCCGCCTTGCCGGTCTCCTCCACCACGGGCGCGACGAACGTCGCCCCCCACTTGTCGGCCTCCGAGCGCTGCGCGAGGTCGACGGAGCTGACCAGCCACTCCGTGGCGTAACCGTTCGCGATGATGGCCAACAGGGTGGCCGCGCAGGCGCCCCACGCGAAGGCGAAGACCAGGTTCCGCCAGGGCTTGGGCTCGACCCGGTCCATCCAGCGGAACGCCGCCACCAGCAGGGGCACGGGCAGCACGGCGAGGCCGAGCCCCACCAGGAAACCCTCGGTGCCCGTCTGCTCCCGCACCAGGGCGAGGATGACCAGGCCGCACAGGGCCAGGAGCAGGATCAGTGCGCCGGCGCGCACCGCCTTGTTGTCCCACAGGGCGCGGCGCGGCTTGTAGCGCCAGCCCGCCGGGGCGGGCATCGCGGAGAAGTTCGGCTGCTGCGCGTAGGCGGGCACCGGCCCGGCCGTCGGCTGCTGGTGGGGTGGGGACTCATGCACCCGATGACCCTAACCAAGGGACGTCGGGACGGCTCCGGTATTCGGGACGGCTCCGGTATTTCGGGACAGCCCCGGTATTCCGGGGGCCGGTGCCCCCCCACCTCACCTGCCGGCGTGCGTCAGTGCGTCAGTGCGTCAGCGCGTCCGTGGTCAGTGCGCCTTGCGGCGGAACAGCAGGTCGTGGACCACGTGCCCCTTGTCCAGGCCCTGGCCCTCGAAGCGCGTCAGCGGACGGAACTCCGGCCGCGGCGCGAAACCGCCGTCGGCCTGGGTGTTCTCGAAGTCCGGTGCCGCGGAGAGCACCTCCAGCATCTGCTCCGCGTACGGCTCCCAGTCCGTCGCGCAGTGCAGGAGGGCGCCCGGGGCCAGACGCGTGGCCGCCAGCGCCAGGAACTCCGGCTGGATCAGCCGGCGCTTGTGGTGCCGCTTCTTGGGCCACGGGTCCGGGAAGTACACGCGCAGGCCGGCGAGGGAGTCCGGAACGAGCATCTCGCGCAGCAGGATGATCGCGTCGCCGTTGGCGACCCGGACGTTGGTCAGGCCGTTCCGCTCGGCGAGGCCGAGCAGATTGCCCTGCCCGGGGGTGTGCACGTCGCAGGCGAGGATGCCGGTGCCCGGGTCGGCCGCCGCCATCTTGGCCGTGGCCTCGCCCATGCCGAAGCCGATCTCCAGCACGACGGGCAGCTCGGGGTCGCCGAAGAGCTCACCGAGATCCAGCTTGCTCAGGCCGTCGATGTCCAGGCCCCACTTGGGCCACAGGCGGCGCAGGGCCTCGCCCTGGCCGGTCGTGACCCGGCTGCGGCGCGGCTGGAACGAGCGGATGCGCCGCTCGTGGTGCGAGCCCGCCGGATCCGGCGCCGGACCGTCGGGGAACATCGGCTCGCGACGGCCGCGCGCGGACTGCGCAGTGACCGCAGACGCAGTGACCGCAGAAGCGGCGGACGCAGGGGCGACGGCCGCAGGAGCGGCAGACGCAGAAGCGACGGCTGCTTCTGCGGCCGGAGCACCGGCCTGCTCGTCGGCGGTCACGGGGGCTGAGGGGGAAGCGTGGTTCTCGGACACAGTCCCTCGATTCTACGGGCGTACGGAAACCAGCCCCGGGTTCTGAGTTTCCGCAGGTCAGGCAGTCAGGACGCTTCCATTGCCCGCAGCGCCCTCCTGGCCACCTCCCGCCCGATCGGCAGCGCCGCCGTCGCCGCCGGGGACGGCGCGTTCAGCACGTGCACCATCCGCGGCGACTCCGCGAACAGGAAGTCGTCCACGAGCGTGCCGTCCCGCAGCACCGCCTGCGCCCGTACGCCCGACGGGGCCGGTATCAGATCCTCCGCCGTCACCTCCGGCAGCAGCCGGCGGGCCGCCTCCGTGAAGGCGCGCTTGGACAGCGAGCGACGGACCTCCCCCGCCCCGTACCGCCAGTGGCGCCGGGCGAGCTGCCAGGAGCCGGGCCAGGCCACCGTCCCGGCGAGCTCGCCGGGACGCAGCGTCATGCGGCCGTACCCCTCGCGGGCGAGAGCCGGGACCGCATTCGGCCCCAGGTGGACCGTGCCGTCGATGCCGCGCGTGAGATGGACGCCCAGGAACGGGAAGGCCGGGTCCGGCACCGGATAGACCAGGCCGCGCACCAGATCCGTACGCCCCGGGGCCAGCTCGAAGTACTCCCCGCGGAACGGGACGATCCGCACGCCGGGATCATCGCCCGCCAGCCGCGCCACGCGGTCGCTGTGCAGCCCCGCGCAATTGACCAGCGCGCGGGCGCGCAGCACCTCGCCCAGCCCCGTGCGCACCGCGACCGCCGCACCACGCCGCCCGATCACCCGCACCTGCGCCCCGTACCGCACGGAGGCCCCCGCCTCCTCCGCCAGACGGGCCAGGCAGCGCGCCACCGCGCCGTAGTCGCACACGCCCGTCGAACCGACGTGGATGGCCCCCGCGCCGCGCACGTGCGGCTCGTACTCGCCCATCTGGGCGGGGCCCAGCTCGCGCACCGGCACGCCGTTCTCCCGGCCGCGCTGGACCAGGGCGTGCAGGCGGGGCAGCTCCGCGTGGTCCGTGGCCACGATCAGCTTGCCGGTGATCTCGTGCGGCAGGCCGTTCTCGGCGCAGAACTCCACCATCTCCGCCGCGCCCCGCACGGCGAACCGCGCCTTGAGCGAACCCGGGCGGTAGTAGATCCCGCTGTGGATCACTCCGCTGTTGCGCCCGGTCTGGTGGAGCGCCGGACCCGGCTCCTTCTCCAGCACCACGACGCGCGTACCCGGCCGGGCGCGCGTGATCGCAAAGGCCGTCGACAAGCCCACGATGCCGCCGCCGACCACCAGCACATCGCAGTCGTACGCCCTCACCACGTCACCTCCCCGCGCCTGCCGGCGTGCCCGCGACCGGGCAGCCGGTTCCCCTCGGCGCCTCACCCACGCCCCCCATCATGACCTGCGCCACTGACAACCGGTCGAAACCCAGGTCAGGCAGGGGAGCCCAAGGAAGTGATCACGCGCTTACGGATCGTGCACGTTCACGGCGACGGTACGGCTCAAGCCGGCGAGCCCCTCACGCCGGCGACACCCCTCACGCCAGCGACACCAGCAGCGGCCGCGCCCGCTCCCGCAGCTCCATCACCCGCGGCTCGTCCCCGTACGGCTCCAGCCGGTGCAGCAGGTCGCGGACGTACTCCGTCGTGCGCGCCGAGGAGATCCGGCCCGCCACCTCCACGGCCCGCGTGCCGGCCGCGCAGGCCGCGTCCAGGTTGCCGGACTCCAGCTCGGCGACCGCGGACACCACGAGCCGCAGCCCGTGCGAGCGGACGAACTCCTCCGTCGGGCGGGCCAGCGCCTGCTCGGTGAAGCGCTGCACCTGCCGAGGCATGCGCAGGTCGCGGTAGCACTCGGCGGCATCGGCCGCGAACCGCTCGTGGCTGTAGAAGTCCAGCCACGACGGGTCCGGATCGCCCGTGCGCGCCCGCTCCAGCCACCCCTCGGCGGCCTTCAGCGCGGCACCGCACGCCGGTGCGTCCCCGGCCTTCGCCTGGGCCCGCGCCTCGACGAGGCGGAAGAAGCTCATGGTGCGGGCGGTGGCCAGGCCGCGGTTGCGCTCGAGGGCGGCCTGCGCCAGGTCGACGCCCTCGTCGGCGAAGCCGCGGTAGGTGGCCTGCAGGCTCATCGAGGCCAGCACGTAGCCGCCCAGGGGCACGTCCGCGGCCGCGCGGGCGAGCCGCAGGGCCTGGATGTAGTAGCGCTGCGCGGCCTCCTGCTGGCCGGTGTCGAAGGCCATCCACCCGGCCAGCCGGGTCAGCTCCGCGGTGGCGCCGAACAGCGAACGGCCCACCTCGTCGCTGTACGAACCGAGCAGCAGGGGCGCCGCGTCGACCCGCAGGCACTCGGGGACCATCGACGAACGCCAGTCGCCCCCGCCGTACTTGGAGTCCCAGCGGCGCGCGTCCTCCGCGGCCTCCCGCAGCTTGCTGACGTCACTGTGGCCCACGCGCTGCGGTATGGCCCCGTCCGGGCCGCCCGCGCTCTCGGCCTCCCCGGCCGCCGTGTGGGCCTCGCGTGCCACGGAGCTGTCGGCGGGGGTTATCAGCCACCTGGAGGCGGGCGTGGCGTAGGCGCTGACGGAGAAGGATCCGGCCAGGCTCTGCCAGATGCCGCCGCCTCCCCGCCGACCGGCGAGATCCAGCCTGTACAGCTCCGTCGCGGACCGCACGGCCTGGCCGACATCGCGCGGAAAGGAGAGCCCCACCTCCGGGGCCGGATCCGCGTCCGCAAGGCCGATCTCGTGCAGCGGGACCGGCCGGCCGAGCTTGCCGGCGATGGCCGCGGCGATCAGATGGGGCGCCGCTCCCTGAGGCACCATGCCCTTGGAGACCCAGCGCGCGACGGACGTCTTGTCATAGCGAAGCGTCAATCCGCGCTGCGCACCGAGGTCGTTGACCCTGCGCGCGAGACCGGCGTTGCTGATCCCGGCGAGGGCGAGGACGGTGCCGAGCTTCTCGTTCGGCCCGCGTGGCTCCCTGGACATGCGCACCCCTCGACGACGCGACGCCCGCCCCGGCATAGGCGCGGGGCATTCGTAAACCCAGCGTAGTTCCCCGCATCCCGACCGTTAAGAGGCGGTGTCCCGGATGGCGAGATTCTGGCCCGTGCGGACGTGCATCGAGGGGCACGTGCTCCGGTTGTGTGTGGCTGTGCGCCCGCCGTGCGCTCTGTCCGCGCCATCCCGGGAGCGCTTCCATGGGAGTCGCGTGGGTTGGCCCGCTGCCTGGATCCAGTGGGCTGGGGGAAGCCGCCGCCTCATTCCCCGCGGGCGGCGGACCGGTCCGGGAGGCGGCTGACCGCCTCCCGGACCGCGACGTGCGGGTCGAAGCACTGGGCGAGTGCGCCCCCGTGCAGCCGCTGCCCCGAGTTTGGCCGGATCCTGCCCTCGGGCAGCCACCCGGAAGTCGCCTCGCCACCACCGGAAGTCGCCTCGCCGTCGCCCGGCAGTCGTCCCGCAGGGCCTGCAGACGGCCCCGCAGGCGGCCCCGCAGGCGGTCCCGCGGGTAGCCCCGCAGGCGGTCCCGTAGCGCCCGACCGCCGCCCCGCGGCAGTCACTTGGCGCGCCGCACGCGCGCGTGGGGCGTCTCCCGCCTCCGTGCGTGACAGCATGGCGGTTGCGTGCGCAGGGCCGGACGGCGTGCCACTTCGCCCCGCAATCAAGCAAGTTGGGGTGAAAGGCGCGACCAATGGGTTGCCTCTTTCGTGGTGGTCTCGTTGTGGCAACCGGCGACCTCCTGTGCATGATGACTGCGGATGGCAGCGCTTGATGGCCGTCCAGCTGGTGCTCGGTCGGTTGTCCACGTCGGTTGTCCACAGCCTGTGGAGGCGGAATGCGCTGGGTGGTGGGGTGGAGCAGCACCACCGCGGGGACCGGGCAGCAACGTGCCCCGTCGCACGACAACTACGGCAGCTACGACAGCTATGGCAACTACGGCGGCAGCGAAGCCGGTTACCCCCGCAGTGGCGTCGGCTACGGCGGCAACGGCGTGGGTCACGCCCCCAACGGCCCCGGCTACGGAGGCCGCGACGGCTTCGAAGGCCCCACCGTTCACCCCGTCGGCGCCCAGCTCCTCTGGGGCGACCCGGCCCCCCTGTGGGCCGTGGGCGACTGGCGCCCCGACGAGGTCCGCGTCGTCCAGCTGGACCCCCTCACCCGCCTCGCCGTCCTCGGCCGCTGCGGCGCCGGCGACGAGCAGCTGCGCGTCGGGCTCGTCGCCGCCCGCGGAGGCGCCCTGCGGCACCTCACGGCCTGGCCCGGCAGCTACACCGCCGTCGCCCAGGTGGGCCGCCGCACCACGGTCGTCGGCGACCTGGCGGGCGCCCGCCCCGTCTTCCACACCGCCTGGGCCGGCGGCACCGCCTACGCCACCGCCGCCCTGCCCCTCGCCGACCTCATCGAGGCCCAGCTCGACATCGGCCACCTCGCCGCCCTCCTCGCCTGCCCCGACTCCCCGGAGGCCCTCGGCGACGGCACGCCCTACAAGGGCGTACGGCGCGTGCCGCCCGGGCACGCCCTCGTGCTGCGCGACGGCACGCGCGACATCACCGGCTACGAACCCACGGCGTCGCTGGCCGTCTCCGCCCCCCAGCTCCAGCCCGAGAAGGCCGTCGAAGGCATAAGAAGCGCGCTCGTCGAGGCCGTACGGACCCGCCTCGCCGCCCCCCGGCACGCCCCCGAGCACGGCCTCGGCGGCCTCGACCCCGGCCCCGTGCCCGGCATGGGCCCCGCCCACCGCCGCGCCGCCCGCGGCGGCCCCGCCCCCGGCATCGGCGCCGACCTCTCCGGCGGCAGCGCCTCCGCCACCCTGGCGCTGCTCGCCGCGGGCCTGCCCGGGATGCCCGGCACGCCCCTGGGCCACGGCACCGGCGGCGGCGAACGGCTGCTCGCCGTCACCTTCAACGACCTCGTCACCGACGACAACCGCGTCCGGGAGGCCGAGCTCGAACGGGCCCACGCCATCGCGGCCAACCCCCGGCTGCGGCACATCGTCGTCGCCGCGGGCGAGGAGGCCCTGCCCTACGCGGACCTGGCCGGCGGACCCCTGACCGACGAGCCGGGCCCCGCGCTCGTCACCGCCGAGCGCCACCGGCACCGGCTGGCCGTGGGCGGCGCGGACCACCTCGTCGGGCACGGCGCCCGCCAAGTGCTCGACGCCCACCCGGCGCGCCTGGCCGACCTCCTGATGGACCGCCGCCGGCGCCACCTGCTGCGCCCCGTCTCCGCGCTCGCCCGCGCCGACAGGACCTCCGCGCAGGCCCTCTTCATCCCCTTCACCGTCTACCGGGCGGCCCGCCGGCTGGCCCGCACGTCCTACCGGGAGGGCCTGGAGGCGGCCGCCGGGCAGCTACGGGCCACGGCCTTCCCCGTCGTCGACGACATGCCGGGACCGGCCCTCCCCGCCGGAGTGGGCGGGGCCGTCGACGCCTCCCTCGCCGCGCTCACCTGGTGCCGGCCCGGCCCGGCCGCCCGCTGGCTCACGGGTGAAGCCCTGGCCGAGGTGTCGGTCCGGCTGCAGGCCGCTGCCGTCCGGCCCCAAGGGCTCGTACAGCGCCCCGGCGAACGCCGCGCCGCCGCCGCCCTCGCCCGGCACGCCGCCGACCACCGCGTCTTCGAACAGGCCGCCGAGGTCCGCAGCCAGCGCCTCCACGCCCCCTTCCTCGACAACCAGGTCGTACGGGCCTGCCGCGCCCTGCCCGAGGCGCTCCGGGTCCAGCCGGGGGCGCGCGCCTCGGTGCTGCGCGCCGTCCTCGCCGGGGCGGGCGTCCGCGAACTCCCGCCCGGCTGGGGCGCCACCTCGCACGCGGCCCACGCCGCCGCCGTACGGGCGGGGCTACGAGTCTCCGCGGGCCCCCTGCTGGAGCTCTTCGACGCGCCGCTCCTTGCCGACGCCGGGCTCGTCGAGGCCCGGGTAGTCAGAGCGGCGCTGCACGGGGCCGCGAACGGCCGCGCGCTGCCCCTGGACGGCCTCGCGGAGCTCGTCTCCACCGAGGTGTGGCTGCGGCGGCTGCTGGCCCGCCGTGGCACGTGCTGGACGGGTTCGGCGGCACCGCGCCAGCGGGCGGTGGCGGGAGGGGTGGCACGGGGGCCGGGGCTGTGAGGGAGCCGGCGCCGCCTCCGGCGGACGGGACGCCTGGCGCCTCCGGCGGACGGCGCCGTCACCTACCCCCCGTCACCCGCTTCCCGTTACCCGCCCCCTGCGCCCCGCCACTCGCCTCCCACACCCCACACCCCGCGCTCTACCCGCAGGAGATCCGCGACCGAGCCCAGTCCGACACCGCCACCATCCCCATGCCCTGCCGGGGATGCACCACCAGCCGGACGCTGCGGTATCCCGACAGCGGCACGTGCACCGGCACCGCCGCCTCCCCGCCCTGCACCGTGCCGGACCGCCACAGGGGCACCCCGTCGCCGTAGACGGAGAACCGCGCGGCTCCCAGCCCCATGGACATGTCGTCGACGCCCACGAGGGCGTCGAAGGCCGTGCAGGGCCGGTTGAGGTCGACGGTCACGGCCGAGGGCGCGTGCACGCTCACGCCGTGCCCGTACGGGACCCCGCCGACCCGCAGGCCGTACCGCTGCCACAGCCAGCTGCGCACGTCCAGCCGGACCTCCGGCCCGGTGCCGTCGCCCAAGCCCGCGTAGACGAGCTGGTTCAGCTGGTAGATGCGGGGCGGCAGGGGAGGAGGCGAAGGCGTGGGAGAGGGGGAGGGCGACGGGGACGGCGAGGGCGACGGCCTGAGGACGGGGGGCGCGGAAGGCGGCGGCGAGGGCTTCGGGCGCGGCTTCGGCGCAGCGACGTGGACGGGACGAGCGGGCACGGGGGTGACGCGGACGGCCTGCGGCGATGCGGGCGCCTTCGCCCTCGGCGTCGGTGTCGGCTTCGCCGAGGGCGTCGGCGCAGGACTGGGGGAGTGACGCGGTGACGGCGTCGGCTCCGGCGTCACGCTGGGCGCGGGCGTCACCGGGGCGGCGCTGACCTCGGCCTGCGGCGCCCGGTCCGGCGCGGGGGAGTGCCCCATCAGGGCGTACGCGACGGCGGCACCCGCCGCGGCCACCACGCCGCCGACGACGGCCAGCTTCGCGGGCGCCCCCAGTCCCTCGCCCGCGGCGGCCCCACCGGAACCGCCTCCGGACGCGCCACCGGAAGCCCCGCCCGCCCCGGCGCCCGCGCTGGAGCCCGCCCCGGCCCCGGATCCCGCACTCGCCCCGGTTCCCGCGCTCGCTCCCGAGCCGGCACCGGCCCCCGCCCCTGCCGAACCTCCGCTCGCAGCGGCCACCCCCGCGCCCGCGGCCGTCCCCGCCCCGGCCGCACCGGCCCCGAAGCCCGCGGCAGCCTTGGCCGAGAACCCGGCGGCGAACCAGCCGATGACCGCCACCGGCAGCAGCGCCCGCAGCCGCTCATTGACGTCGGCGACCTCCATGGCCGCCGTACGGCACCGGGCGCAGTCCTCCAGGTGCTTGCGCAGCCCCCGCTCGGCCCGCATCCGCAGCCCGCCCCGCGCGTACGCCCCGAGCCGGTCCGCAAAGCGCGCGCAGTCACCGCCGGCCGTCAGCGACGTGCTCACGTGCGCCTGCAGGTACGCCTGCTTGAGGCCCTCGCGTGCCCGGTGCGCCAGCACCGCCGTCGCATTGGCCGTCAGCCCCAGCAGCGGCGCGACCTCGCTCGGCGACTCCTCCTCGACCGTGGTGTGCCACAGCACCGTCTGCCACCGCGGCGGCAGACTGCGGAACGCCTGCACGGCGAGGGAGTGCTCGGCCTCCTGCATGGCCAGGACGTCCGCGCCCGGCCCGAGCCCCTCCCCGTCCTCCGTGGCAGGCAGCCGCGCCGCCGACGAGGCGAACTCGGCGAAGTCCTCGACCAGCTGCTCGCGTTTGGCGCTCTTCCCCCAGGTGGCCGCGACCCGCCGCACCGTGGTCATCAGATAGGCGCGCACCGACGAATCGGGCCCGGCCCCGCCCCGTACGGCCTGCAGGGTGCTCGCGAAGACCTCGTTGGTGAGGTCGTCGGCGGTGTGGTTGTCGCGGCAGCAGGTGCGCGCATAGCGGCGCACCGCGGGGGCGTGGCGGCGGTAGAGCTCCTCGTAGGCATCGCTCTCGCCGGCTCGCATCCGGGCCACCAGCTGGGTGTCGGTCAGGGGCGCATCGGCGGCGGCGTCCGTCCGCCGGTGCTTGCGCCTGCGCTGCCGCGGCACGCTCGGACCGGTGCCGCCGACCGGCTCCCCGGCCGGTGCGGAACCGCCCTCGTCGGAGGGCCGGGGCAAGGACGGTCTGTCCGCCTTCTCGCTCCCGCTCGGATCTTCCTGCCCGTCAACACCCATAGCGCAGGCCCCTGTACATGCCGGCAATCCCGAACATCGCGAAAGCGTGGCACAGTGGCGCCCGTCACCAGCTCGGCATGGGCATCAACCACCCGTCCGGGGTGACTTCGGCTGCATGGCGCACTGGATGTCACCCGAACGGGGAGGAACTTCCGGATGCGCCCGGCCCGCTGGGAAAGCCGGACCGGGCGCACCCGTCATAGAGAAGACCTGCGCGACAGGCAGGGCCTGCGCGACAGGCAGGGCCTGCGCAGCAGGCAACGGCCTACTCGGCGGGCCGGGACCGCAGCCCCTCCAGCAGGATGTCCAGCAGTCGCGAGGACGCCGCCGCCTGCTGCACCGCATCCGGCAGCGACGGCGCGGCCGTCGCTATCACCAGCAGCACATCGGCCACGGTCACGTCCGGACGCAGCTGACCCGCCGCCCGCGCCCGCTCCACGAGCCGGCCGACGACCTCGAGCAGCGCCGCCGCACCCGCGTCGTGCCGCTCGGCGGGAGCGGCCGTCCGCTGCTCGACCAGCCGCAGCTCATGCAGCTGGCCACCGGTGGCGCCCGGCTGCCGCTGCTGCGGCACCCGCGCCTCGATCTCCTCGGATTCCCCGTCGACGCCGACCCGCAGCACCTGCGGCGGCAGCAGCCGCCCCGCGCCCGACGCCACCGACGTGCGCAGGAAGCGCGACAGCGCCGACCACGGCTCGTCCTCCTGGCCCAGCGCGGTGCGGGCCTGCTCGGTGAGCCGGGCGGTCTCCTCCTCGGCTATCCGCCGGACGAGGACGTCCTTGCTGGGGAAGCGGCGGTAGACCGTCCCCACGCCGACGCGGGCGCGGCGCGCCACGTCCTCCATCGGCGCCCCGTAGCCCAGCTCGCCGAAGACCTCGCGGGCCGCACGCAGAACGTGCTCGAGATTGCGCTGGGCGTCCACGCGCAGAGGCGTGCTGCGGCCACCGCCCGCTTCCGACGGCGCGACAGCGGTGGACCAATGAGAGCCCTGAATATGCATATGTGTTCCCCCGGTTATGACGTCTCCCCCCGGAGACTCCCCGCCCTGACTGCCGGGGCACGTCTCTGACACCCCGACGGAGTACGAACATAGTTGAGCCCAGGTCAAGAAAGAAGGGGTAGTTCCGCACCGGACACCCCCGATTGGAGTACATGCCCCCTCCACAATGATTCTGCACCACCCCGCAACCCCACCGCAGCCACCCTGACCTGCGCACCTGTCCTTCGAACCGGCGCGCCACCATGGAGGGATCAGCTCCGCCGCCCGGTCATACATTTCGCACGGCCTGTGGACAAACTCCTGCCGGGGGTGCGTCATGGGGAGGGAGCTGTGCTCGAGGACTGAGGAGTGGCCTTGGCGAAGGAACCGGCGCGCATTCTGGTGGTCGGCGGCGGCTACGTCGGGATGTACACCGCCCTGCGGCTGCAGCGGAAGCTCAAGCGCGGCGAGGCGACCGTCATCGTGGTCGACCCCGAGCCGTACATGACCTACCAGCCCTTCCTCCCCGAGGCCGCGGCCGGCTCCATCTCCCCCCGCCACGTCGTCGTCCCGCTGCGCCGCACCCTGGACAAGTGCCAGGTCGTCATCGGCGAGGTGAGGTCCGTCGACCACGCCAAGCGCACCGCCGCCGTCACCACCCTCGCCTCCCGCGAGGAGGGCACCGGCGCCGTGCAGATCCGCTACGACGAGCTGATCCTCGCGCCCGGCTCCGTCTCCCGCACGCTGCCCGTCCCCGGCCTCGCCGACTACGGCATCGGCTTCAAGACCGTCGAGGAGGCCATCGGCCTGCGCAACCACGTCCTCGAACAGATGGACATCGCCTCCTCCACCCGCGACCCCGCCGTCCGCGACGCGGCCCTCACCTTCGTCTTCGTCGGCGGCGGCTACGCGGGCGTGGAAGCCCTCGCCGAACTGGAGGACATGGCCCGCTACGCCGCGCGGTACTACCACAACCTCGAACCCGACGACCTGAAGTTCGTCCTGGTCGAGGCCACCGGGCGCATCCTCCCCGAGGTCGGCGAGGAGATGGGCGCCTACGCCCTGCGCGAGCTGCGCGGCCGCAACATCGACGTCCGCCTCGACACCCGCCTCGACTCCTGCGCGGACCGCATCGCCGTCCTCAGCGACGGCTCCCGCTTCCCCACTCGAACGCTCGTCTGGACCGCGGGGGTCAAGGCCCACCCGATCCTCGCCGCCACCGACCTCCCCCTCAACGGCCGCGGCCGCCTCAAGTGCACCCCCGCCCTCACCGTGGACGGCGTCGAACACGCCTGGGGCGCCGGCGACGCGGCAGCCGTCCCCGACCTCACCGCGGACGACCCCGCCACCACCGTCTGCGCCCCCAACGCCCAGCACGCCGTCCGCCAGGCCAAGGTCCTCGCCCACAACGTCCTCGCCTCACTGCGCGGCGAGCCGCTCAAGGACTACCGGCACAAGTACGTCGGCTCCGTGGCCTCCCTGGGCCTCCACAAGGGCGTCGCCCACGTCTACGGCAGGAAACTCAAGGGCTACCCCGCCTGGTTCATGCACCGCGCCTACCACCTCAGCCGGATCCCCACCTTCAACCGCAAGGCCCGCGTCCTCGCCGAGTGGACCCTCACCGGGCTCTTCAAACGCGAGATCGTCTCCCTCGGCTCGCTCGAAAACCCCCGGGCCGAATTCGAACTCGCCGCAGACACCGGACGTCACCCGGAAGCGAGTTGAAGCAGGTCATGGCCCCTGTGGCGGAGCCGGGAACTCCCCCGGAGAGGCCGACGTCTGACGGATGTCAGTCCGGTCGGCCACACTGGTCGTGTGACCATGGGTGGGCTCGTACCTGCGAAGAGTAACAATTACGAGGATTCGGACGTTTGCTGCATTCCCCCGGGGGCAGTCCCCCGCACCGACGACCGCGGCCCCGCGCCGGGCACGCGGAACGGCCACACCCCGTCGCCGAGCTGGTCCGGAACGACTCCGCGAGGTAATCCTCAGTGAACTTCACCCGCTGGAGCGCCCGGCTCCCCGGCACACAGCGCCGCGCCGCGGCGCGCGCCGACCGCAAGGACCGCACCGCCGCCCCCGCACAGCCCGCGCCCGCGGCGGGCGGCTCCGTGCCCGCCGCCCGGGCGGAGGCCGCCCCGGCCCCCGCCCCCGCACCGGACGGCCCCGTCCCCACCCTCGACGGGCTCTCCGTCCACGACACGCTCGGCAAGGTCCCGGCCCTCGTCGCCGTCGTCTACGGCCCCGAGCACCGCATCGCCTACGTCAACGACGCCTACGCCGCCCTCTTCGGAGCCCGCAGCCCCGGAGCCCCCGCCCGCGAAGCCCTCCCCGAGCTCACCGAGCTCGGCCTGCTCCCCCTCATGGACCAGGTCCTGCGCAGCGGCAGGCCCCGCACGGTCAAGTCCCGCCGCGTCACCGCCGACGTCAACGCCGCGATGAACCTCGCCGCCGCCCCGGGCACCACCCCCGCCGCGAGCGACACCGCCCCCGCGGCCGACGTCCCCCACCAGAGCACCGCCCCCGCCACCGAGCCCGACACCCGCCCCCGCAGCGGCTACTACACCTTCACCTGCTCCCCGATCGAAGTCGGCGCCACCGAAGCCAAACAGCCCGGCGTCCTCGTCTTCGCCGCGGACGTCACCGACCAGATCGAAGCCGCCGAACGGCTGCGCGCCAGCGAGCGCCGCCAGCGCGAGGCCGCCGTCACCCTCCAGCGCAGCCTCCTCCCCCAAGAGCTCGAACAACCAGACGACCTGCGCGTCGCCGCCACCTACCAGCCCGGCGGCAAGGACACCGCCGTCGGCGGCGACTGGTACGACGTCATCACCCTCGGCGCCGGCCGCACCGCCCTCGTCATCGGCGACGTCATGGGCCGCGGAGTGCGAGCCGCCGCCGTCATGGGCCAGCTCCGCACCGCCGTCCGCGCCTACGCCCGCCTCGACCTGCCACCCCACGAGGTCCTCCAGCTCCTCGACGGCCTCGCCAGCGAAATCGACGCCACACAGATCGCCACCTGCATCTACGCCGTCCACGACCCCAACGAGGGCCGCCTGGTCTACGCCTCCGCAGGCCACCTCCCGATCCTCGTCCGCGACCCCGACGGCACCGTCCGCCGCGCCGCCGAGCCCACCGGCCCGCCCCTCGGCACCGGCGGCTGGATGCACACCTCCGGCACCATCCCCCTCGGCCCCGGCTCCAGCGCCGTCCTCTACACCGACGGCCTCGTCGAGCGCCGCACCGAGGACATCGACGAGGGCGTCGCCGCCCTGGAGCGCGCCTTCGCCGGCGCCACCGGCTCGCCCCAGGTCATGTGCGACCGCCTGATCCGCGCCCTCGGCGTGACCGCCGACCACGACGACGACGTCGCCGTCCTCGTCCTCCAGCACCCCGCCCGCACCGGCCACGACGCCGAGCTCTTCCACAACGCCGCCCTGGAGCTCCTCGGCGGCATCGAAGCAGCACCCCGCGCCCGCGCCTTCGCCTCCGGCGTCCTCGTCAGCTGGCGCTTCCCGACCGAGCTGCGCGACCTGGGCGTCCTGGCCGCCAGCGAGCTCGTCGCCAATTCCCTCCAGCACGGCACGCCCCCCATGCGGCTGCGCCTGCGCCGCACCGACCGCCGGCTGATCATCGAGGTCACCGACGGCGACGACCACCTCCCGCGGCGCCGCCGCGCCGAGCCCGCCGACGAGGCGGGACGCGGCATCTCGATCATCGCCACGATCGCCTCCTCCTGGGGCTCACGGCGCACACCGGGCGGCGGCAAGGCCGTCTGGTGCGAATTCGCCCTGCCGGCGGGGCACGGGTGACGCAGGGATGACGAAAGAGAGGGAGGGCGCCACAGGCGCCCTCCCTCTCCTCTTATATGCGCCTCTTATTAGGAGGCGCGTGCTCAGGCGTGGACCGCCGTACGCTCCTCCGCCGCCTTGGCGCGGCGCTGTGCCTTCGCCAGCAGCGGGTTGTCCTGCGCCGGGGTGAGCCGGCGGCCCAGCCGCAGGGCCAGGGCGGTGATCCCCAGGGAGCACGCGATCACCATGACGATGTACGCCACGTACAGACCGCCACCGGCCATCAGGCCGCCCACGGCCGGCCCGACCGCCAGCGCGAGCTGCTTCACGAGCGCGAACGCCGAGTTGTACTGACCGACCAGCCGCGCCGGCGCCAGGTCCGCCACCAGCGGGGCGACCGTCGGCGACAGCATCGACTCGCCGATACCGAAGAGCGCGTACGTGGAGATCAGCAGCGCGGTCGCCACACCGTGCGCCCCCGGAATGAGACCCGAGACCCCCGCGGCCACCCACGCAACGGTCCAGATGACACCCACGAGCGCCATGACCCGGCTGCGCCGGTGCCCCTCGACCAGCTTGAGGACGACGAACTGCGCCAGCACGATGGCCGCGGTGTTCGCGGCGAGCGCGATGCCCAGCGTCGCCGGCGAGATCCGGGTGACCTCGACCGCGAAGGCCGCCAGACCCGACTCGAACTGTCCGTAGCAGGCGAAGAACATCACGAAGCCCAGAACGCACAGCTGCACCATGGCCCGGTCGCCCAGCAGCGTCCGCCAGCCGCCCTTCGCGCCCTCGTCCGTCGGGACCGCGTCCTCGACCTTGGGGGCCTGCGGCAGCCGCACCGTCGCCACGGCGGCACCCAGCACCAGGAACATCACCGACTCGATCGCGAAGAGCCGCACGAAGCTGCCCGGATCCGAGGTGTCCACGAGCTGCCCGCCGAGCAGACCGCCGAGGCCGAGGCCGAGGTTGTTCAGGAAGAACTGCATGGCGAAGGCGCGCGACCGGGTCGTCGGCGTCGAGCACCAGACGATCATCGTGGCCAGCGTCGGCTGGATCACCGCGATACCGGCACCCAGCGCCGCGGCAGCGGCGAAGACCAGCGACTCGCTCGACGCCAGCCCCATCCCCATCGACCCGACGGCGGCGGAGACCGTACCGACGACGGCAACAGGCAGCGGACCCCGCCGGTCGATCACACGACCGACGAAGGGCAGCACGACGAGCGCGGACACGGCGAACGTCATCAGCACCATGCCTGCGGTGCCCGCACCGAGATCCCGTACCTGAGACACATAGATGAACAGGAACGGGACGGTGAAGCCGTTGCCGAACGCACTCAGGGCGTTCCCCAGCTGGATCCGGCGCAGAGCTGCGCCCATCGCGGTGGTCACACTCACCTTCCTAGGTCGAGGTTGAGGGGCGGGACTGTCTAGGTCTGAAGACTTCAACAGTAAAGTTCGAAGCTAAAGAGTACATGGCGAAGGGCTTTAGCGCGAATCAGTTCGTGTCATACTGCCGGGCATGGCTGACACCCCCGGCCCCGGCGCCTCCGAGCCGAGCCTCGACGAACAGATCGCCGCCTACCAGCGCGAGTTCCAGGACCTCGACCCCCAGGTCGAGAAGGTCGTCTCGGCACTCAGCCGCCTCAACCGGCGGATGCACGTCGCCTACGGCCGCCAGACCGCCGAGCTCGGCATCAGCAACGCCGAGTGGGAGGTCCTCAAGGCCCTCGTCCTGGCTGGCGACCCCTACCGCCTGGGCCCCGGCGACCTCGCCAAGCGGCTCGGCCTCACCCCTGCCGCCATGACCCACCGCATCGACCGCATGGTCGCGGAGGGCCTGGTGACCCGGGAGCGCGACGAGAACAACCGCGTCCGCGTCATCGTCGGCATTACGGAGGAAGGCCGCAGCAAGTGGCTGGAGGCCATGCGCATGGCCACGGTCTTCGAGGAGGAACTCCTCCAGGACCTCTCCGGCGAGGAGCGTGGCCGGCTCGGCGAGATGCTGACCCGCCTGCTGCGCAGGGTGGAGGACGCCCAGCCGGACGCCGGCGGGCGGCTCAGCGACCTCGACTGAGGGGCCGGACGAGGGGGCCGGGTGGGGGTGAACGGGGGCCGGGCAGGGGCCGGGCAGGGGCCGGGCAGGGGCTGGTCCAGACCGTTTGACACGCCCCTGGGGCATGAGTAGTGTTCTCCGAGTTGTCACGGAGCCATGACGGTTCCGAGACGGCCACTCGAGCCGCACCGGCGGCAATCACCACTGCACGGCCCCTGAACAGGATGGATTTCGGCGTGCCGAAATTCGGACTGTGAAGGCCTCGGACTCCGATTAGGAGTCACCGGGGAAATCCGCTAAAGTAGTGATCACGCCGGAAGGCGCGAAACAAACCCCGCTCCAACAGGGGGCCGGAAACGGAAT